>NZ_JBHLTC010000038.1:0-87494 GCF_042434725.1 Kribbella deserti | reverse complement strand
GGTCCGGCCCTCGATCCCGGCCACGGTCGGACGCGGAATGCGGTCCGGCCCTCGATCCCGCCCACGGTCGGACGCGGAATGCGGCAATCTGTGGAAAACCCTGCCGCGAGGTGCCTCCTCATGTCGCGCGTGCGCAAACACAACAGGCACCTCGCGGCAGGTTCTCCACAGATTGGCCAGTGCTCTTGCCGGATGGGGGTGCGCTGGGTACGGCGTGCGGGCGGCTGGGCCGGGAGGCGTGGTCGGGGTGGGTGGAGAGGGTGGACTTCCGGGTTTTTGTTGTTGTGGTGGATCGCATTTTGCGTCCGACCGTGGGGAGGGAGGCGGAGGGGCGCGGGGTTGGTTGTGCGCTTGCGCCGGTTTGGTTGGGGCGGGTGGGCCGTGGGGTTCGCGTGGTTCGGCCGGTACTGCGCCCGATCGTGACCACCGGGTAACGACGAGTAGCGGGTGGGGTGGGGGATCTGGCGGGGTATGGGGTGGCGTCGTGGTGTGCGGCGCGCGTGGTGGTGTCGCGTCGGCGGTGGAATGTGGTCGCGACCCGTAGTGTGGGGGTGTGGTCCGAATTCTGCCGTTCCTGATCAGCCTGGCCCTGAGTGTCTACGCGCTGTTTTCCTGTATCCAGACTCGCGATGAGGATGTTCCGCATCTGCCGAAGTTGTTCTGGATTGTCCTGATCGTGCTCGTTCCGTTTGTCGGGCCGATCACCTGGATCCTGATGTCGCGCGCGCACGCTCACAAGCAGCACGTGACCGGACGTTCCGGACATCCCAGCGCCGGGCCGCGACGGCCCGCGCCGAGGCAGGTCGCGCCGGATGATGATCCGGAGTTCCTCGCTTGGCTGGCGAAGAACCGCCCCGAGGCGCCGGGTGGCGCGGGCAAGCCCAGCGGCAAGGACGACAAGCCGGGGAAGAAGGACAAGCCGACCGGTCCGGCGGATACGTCCTCGGGCAAGTCCGCCAATCCGCCCGGCAAGTCCAGCTCAGCCGACACGCCGAAGGACGCCGACACACCGGCCGACCGTCCCGACCCTGACGACGGCGAGGCCGGCGACCTCTCCCGCTGACGGCGGGGACGGCACGCCCGGCCAGGCGCCGCTCGCCTTGTTCCGCGAGTGGACGTGCGACAACCTGCGCAGGATGTTCGCACACTCGGCTAGACCGAGGTGGCGTCGCGCTGGGCTCGGCCGTGGGTGGGCGCGTGTGGACGCGACGACTCGCGGCGGGAACTTGGCGCGGCGCGCGGTGGCCGGCTGTGGGTGGGCGTGGGTAGACGATCCGGCAGCCCTCGGGGGAGGACTGCCGGAAGGTCGCGTTCTTGGGTCAGGCGGACTTGCGGTGTTCGGGCAGGACCACGTTGTCCCGTTCTGATTCGGTGGTTCCACCCCAGACCCCGTACGGCTCGCCCACGGACAGCGCGTGCTGCCGGCACTCGGGCTGGACCGGGCAGGTGCCGCAAAGTGACTTGGCCACCATTTCGCGTGCCCTCTTGCGCACACCCCGCTCGGACTCGGGGGAGAAGAAGAGCTCCGGATTGACGTCCCTGCATGCAGCTTGGGACTGCCAGTCCCAGAGATCCATGAGCGGCGCGGGTAGGCGAGGCATCCCTCTCGACATGGCAACCTCCTTGACTCACCGTGAGCGCGGACGGGCGCTCGGTGAAAACTATGCTCAAAGCACTCGTACTTCAACCCTCGTTGTCTCAACCTTCGGTCGCTTCGTTATCGCGTTGTGCTGAAAAACGCTCAGTTCAAGCGTGAACCTTTAGTTTTCAAGCGGAACAACGGCATGATGACGCCATGTCGGAACAGGTCGATTCGGAGCACCTGAGCGTACGGATACCGAGTATTCGGCTCGATGCGTCGCTTGCCACCGGGACATGCCTCACCGTGGGTGCGGCCGCTCGGCGACTTGGCGTGGCCGCACCGACTTTGCGCAGCTGGGAGCGCCGGTACGGGCTAGGCCCGAGCGAACGTAGTACGGGCGGCCACCGCCGCTACACCGCCGAAGACCTCGCCCGGCTCCGTACGGCCCTGCAGTTGATCCACCGGGGTATGCCGACCGCTGCCGCGGTGGAGGCGGTCCGCGAGGCGCCGGTGCTTCCGCCCGTCGTACCCGGCGCGGGCTATCCCGGGCCGTCCGGTTCTGGCCGGACTGACGTACGCCGCGGAGGCGGTCCCGACTTCAACCGCGCGAACCGCGGCGGTCACCCGTCCGGCGCTGTTCCGGACCACGCCGTCAACCCCAGCCGCGAGGACCCAGCCGGCGAGCACCAGGCGCCGTACGACGGGGCCAGCGCTGAGACGCCGTACGAGCGGACGGACCGCGAGGCGGCGTACGACCGGGCGCAGGCGGAGTGGCGCTCGTACGACGGCGGCAACAACGGGGGCCACTGGGCGTTGAGCGGCGGGGAGTACGGCGGCCTGCGGGCGGTGCGGGACTTCGCCGACGCGGAGGCGTTCGACACCGGGCAGGGGCTTGCAGGCGTGGAAGGCGGCGACGGCTTCGCCCGGACGCCGGACCCGGTGAACGCTGCCGGGATGGCCTTCGGCGTACCTCGCCGCCAGTCGCAGCGAACGCCGGAGGTCACGACCGAGGAATTGTTCGCGCTCGCCAACGCGATGGACAGCGAGCGGTTGACGCATGCCATCGCGCGGGCGCTGGACCGGTCGGGGGTGGTCGACGCCTGGACCGAGCGGCTCGCACCTCTGCTGATCCAGGTGGGCGAGCAGTGGGAACGGACCCGCGCGTGCGTCGAGGTCGAGCATCTTGCCTCGGACTGTGTCGCGGGCGCCTTGCGCTACCACACCAGGCGTGCGATCGAACGGAATCGGCCCGACGCCGCGGAACGTCCCGTCATCCTGGCCTGCCTGGAAGGCGAGGACCACGCGCTGCCGCTGCTGGCGGTCGCGGCGTCGCTGGCGGAACGCCGGGTTCCGGTCCGTACTCTCGGCGCGGCCACTCCGGCCCGTTCGTTGTCGGATGCGGTACGGCGGGTTCGGCCGGCCGCAGTGTTCGTCTGGTCGAGTGCCGCGGGGACGGCGGATCTTCCCGCGCTGCGCGGTCTGGCGCGGACCCGGCCGACGTACCGGTTGGTGGTCGGTGGACCTGGTTGGTACGAGCAACCACCTATGCCCGAGCGGGTCGACTCACTGCACGAAGCCGTCGCGGCGCTGGTCAGCGCGACGCGGACGCCGGCCCAGCCGTAGGCGTGCGCCGGTTGGAACGTTCCACCGCCAAGCCTGCTAGGTGATGCTCTGCGCGAGTAGTGCGGCCGCTAGGCAGAGGGTGAGGCTTAGGAATGCGTTGGCGGTCGCGGCGCGTAGACGACCTGATTCGGCGAGAGCGACGGTGACGGCGGCAAAGGTGCTGTACGTCGTGAAGGCGCCACAGAATCCGATGCCGATCAGCAGCGATACAACACGATCGGGCTGGGGCGCGAGCAACCCCAGGACAAAACTGCCAAGTACGTTCACCAGCAGGATTCCCCACGGGAACGAGCCACCCGCCCATCGCGTGATCCAGCGATCAACCAGGTAACGCAGGGGCGCGCCGATCGCGGCGCCGGCGGCGACCAGTAGCAGGTTCATCGCGCCACCCGGACGGCGGAGCTGCCGAGGATCACCGCGAGCAGGGCGGCCGCGAGGGTGCCGAACAAGTACAGCAAGGCCGTCACCGGGTGGTCGGCGAGCAGCCCGCGCGTCTCCACGGCGTACGTCGAAAAGGTGGTGAATCCGCCGAGTACGCCGGTCCCGGCGAAGGCGGCCAGCAACGGCCGGGCCGGTCGCGCGCGGTGGAGCCAAGCGAGCAAGGCGCCCATCAGCAAGCACCCGAGCACGTTCGTGGCGAACGTCGCCCACGGGAAGGTCCCGGCCTGATGCGGCATCGCGTGGGCGAGCCCGTACCGCGCGACTGCGCCGATCGCGCCGCCGGCCGCGATCACGGCCAGCACCACCACCAACCGCGATGGCTCAGCGTCAGGCATCGGCGGCCGGGTCGAACCACAGGCGCTGGTGACCGCCATGCGGGGTGTCGGCCGCACCGGTGATCGCCTGGATCACCCGGTTGTGCGTGACCACCAGGATCGGCCCGTCCGTACTGGCGGCACATCGGCGCAGCGCGGCCGTGGCCCGCTCGCGGACCCGGGACAACGGCTCCCACCTGCGTGGTACGCCGTCCGGCCACTCGCCGTCGAACTCGGCCAGCTCCGCGGCGATACCCCGCACATCGGCCGGACCCCGCCAGGCACCACCCGTATCAGGCAGCCAGTCGCCGAAATCCAGGTCGACCCGCACACCGAGGGCCAGCCGATGTCCGATCAGCGCGGCACTTTGAATGGCCCGGGTGTACGGCGAACAGACCAGGTAGTTCGCGGCAACGCCACTGAGCTCGTCGGCCACGGCCACGGCTTGTTTGATGCCGACCGGGGTCAGCACGGCGAGTCCCGAGGACAAACCGGGCCAGCCCCGGCTGTCGATCGGTTCGTAGTCCGGTTCGCCGTGCCGGACCAGATAGATCAGTGTCACGAGGTAGTTCTACCGGAGAAACCCGCACTTCGCTTCCCGGTCAGGTGTCGGCCGGTTCGACCTGCTAAGCCGTGGGCGGTCTTCATGACCGGAAGTGCCGACCCCGGGAGCGCGGCGCGGACTCGCCCAGGAACGATCCGGCCGGGGTGGACGGCCGATAGCCGTGACTGGTCCGCCCATCCAGCAGATCGCCCCAGGCCTCGTCGCCGTGATGGCCGTCAACGACCGGCTCGCGCCGATACCGCCCACCCGGCTGCCGGCCCTCGCCCGGCACCTCCGACTCGGCAAACGGGCTCCCTGGAACCGACAGCCCAGGCTCAATGAAAGGGCTCGGCGGGACCGACGACCCCCGCTCGTCGAAAGGATCCGGGAGGTCGGCGAAGGGAGACGGCGCGTCGGCGAAGGGGGATGAGTCGGCGAAGGCGCTCGCCGGCGGTATCGAGGCCTGCAGGGGTTCGCTCCACTCGACCGTATCGGCTGGATCCGGCGGCGTCGGGACGAGCGGTGACCGCGCGCCACCGGGTGGCGTGGCCGGATACGGCAGCATCGGCGCACGGAAGGCGCTGCGATCGAGTTGGTCGAGCCAGTTCACCTCGGTGGCGCCGTGGTGACCGTGCACCGCGAGCACCGAGTCGAGATCGGGCCAGACGGCCGTCGCTGGATTGTCACCGCGCCAGCGCAGCGCCACCGAACCGTCGGTGAAAACGCAGCCCTCGGCAACCACCCCGGTGCCGGAGACTCCGCTCACGTCGGCGTGCCGCACCAGCTCGAAGATCCGGGGCATCACCTGCCGGCCCAGAGCCAGGCGGTCACCACTGGACCGGATTCGAACGCATTGTGCCGGCCCCCAAGCCGAGATACCACGGCGGTCTGTCCCTTCACGGACGGCTGCCGGGTCTCAGGGTTGCCCGGCTCACGACCTCAACGACGAACCGGTGTTAAGGGTTACTCCGGTGAGACGGCCATCTCGCTTCGTGTACGCTGGGCGATGTGAAGCGCAGCTATTGGCAGTTTTTTGAGTGGCCGGCCTTGGTGCCGGGCGACTCAGCTGCAAGCTGACGCCCCGAAATCACCGAAGCCGGCTCGAAGGCAAGGACAACCGTCCTTGCCTTTTCTCGTTCCCAGCCGGCGCTGATCTCGGGTCTTTCCGCGGCCGCCGGCGGAAAGGCACCCATCATGAACCTCGTGAACACCACTCCAACCAGCGTTGTCGACCGCCGTATCGACAAGGTCGTGCCGCTCGTCACCCCGGCCGAATTACTCGCCGACCACGTGCTCGATGAACGACTGACCGAAACCGTGCTGGCCGGCCGCCGCGCCGTCACCGACGTGCTCGACGGCACGGACGACCGCCTGATGGTTGTTGTCGGCCCCTGTTCGGTGCACGACGCCGCGGCCGCCCTGGAGTACGCCGACCGGCTGAAGGTCGCGGCCGAGCGGCTGTCGGACGGGCTGCTGGTGGTGATGCGGGTGTACTTCGAGAAGCCGCGGTCCACCCTGGGCTGGAAGGGCCTGATCAACGATCCGGCTCTGGACGGTTCGGGCGACGTGAACTCGGGACTGCGTACCGCGCGGACGTTGCTGCTGGAGGTGTTGTCGCGAGGTCTGCCGGTGGGATGCGAATTCCTCGACCCGATCACCCCGCAGTACATCGCGGACACCGTCGCGTGGGGAGCGATCGGCGCTCGCACGGTGGAGAGCCAGGTGCACCGCCAGTTGTCCTCGGGTCTGTCGATGCCGATCGGCATGAAGAACCGCCCCGACGGCAGTATCGCCACCGCCGTCGACGCCATCCGCGCGGCCGCCGTACCGCATGTTTTCACCGGTATCGACGCCAGCGGCCGGCCGGCCATCCTGCACACGCGCGGCAACGGCGACTGTCACCTGGTGCTGCGTGGCGCCGACTCCGGGCCGAACTACGACGACGCCTCGATCGAGGGCGCGCTGGAGTTGCTGCGCAACGCGGGTCTGCCCGAGCGCGTGGTCGTGGACGCGAGCCACGGCAACAGCCGCAAGGACCACAAGCGCCAGCCGTCGGTCGCGGCCGAGATCGGCGCGCAGGTTGCCGCTGGCAATCAGGCCATCACCGGAGTGATGCTCGAGTCGTTCCTGGTCGAAGGCCGCCAAGACCTGGACCCGACCCGCGAGCTCACCTACGGCCAGTCCGTCACCGATGCCTGCATGAGCTGGGAAACCACCGAGGCCGTGCTAACCGACCTCCACGCCGCCGCCCTCCAGCGCCGCGCCGGCAAGACCGCCTAAGTCCGACTCAGGACACTAGCGTTCATTCGTCGGAACCCGCCCTTTGAGCTCATCGGACCGGCACCGGTGCGTGGCCGGAAGAGGCGGATTCCGGCGAATGAACGCAACGGCGGTCGTGGTGAACTTCTGAAGAAGGGCGGGCATCGACTGGAGACAGGGGTAGGTAAAGCGTTTTAGGGTGCGGGCATGGTTGAGGTATCACGTCGTCAGGTGCTCGGGTCCGTTGCCGGTGGGGCGGTGTTGTCGCTGCTGCCGCCGTCGGTCCATACCGCGATGGCGCGGCCGATCCGGCCAGGGGGATTGGCCGCGGTCGAGCACGTCATCATCCTGATGCAGGAGAACCGCTCGTTCGATCACTACTTCGGCACGCTGCGCGGCGTCCGGGGGTACGGCGACCGGGTCCCGCTGCGGCAGCGCGACGGCAAGCCGATCTGGAACCAGCCGAAACCCGGTGGCGGTGAGGTGCTGCCGTTCTCGATCCGGGAGGCCGCCGCGGCCGCGGGACGCGCTCCGGGCGACATTCAGTACCTCGACGATCTTCCGCACGGTTTCAACGACGCCACCCAGGCCTGGGCCAAGGGCTGGCACGACGACTGGATCGCGGCCAAGACCGCGGCCTCGATGACGCACTACGAACGTCAGGACATTCCGCTGCAGTACGAACTCGCCGAGACCTTCACGATCTGCGACGCCTACCACTGCTCGGTCAACGGTTCGACCAACCCGAACCGGAACTACCTGATGTCGGGCACCACCGGCTTCGAGCCCGGTACGACGGCCCGCGCGGTGACCAACGCGGCGTACTCCTACGACCACTTGGGCTACAGCTGGACCAGCTACCCGGAGCGGCTGGAGCAGGCCGGGGTGTCGTGGCAGATCTACCAGGAGTGGGACAACTTCACCGACAACGCAGTCGAGTACTTCGCCACCTTCAAGGCCATCGGCAAGAAGATCCTCGCGAAGGTGGACGGCGGCTACCGCACCACCGAGGAGTTCTACGACAAGCTGTTCGCGAAGACGCCGGACGAGCGCAAGGCCGTGCTGGCGCAGTTCGAACTGGCGGTCGAGGCCCTGCCGGCCAAGGAGGAAGCCCTTTTCCGCAAGGCGATGTACCGCTCCGCGCCCGAGACGCTGGTGCCGCGCCTTCGGCAGGACATTGCCGAAGGCAACCTTCCACAGGTGAGCTGGTTGGTGCCCTCGGCAATCGATTCGGAACACCCCAGTACGTCCACCCCGGTGGGCAGCGCGAACCTGGTCTACGACCTGCTCGACGCGATCGCGTCGGACCCCGAGGTCTGGTCGAAGACCGTGCTGTTGATCAACTTCGACGAGAACGACGGCTACTTCGATCACGTGCCGCCGCCCGTCGCGCCGCGTCCGGCCTCGGGCCAGGGCGACGACTGGTACGACGGCCGCCCGATCGGCCTCGGCCCGCGGGTCCCGATGACGGTGGTATCGCCGTGGACGATCGGTGGCCACGTGAACTCGGAGGTGTTCGACCACACCTCGGTGATCCGGCTGCTCGAGCGCTGGACCGACGTGCACGAGCCGAACATCAGCCAGTGGCGCCGTACCGCGTGTGGCGATCTGACCTCGGTCTTCGACTTCCACCGGGCCGGCCGTCGCCCGGTGATCGATACGCCCGGGGCCGTGCCGGCGCCGATCGAACGGTGGCGTCCGGTACCGCCGACTGACCAGGCCGTACCGGTGCAGGAGCCGGGTCGCCGGCCGGCCCGGGCCTTGCCGTACCGCCCGGAGGTTTCGGGCGTCGTCGCGGGCCAGAGGTTGCGCCTGCGCCTCGCGAATCCGGGGAAGGCCTCGGCCCATTTCACGGTCTACCCGTACGGCGGCGAACTCGAGGCGCCGGCGCATTTCGACGTACGGGGTGAGCGGACCGAGGAGATCGCCGTCACCGGGCCGTACGAACTGGCCGTGCAAGGGCCGAACCGCTTCTGGGCCGAACTCGCCGGGGTCAGTACGGGCGAAGCCGCCGGGCTCGACGTCCGGATCAGCACGATCCGGGGCCGAGGTGGTCTCGAACTACTGCTGGTCAACACCAGCAGCCGCCCGATCGCCGTACGTGTGAAGGCCCTCGACTTCGGCCGCAAGAACCAGCAGATCGAACTGCGCGGACGGCAGACCCGAGCGGTGACATGGCCGACAGACCAGGGCTGGTACGACCTTGAGGTCACCTCACCGCAAGACCCGTCCTACCGCCGCCGCTTGACCGGCCATCTGGAAACCGGCCGTCCGAGCGTCACGCCGTAACCAGGCTCAGCGGGCGATGGCGGCCGTGCGAGCCTTGGTTACGGTGACCAGGTCGGTGGGGGCGAGGCCCAGGTCGAGGCCCCGGCGGCCGCCGGAGACGTAGACCTGCTCGTGACCGAGGGCGGTTTCGTCGAGCACGGTCGGCAGGGCCTTCTTCTGGCCGATCGGGCTGATTCCGCCGACGACGTACCCGGTGGTGCGTTCGGCCGCGGCGGGATCGGCCATCACGGCCTTCTTCGCACCGAGGGCGGCGGCGATCGCCTTCAGGTCGAGCTGGCGATCAACCGGCACGATGCCCACGCCGAGCCGGCCGTCGGCCTCGACCAGCAAGGTCTTGAACACCCGCGCCGGCTCGAGCCCGAGCGCGGCGGCGGCCTCAAGGCCGTACGAGGCTGCCGCCGGGTCGTGCTCGTAGGCGTGCACGGTGAACGGCACGGCGGCCTTGGTCAGAGCGACGGTCGCCGGCGTACCGGCTGATTGCTTCGCGCGAGCCATGCCGCGCAGCCTAGCGAGGGGTCAGACCGTGGTGGCGAAGGTGGGGCGGCGGGTGTGCCGTCCGGTCGCGAGAATGTGCGCCAGCTCGCCGGGCAGCAGGTCGGTGCCGGGCACGGGCTCCATCTCGGAGACGTCGAGCCAGCGCACCACGGTCGCACCGCAGTGGCCGTGCACGGCGATGATCGAGTCGAGGTCCGGCCAGACCGCGGTCGACGGGTTGTCGCCATGCCAGCGCAGCGCGACCGAGCCATCGGTGAACACGCAGCCTTCAGCCACGGTTCCGGTGCCGGAGACGCCACTGACGTCGGTGTAACGAACGAGTTCGAAGGTCTGGGGCTTCACCGCAGTACCTCTGGTTGAGCCAATCCTGATGTGTGGGCGCAATAACCGGAGTTATCCATTGTCCTTTCCCCGTGTCGATGTGTTGGCTGGGCCCAAGTTCGGCTCAGCCCAAAGGTTCGCCACAGGCCCGGGGACAGGAACACAAAGTCAGCGGGGAAGAACGGTCTGTAGCGAAATCCGTGAGGTAACGCTAGAGCCAAAAGGCCAGGGCGCGCTAGCGTTCAGCGCACGTGTCTCAATTTTCAATCGGTCCTGACCGCCTGTCGAACACCGGCGCCCGGGTGACGTCGAGCAAATCCGGTTCTTCTTGTTCGAACAATCCCGTCAGTACATCGGCCCCGTAGGCGTCCGCGAGAAAGATCTCCGGGTCCGTCAACGGAATCAGCGAGCGGATTTCCACCTCGCCGAAGGTATTGAACTCGGCCGGCAGATACGGATGGGTTGCGACCAGCAGTCCGGTGATACCGGTCCGCGCAAGCAGCGGCTGGTTGTTGCGGATGATCTGCAGATTCTCCAGCCCGCGTGCGCCCTTCAGGACCAGTTCGACCGCCGTGGTGAGGAGGAACCGGCCCGCGCCGTCCTGGCCGGGGCGAACCGAGCAGACCAGCTCCTGACCGAACGGCTCGGCCAGACCGGCCGTCGCGAAGCTGACGGACTCGTCGTTCTCGAACCGCCAGATGACCACCGCCGCGCTGCCGTCGGGAGAGTCGGCCGGAACCGCGGCGCCCGGGCCGAGGTGGGCGGCGAGGTGATCGGTGAAGTCCATCCGGACATTGTCCCGCGCGTAATTGCCAGCGCCCTGGCCGGGTCGCGTGGTCGAATGCCTGGGTGTTCCTCTCCCTCACAACGACCTCGTCCGGCCTGGGCGCCCCCGCGACCGATCTCGGCTTCCTCTTGCACAAGAACCCGGGCCGACCTCAGTCGATCACCGTTGCCGGTGGTACGGCGTATGTGCTGTACCCCGAGGCGACCGACGAGCGCTGTACGGCGGCGTTGCTGCTGGAGGTCGATCCGATCGCGTTGGTGCGGGCTGGTCGCGGTAAGGCCACCGAAGGGTTCACGCTCGGCCAGTACGTCAACGACCGCCCGTACGCCGCCTCCAGCCTGCTGGCGGTCGCGCTCGGCAAGCTGTTCCGTACGGCCATGACAGGTCGTTGCGACGCGAGGCCCGAGCTGGCGGCCCGGTCGATCGACCTGGAGATCCGCGTTCCGGCCCTGCCCTGCCGAGGTGGCGCCGCTCTGGCCGAGGCCTACTTCGGGCCACTCGGCTGGCAGGTCGACGCCCGGCCGGTTCCGCTCGATCCGGCCCTCGGCTGGGATGACTCGCGGTACGTCGATCTTCGGCTCACCGGCACGATGCGGCTGGCGGACGCACTGAACCACCTCTACGTACTGCTGCCCGTGCTGGATGACGCCAAGCACTACTGGGTCGGCTCGGACGAGGTCGACAAGCTGGTTCGCGCGGGCGCGGGCTGGCTCGCGGATCATCCCGAGAAGGCCCAGATCTCCCGGCGCTACCTGGCCCACCAGGGCCGGCTGGCCACGGCCGCGCTCGACCAGTTGGCGCTCGATCGACTGGCCTCCGTGGACGAGGCCGAACTGCCCGACGAGCCGGAGGCAGAGGTCGGCGATGACGACGGCGTGGTCCCGCTCGCCACCCAGCGCCGTACGACGGTGCTGGAGGTGCTGCACGAGATCGGCGCGCGCCGCGTCGCGGACCTGGGCTGCGGCGAGGGCGTGCTCGTTGGCTTGATGCTGGCCGATCCGGCGTTTGTCCAGGTGGTCGGGACCGACGTGTCAGCCCGTTCGCTGACCCGCGCCGAGCGGCGGTTGCACGTGGCCGAGATGTCCGACCGGCAGCGCGAACGACTGCGGTTGTTCCAGTCGTCCGTGACCTATACCGATGATCGGCTGGCCGGGCTCGACGCCGCCGTACTGATGGAGGTCATCGAGCACGTCGATCCGCCGCGCCTGCCCGCGTTGGCCCGGGCCGTCTTCGGCGCCGCCCGGTTCGGCGCGGTCGTCGTGACCACGCCGAACTCGGAGTACAACGTGCGCTATCCCGCCCTTGGGAACGGCTTCCGCCACCCGGACCACCGGTTCGAGTGGACCCGGGCCGAGTTCGCCGCGTGGACCTCCGAGGTCGCGGCCGGCTACGGGTACGACGTGGAGCTGCGTCCGGTCGGCCCGATTGACGCCGAGGTTGGATCGCCTACGCAGCTTGCGCTCTTCACCCGCCGGGAGGTGGCGGCATGACCACGATCGACGTACCGGCGCTGAGCCTTGTTGTACTGGTCGGTGCCAGCGGTTCGGGCAAGTCGACTTTCGCGCGGCGGCACTTCCTTGGCACCGAGGTGATCTCGAGCGACTTCTGCCGCGGGCTGGTCGCCGATGACGAGAACGATCAGGCGGCGACGAAGGACGCGTTCGACGTGCTGCACTACATCGCGGGCAAGCGGCTCGCGGCCGGGCGGCTGACCGTGGTCGACGCGACCAATGTGCAGCCCGAAGCCCGTAAGCAGTTGGTGGCGTTGGCGCGCGAGCACGACGTACTGCCGGTGGCGATCGTGCTGGATCCGCCGGAGCGGGTCTGCCTGGAGCGGAACGAGGCCCGGCCGGATCGCGATTTCGGCGCGCACGTCGTGGTTCGCCAGCGTCAGCAGTTGCGGCGCGGCCTGCGCAGTCTCAAACGCGAGGGCTTCCGCGGCGTACACGTGTTGTCCTCGGTCGAGGAGATCGATGCCGTCAGCATCGAACGGACCCGGCTGTTCAACGACCTCCGGCACGAGACCGGTCCGTTCGACGTCATCGGCGACATTCACGGCTGTCGGGCCGAACTGGAGAATCTGCTGGAACTCCTTGATTACAAGGTGATCCGCGATGCCGAGGGTCGTGCGGTTGATGCCGCCTGCCCGGGGCGGCGCGCGATCTTCGTCGGTGATCTGGTGGACCGTGGACCGGACACGCCTGGCGTACTGCGGCTCGTCATGGGCATGGTTGCCTCAGGCAACGCAGTCTGCGTCCCCGGCAACCATGAGGACAAACTGCTCCGGGCCCTGCGCGGCAAGGACGTTCGCAAGACGCACGGACTGGCCGAATCGCTGGAGCAACTGGCCGCTGAGCCGTCCGAGTTCCGTGCCCAGGTCGAGGCCTTCATCGACGGGCTCGTTTCGCACTACGTCTTCGACGACGGCAGGCTGGTCGTCTCCCACGCGGGTCTCGTCGAGCGAATGCACGGCCGGGCCTCCGGGCGCGTACGCGCATTCTGCCTGTACGGCGAGACGACGGGGGAGACGGACGAGTTCGGCCTGCCGGTTCGATATCCGTGGGCCGAGGATTACCGCGGCCGCGCGATGGTCGTCTATGGGCACACCCCGACGCCCGTACCCGAGTGGATCAACAACACGATCTGCCTCGACACGGGCTGCGTGTTCGGTGGTGTGCTGACGGCGTTGCGGTATCCGTCGAAGGAGCTGGTCTCGACGCCGGCACTCGAGCAGTACTACGAGCCGGCCCGGCCGCTGACCACCTCGACGGGCCGTGAGCCGGATGTGCTGGACATCGACGACGTCTCCGGGCGGCGGGTGATCGAGACCGCGCACCACGGGCGGCTCAGCATCCGCGCCGAGAACGCGGCCGCCGCGCTGGAGGTGATGAGCCGGTTCGCGATCGACCCGCGGCTGGTGCCGTACCTGCCGCCGACGATGAGCCCGGTCGCGACCTCCCCGATCCCGGGACTGCTGGAGCACCCGGCGCAGGCCTTCGACGCGTACGCCGGAATGGGCGTCGCGGAGGTGGTTTGCGAGGAGAAGCACATGGGCTCGCGGGCCGTCGTACTGCTGGGCCGCGACGACCTGTCGGAACGCTTCGGCCTGCCCGGGTTCGGCGCGCTGTACACCCGGACCGGGCGCTCGTTCTTCGACCCGGCGACCACCTCCGCGTTCCTGGCCTCGCTGCGGGACGTGGTGGCGAAGGCCGGCGTCTTCGACGACCTCGGTACGTCGTGGCTGCTGCTCGACGCGGAACTGCTGCCCTGGAGCGCGAAGGCCGGTGACCTGCTGCGCAACCAGTACGCCGCCGTTGGCGCGGCCGCCCGTACGTCGTTGCCCACGGCAATCACCGCGCTGGAGGCGGTCGCGGCGCGCGGGCTTTCCGCTGAGGTTGCGGAGCTGCTGGAGCGGATGAAGGCCCGTGCGGTCAACGCGGATCGCTTCACCGAGGCGTACCGGCGGTACTGCTGGCCTACCGATGGCCTGGAAGGCGTACGGCTGGCTCCGTTCCAGGTACTGGCCTCGGAAGGCGCGACGTACCACGACCGGCCGCACGCGTGGCACCTCGAGCTCGCGGATCGCCTGGTCGCGGCGGCCCCTTCGCTGATCGCGCCGACCCGTCGGGTGTACGTCGATCTCGCGGACGAGTCGTCGCGTTCGACGGCCACGTCGTGGTGGGAGGAGCTGACCGGCGCGGGTGGCGAGGGCATGGTGGTCAAGCCCGCGGGCAATCTGACCCGAACCGCGAAGGGCCTGGCGCAGCCGGGGTTGAAGGTGCGCGGGCAGGAGTACCTCCGGCTGATCTATGGCCCGGACTACACCGAACCGGCCAATTTCGATCGCCTCCGCAATCGGAACCTCGGGCACAAACGATCGCTCGCCTTGCGGGAGTACGCCCTGGGTCTGGAGGCCCTGGAGCGATTGGCCCGAAACGAGCCGCTCTGGCGCATCCACGAATGCGTTTTCGCCGTACTGGCCCTCGAATCCGATCCCACCGACCCCCGCCTCTAGCTCGGGCCTGCTCTTTCCTGCCGCGAGCGGTCGCGTTTGGACGCGTTGCACGCGTTGGACGCGGTTGGATGCGACCACTCGCGGTAGGGCAGGCGGGTTAGGCCCGGTGGATCCAGCGGTTGAGTAGGGCGTTGGCGGCGCCGGAGTCGATGGCCTCGGCACAGACGGCGATGCCTTCGCGGAGTTGTTCCGCCAGGCCTGTGACGTGGGTGTAGGTGGTTGGCGTGGCGGCGGCGAGAACGGCTGCCGCATTGAGCAGTACGACGTCGCGGATCCGGCCGCGCTGTCCGGCAAGGAGCTCGCGGGTGATGCGCGCGTTGTCGTACGCCGTACCGCCGCGCAGGTCGTTCAGCCGCGCGCGGGGGATACCGAGGTCAAGCGGATCCACCACGGTCCGGGTCGTCGTACCCGCGTGCACGATCCAGACCTCGGAGGCCGCCGTGGTGGTGAACTTGTCGAGCCCGTCGGAGCCGCGTACCACCAAGGCCGCCCGGCCGCGCAACGCCAGCACCTCGGCGACCAACGGCGCCATCCGCCGATCGGCGACCCCGACCACCTGGTACGCCGGATGCGCCGGGTTGATCAACGGCCCGAGCAGGTTGAACACCGTCGGCGTGGCCAGTTCACGCCGTACCGCGGAAACGTGCCGAAGGCCAGGGTTGAACCGAGGTGCGAACAAGTAGGTGATGCCGAGCTCCACGGCGGTCCGGGCGACCTGGCCGGAGGCTGGTTCGAGGGAGATGCCGAGGTGTTCCAGCAGATCCGCCGAACCGGTCTGCGAGCTGGAGGCCCGTCCGCCATGCTTGACGACGGTCACGCCTTCGGGCGCGGCCGCGGCAGCGACGATGGCTGCCATGGTCGATACGTTGACCGCGCCGGTTCGATCCCCACCCGTACCGGCGATATCGACCGTCGTACCGGGAATCGTCGCGGTGACCGCCTCCGCCAGCAACGCGTCCACCAGCTGGCCGATCTCGGCGGCGGTCTCACCCTTGGCCCGGAACGCCGTCAAGAACCCCGCAATCTGCGCAGCCGAGGCCTCCCCACGAACCATTCGCGCCACCGCCCAGCCCACCTCCGCGGCCCGAAGATCCTCCCGCGCCAGCAACCGCGTAATCACCCCAGCCCAGGTGATCCCTGCGGGCGAGGCCGGTTCGTCGTCGGTGAAGGTGGTCGTGGATGTCATCGCAGTCCCTCAGCTCAGGACCACCGGCAAGGCCACCGCAACAGCAAACGGCCGCCTCACCGAGGCGGCCGCGTTGTCTCGCGCAGAAGTAAGCCGGCCGCCTAAGCGACCCACCAACCCTTCCGACGCATATTCACCCCACCACAATAACCCGCCCCCGCGGGCGCACGACAGGACATCTCGCCACTGTCCACCGCGATGCACAAGGTGATCGTGACGGCCGCGAGGTCTTCGCTGAAGGTGTGGGCTGGTCACCGTCCGGCGCGCCGTTGGGAGAGTGGCTGGCCACGCGCGCGGTGGGTTACCACCTCGAATACGGCGGTGCCCTGAAACCCTCTACGAGTTAGATTGAATCGTGTGGAGGTGGTGGGCATGGCGGCACGGGCAGGGCGAGCGGGTGCGGGGCAGTCGGTGACGGGCGGTTTGCCGGTGGGATTTAGGCGGGTGTGGTCGAGCAAGGAAGAATTGCTTGGCCCGCTGGCCTTCTGACCCCCGGGGACCGGTGCCGGAAGCCCACCTTTAGTCACTGGTTGTGATGTCCTCGCGGGCGGTGCATGTCTCGTCTCGTCTCGCGTGGGTGTGCCTCTTCCCCCGGGCGAGGCCCGTTTTGCGAGACGAGACACACCCGCGAGACCATCACGCACGGTGACTACCGGGCGGGTGCTTCCGGCTCATCCGGTGCCGGTGCCGTTGTCGGCGTGGGCGGTGGGGTGGGTTGTGGTGGGGGTGTGGCGCGCCAGCGGCCCCGGCTGACTTGGACGGCTCTGCCCTGGTTCCGCAGCGCTTGCAGCTTGCGATAGACGACCGGCTTGCTCCGTTTCGTGGCGGTCGTCAGTTCGCTGATAGCGACCCCATGGGCCGGGGACTGTCGTAGTGCCTCCGACAGCGCTACATCCGGCCCGGACACGGCGGAAGCTGCCCCGGGGGTGCCCGGTGCCCTCGGCGGCCCGCCAGTGCCGTTCTGAGGGGGTTTTGCGGACTTTGTAGATGTCTCCGTCCTGGCGGATTAAGGGATGAATAGCAAAAAAGGCCGAACCCAAAGCTGGGATCGGCCTTTCTTTGCGCAGTTTGGCGCCTATGTATTCGGGCGCCGTGTCGCAGCGGCCAGCGCCAGACTCCACGGGAATCGCTTCGACGCCTCGCCGCCAGTTCGTGGCGGATGCGGCTCGAATTCGCCCGGTCCGAATAGAACGCGAATCCCTGCGCTTCTCAGCATCGCAACACTTTGAATGAACACGGGATTAGCGGCGAGCGCCTGATTCACAAAAGGAAGGGCCACGATCGAGACGCCGAGTCCGCTCAGTTCAGCGAGCTGACTCAGCACATAGTTGTCCGCAATTCCATGCGCCCATTTGTTGATCGTGTTGTATGTCGCTGGTGCGACGATCACGGCGTCAGGTTTGCCCACAGGACTGTCTGACGCCTGCTGATATGTTGTGCGGACTATTCGCCCGGAGATTCGCTCAAGTTCATGTAAATCAACGAAATAGTCAACGGCCGCCTGTGTTGCCAACACCTGAACAGTCCACCCATCCAACTGAGCCAACTCGACCAGTTTTGCGACGTCCGATGCTGGGCCTGCCCCGCAGGCAACTAGGTAGAGGGTCCGCGCTTCGCTCACGCCTCTACTCCCGCCCTAGTTGCGATCCGCTGAACAGTTCGCCCTAGTTCGCCTCCCGTGTTCCGGACCAGTGATCTAAGAAGCCCGTGAGCTAGCGGCCTACACCGGACCTCCTCGGGGGCAAGCCGCTCGGCTTCCCCGAGTGCTCGCGCGGCACTGTCGTACCGGCCCGTCTGGATGTTTGCAGTGGACAGATCGAGTAGGTAATTGGCCCGGCGTTCGGTGGGCAGCGTGGAGATGATCTTGGGATCAACGAGGGAAACGTAGCGCAGAGCCTCATTGCCCTCATTCAGTCGGGCCAAGGCTGAAACGCGGTGTACTGCAACATTCGCGCTGCCGAAGGTGCCCGGATCGCCACTAAGGCGAAGTTTGTTATCGATTGCGAGTCGATCAGCGTCTTTATGCATTTGCAGGGCCACGTGAGGATCGCCCTGCTTCGCCGCTGCGATCGAGCCAGCGAGAAACAACATTCCATACATCGGCAGAAGATCTTGGTCGCCGCCAACCTCTGGTCGCATCCTGTCCAGCATGCCACTTATCACCGCGAGGGCCTGACCCTCTTGCCCTGTACTCGTCATCGCCCGGGCTACGCTCCGCGTTGCTCGGGCCAGCGCCCACGTATCGTCTGACTGCAAAGCTGCCTGCATTGCGCGGTCGGCTGCTAGCCAGGCAATCTCCACAGCGTCGAACTTCAATAGCATCGATGATGCTAGGCGATATGTGGTCACCAATGCCCGTTGTGACGAAACGTAATTCTCAGCATCTGCCGTCAATGCGACCGACTGCACATTTCGGATGAGGTCCGGCAGGTGTCGCGCTACGACAGTGAAGTGTGAAGAAAGCCAAGCTTCGCCGATGTACGCAAGTTGTCCGTTGATTGCCTTCAGTGACGAAGTTGACTCGCGGGCACCTGAGCCGACGGCCAAGGACGGGTAGCTAGACAAGGCTGCGCGGATCGCCCGCACCTCGTTCGCGTCCACGCAATCGGCCGCCCGTCTAGCGCTTGGGCCATCGGTGAGCACCTTGGGGTCAACGCTTAATGCTTCAGCGACACGCTCCAACATCGGAAGACGCGCGAGGCTGCGTTCCCCCTTCTCGATCTTGTCCACCCACGAGATTGAACGTCCGACCATGTCCGCAAAGCGCTGCCGGTCGATATTCCGCCGCATGCGCCAGTACCGGACCCGACTGCCGACAGCCTGCGCCTGATCTTCCATCACCGGCTCCCTTCCTCGCAGAGTGGCGGAACTCCAGAGTACCGACAGACGAGTCACACATTTTGTACAACCAGATCCGGCCGGCGCAGGTCACCCTTCAGTGGACATCATCCATTTGTCAGTTCGCTAAGCCGCTGCGAAGCCTGCATCGGTAGGAACGGACCAGACTGAAAAAGCTGAGGGCAGCATGAAAAGTGGGCCAACTCGACATAACGAGCGACCTTGGGTCGCGAGCAGTAGGCGGCGAGTACGTCTGTGGTTCGGTACCCATGCCATCGCCGACGTGACCGAGCCAGCCGCGAAGGCGGCTCAGACCGAAGAGGGCTGGCGGCGGCGGTTCGCGGGCTTGCGGGTCACGAATGACGAGGCCGCCCGCGAACTGGACGCGCTGGCCCCCAGTTACCCGGTCGGCCGGTAGTGCCATGTTCGATCACCTCCCCCCGCTCGGGTGGGTTCTCGTGCTGGCAATCGTCGTCGTTTATGGGCTCATCTTCTGGGAGTTCCGCAATACCAGGCTGTCGGATTCACGGGGGATCGACTATGACGCGGGGACAACGGCGGCTCAGTTTCCTTTACCGGCTGAAAGGCTGGCTTCGAGCAAAGGCAAGGGGGTGGATCGATGATCTCAACGAGAGATTCCGCAGAGGCAGGGAAGATGACAACTCCGGGTAACGACTGGATCGCGTGGAACGACGCCATGTCTGACGAAGACGTGTTCCGAAACGCGCTGAAACCTCCAGCCGGAGACGAACACCCATCTCGGCGGGTCCCGGTCGCCGGTGCGGGAATCACGGTCGCCTACATCCACGAAAGCGCGAACTGGGACGACTACCGCGCCTGTTGGGAACGCGAACGCATCGGGCTTCTCGCCAGGGAACGCAACGTCGTTATACGCGCAACGTTCATAGACAAAGTCCAGTACGACCACAAGAACGGTTTTGTTGAGATGCTGCATAGCATCCGCCAGCGGCCCGTGCAGCTCGTCCTTATCCCGAGCCTTCAGCACCTGAGGCATTTGCGGTCGGCCGATAAGGCCGTGCGCATCCTGCGCGAGCGATTCGGCGCGGAAGTCGTCGGAGTCGAACCGGGATAACCCCACATGCGGCGGGGCGGTCGCTGTTGGTTCTCATAACCCCCATGTGAGAACAGAGTCCGGCGACCGTTCCGCCTTCCAAGCCGGAGGCCCTGCCTGTTCTCACGTTGTGGTCATTGCAGTGACACAACGGGGGTATATCCGTCGTCTGTCATGTGCGGCGGGTGTACGCATCTCACTCAATGGCAGGCAGGGTCTCCACCCACAAAAGAAAAGAGGCCGGGCCGTCCCCACCGATCAAAGCAAAGGACGGCCCGGCTGAAAGCCCCTCAGGACCTCCGGACCACATGTTACCGGGGGTCCTGAGGCTGCCCTGAACTGGCAGCGGACACGGACCCAATAACGCCTGAGGGGACCTTCCGCAGCCATGACCAGCCACTACATCCGCGACCTGCCCGCCGCCGACCTGCCCACCCTGGCCCGCTACTACCGCGCCGCCTGCACCTACGCCCGCTCGCTGCGCCGCACCCTGGCCCACGCGGGCATCCCGCCCGACGCCGTCCGCGTCACGGCCGGAGTCGAGTCGGACGGCCGACCCGTCGTCATCCTGACCGTCACTAGCGAAGGACTGCGTCTGCTGCGTCACGCCAGCGGCAAAGGTAGCGACCCGGGCCCATCCATCCAGCGGAACTCCGCCGCCGCGTGACGGCTGCTCTTCGCTGGTGTTCCTTGCACGCCCCTGGCGCAAGGAACACCAGCTGTGCCCGGTATCTCCAAGTCTCGAATTCTGAAAAGGTGAATGCCCCATGTCCGAAATCATGCAACTAAAAGAGCAGCTATATCAGGTTGCTAATGAGGCAACTCAAGGTGCGGGAAGCCTTGGTGGGTATAAGCAGCGATTCAGTCAAAGTAGCGCGCAGGTACTGGCGCTAATTGAGGGTTCCGCTACGAATGCGGATGATGACATTAGTGAACTTCTGCGAGCGGCGGGGACTGCCGTGGAGCAGGCAGCGGAGGCACTACAGATCGCGGCGCACGGCTGTAAGGCCTACGCGGATCAGATTTAGCGATCCGCGATGCCGTCAGAACTTCAACGGGTCGCGGCCGAACTGCTGGGCTGCATTGACGAACTCCCGAACATTGCGGCGTACCTAATGCGAATCGCTCAAAAATCTCGCCAACAGGCGGCCTATCTGATGGCTCTGGGCTCAAGTAATCCCGTGGTTGAAACAACAGTCGCGCAACTGGAAGCCGCTGCGAAAGCGTGTGAGAGGGCAGCACTATATTCAAACCCCGTTCGGACGCGAGCCCGGACGTGGGTCGAGCAAATGGTTTCTGGCGGGGGCGGGGGCCCATCCGAACCCCGGCCAACCGTAGCCCCGCCGAACGAGCCTAGTAAGCCTTCTGTGTTGCCTCCCGCCATCCGGCCAGACAAGGAAGCTTTCCTGAGAAGACTTCCCGTCCGGAAGCAGAAGGACCGGACGACTGGAATCGGCATGGACGAACACGGCCGACCCATCGAGATAGTGAGTGGATATGATGACCTTAGGAGGCAGATGCTGGATCTATGCGCTGAAAAGGGCTGGCCTAGATACAACCGCGCTTCTCACGTTGAGATCAAATACGCTCTAATGATGTGGCGCGGCGGTTTGAAGGATGGAAAATTGTTCATCAACAATCAGCCCTGCAAGGGTGATGACGGCACTTGCGACAAGATCCTGCCCGCTGTACTCCCGCCCGGCTCAAAGTTGACGATTTATGGTCAAGACGGATTTGAGAAGACGTATGAAGCAGAGGAATCGGAATAATGCCCTACACGCTAGATGCGACATTTGCAGCCGGGTCCAGGAAGAAGCAGATTGAGACCGAAGCTGACATAGAGGAATTCATCAGTGAACTGATGGATGTTGCGCGTGAATCGAGTGATCATTCTGTGGCGTGGCTCTGCGTAAATGAGCGGGCTAAGCTCCCCAGTGGCCTGGTAGATCACGAGATTTTAGTAGGTGTGGACCCTGCGCGCGCAGTATCTGGGTTCATCTTCGCGGACCGTAGCGGAGGCTATTACGCCCGAGGTGCTCACAATCCTCAAGGCGAGGTCGCGTACTTCTCCGATGGTCACCACGAGGAATTTCCGCCAGACTCCGAGGTTCCGCTGTCCCGCGTGTGTGACGCGCTCAGGGAGGTTCTTCGGACCGGGGAGCGTCCCTCTGACCTAGTTGCCGACAACTGGTGACCATCGAGCAGACTCGTTGTTGCGTTGCCGGGTCGCTACCGCGTGAATCGGGCCGTCGGAGGCACACACGGGGGGCAGCGGGCCGCGCAGTGGTCGCACCGGATGACTCCTTCTCCGCGTAGGGGGGCTCAGGTCGCTTGACTATCCGGGGTGGTAACCCGCCGTCCGGTCGGCTAGCCCCTCCGGCGGCTTGGGCCGAACGCGACCACCGACGCCGGGGCTGACCTGAGCCGCCCGAGCCGCCAGGGGCATTTGGGGCTAGTGGGTGAGGTTTAGGGCGGTGGCTGCGGAGGTGGCGGCTTCGGGGCCGTAGGCGGTGGTTAGGCGGTCCAGGAAGGACCTGTGGTCGAGGGTGTATTCCTGCGTGCCTACGGTTTCGAGCACGGTGGTGGCGAGGGTGCAGCCGATCTGGGCGGCCGGTTCGTGGTCGAGGCCGGCGGCGCGGCCGGTCAGGTAGCCGGCGCGGAAGGCGTCGCCACCGCCGGTCGGGTCGACCACGGCGGAGGCGGTTACGGCCGGGACCTTCGCGACGATGCCGCCGGCGTTTTCGACCACGACGCCGTCGCCACCGTGAGTGGTTACCCGTACGCCGACGCGGTCGATCACCTCGGCTGGGCTCCAGCCGGTCTTCTGGCAGAGCAGGCCGCTTTCGTACTCGTTGGTGAACAGGTACTCCGCGCCCTCGACCAGTTCGCGGATCTGCTCGCCGTCCATCCGGGCCAGCTGCTGCGACGGGTCGGCCGCGAAGGCGATGCCCTGGGCGCGCGCGGTGCGGGTGTGCCGCAACATGCCGTCCGGGTCGTCCGCGCCGATCAGCACGAGGTCGATACCGCCCGCGGCGGCGTGAATCGCGGCCAGGTCGAGCTCACGCGCTTCGGCCATCGCGCCGGTGTAGAACGAGGCGATCTGGTTGGCGTCCTGGTCGGTCGTGCAGGTGAAACGCGCGGTGTGCTGGGTCGCGGAGACCCGCACGTGCGAGGTGTCGACGCCCGCCTCGTCCAGGGCGGCGCGGTACTCGGCGAAATCGGGGCCGACGGCACCGACCAGCAGCGAGCGATGACCGAGCTGGGCCATGCCGTAGCAGATGTTCGCGCCGACGCCGCCGCGGTGCACGACCAGTTCGTCCACCAGGAACGACAGCGACACCTTGTGCATCTGCTCCTCGAGGAACTGCTCCTTGAAGCGGCCGGGGAACGTCATCAGAATGTCGGTCGCGATCGATCCGGCGACGGCGATCTGCATGGGGGAACTCCTCGGCGATGGCTGCGAACTCGCGGCGTGATTGCATGGGACGGCCTCAAGAGACTACCGGGGGCGCCCCGAATCAGCGAAGGAGACGGCGGACCGCATGGGCGGACAGGTGAACGTCACACCGCAGTTGCACGCTTACATGATCGAGCACGGCACGCCGCTGGACGAGATCGCGGCCGAGCTGGTGGCCGAGACGAACCGGCTCGGCAGCGAGGCTGAGATGCTCACCACACCCGACCAGGCCGCGCTGCTGACGCTGCTGACCAGGCTGACCGGAGCCCGCCGGGCGATCGAGATCGGTACCTTCACCGGGTTCAGCGCGCTCGCGATCGCACGCGGCCTGCCCGACGACGGCAAGCTGATCTGTCTCGACGTCTCCGACGAGTGGACGTCGATCGGCCGCCGGTACTGGGAACGGGCCGGGGTGGCGGACAAGATCGAGCTGCGCATCGGTGACGCGCACGCGAGCGCGGCCGAACTGCCCGGGGACGAGTTGTTCGACCTCGGCTTCGTCGACGCGGACAAGCCCGGCTACATCGACTACTTCGAGCAGGTCGTACGGCGGCTGCGCCCGGGTGGCCTGTTGATGTTCGACAACACCTTGGCCGGTGGCCGGGTGGTGGGCGAGCACGAGCAGGACCCGGTCGAGCGCAAGGAGTTCAACGCCCACATCGCGAACGACGACCGCGTTGATGTGGTGATTCTCGGTATCGGCGACGGCCTCACCCTCGTACGCAAGCGATGACGGGTCTGGTCGTCGAGGACCTGCGCCACCTGTACGCCGACCGGGCGGTGATCGACGGGCTCAGCTTCACCGTCGAGCCCGGTACGGCGGTCGCCCTGCTCGGGCCGAACGGCGCCGGTAAGACCACCGTACTGCGGTGTGTGGTGGGCTCGGCCGAACCAGCCGAGGGCACGATCACGCTCAACGGCGTCGCGGTGGACGAGCGCGATCCGGCCATTCGGCGCGAGGTGGCGACGCTGCTCGACGACCTCGACTTCTTCCCGGACCTGAGCGCGGCGGAGCATCTCGATCTGCTCGCGCGGGCCCACGGCAACGGTGATCCCGAGGCGCTGGTCGACGAACTGCTGGTCGACGTCGGTCTCGCCGCCGCGGCCAACCAGTTGCCCGGGTCGTTGTCCTCCGGCCAGCGCCGTCGCCTTGCCCTGGCGACGGCGTTCGTCCGGCCGAGGAGTTTGCTGGTACTGGACGAACCCGAACAGCGCCTTGACACCGCCGGTGTGCGCTGGCTGGGTGAACGCCTGATCGCGGAGAAGGAGTCCGGTACGGCGATCCTGTTCGCGAGCCATGATCCGGAACTCGTCGAGATCGTCGCGGACTCCACCGTGACACTCGATCCGCTGCCATGACGGCTTCTGCCGACGCGCTGGGTGACCCGGCCGCGAGTGCTGCGGCTGGTGCTGCGAATCCGCGGGAGGTTCGGCGGTGGTTGCGCGAGATCCGGCGCTCGCACGCGGATAGGTCGATCTGGCAACAGTTCGAAGACGCGTATATGTGGTTGTTTGCGGTGGTTCTCTTCGGCGCGATGGCCGGCAACGTCGTACTGAGCCTGAACGAACGCGTCACCGGCACGTTGTACCCGTCGACGCTGCAGCCCATCGTCGTACCGCTGGCGCTGGGCATCGCGTTGCGGTTGCTGGTGAGTCTCGGTCCGATCGCCGCGTCACCCGCGACCGGGTTCTGGCTGCTCAGCACGCCGCTGAACCGGTCGGCGCTGCTGCGCCCGTCGTACCTGTCGACCATCGCGATCACCGCCTTGTTCGGGCCGATCGTGGCGATGGTGGGCTGGGCCGCGCTCGGCTCGTCCTGGGCGGAGGTACTCGGCGCGGGCATCCTGATGACCGCCTTGCTCGGGTTGACCGCCTGCCTGGCGGTACTGGCGCAACGGCCCCGGCAGAGGTACTGGAACTCCCGCCACGCGCGCTGGCTGGCTGACGCGCTTCTGGTGGTGGCGGCGATTCCTGCGGTCTGGGAGATCTGGAACTCGATCGAGTGGCGCCAGACGTTTGAGAGCACTGAGGTCCTTACGGTGCTCTCGTACTCGTATAGCCCTCCGCACAAGCCCACGTTCTCCGAGGAGCTATTCGCTGACACACCCACGTTGATCGGCCTGACGGTGCTCGTCGTACTTGCGGGCCTGCTGCGGTTTACCCTTCGCCGGCTCGACCGGTTGAGCCGTACGGCAGTTGTTGCCGGCGGAGAGGCCATGGCCGGTTTGGCCGGCGCGGCGGCTTCGCTCGACCTCGCGTTGATCGCGGACATGGCGGTCAACCGGCACTGGCGACAGCGTGCGACCGTACGACGATCCCGCCGCGGTTTTTTTGTTGGCGCTCCCGCTCTGGTAACACGCGAAATGGTCCGCGTACTGCGTTGGCCCAGGCGGTTCGTGGTGGGGTTCGCGCTGTTGCTGTTGCCGTATCTGGCCCACCAGATCGGGTGGCGCTCGGTGGTTCCGGTCGTCGCCGCGCTGGCGGGATACGCGGCGGCCCGGCCGTTCGGCGATGGCCTGCGCTCGGTTGGACGTTCGGCCGGGTTGACCCGCGCGCTCGGGCTGTCACCGCGGGCGGTTCGCCTCGCGATGGCCGTCGTACCAGGCGTTTTCGCACTCATCTGGTTCTTCCTGGCCACTCCGGTCCTCGGGCCAACGCCTGAGGACATCAGCGCGCAGGGAGGGCTGGCGGGATACTCGAACCTCCTGGATACGAAAAACGGCACCCTGACCAGGGCGGAACTCGGGCTCGGGCTGGGATTCGCATCGCCTTGGGAGGGAGCGGTTGTCGCGTTGGGCCTGGCCATCGGCGTACTCGCGGGCGTCATCCGCTACGCGATCGCGCCCCCGCCGCGGTATGACGGCGTCCTGGTCTCCACCCCGATGGGCGCGGTCCCACCAGGGTTGTTCTCCCAACCCCTGCGCGGCGTGGACGTCGTACTCGTCTCCCTGGCTCCGGTCCTCTTCGGCCTCTCACCGCTCTGGATCATCGGCATCCCCACAGCCGTCCTGATCCTCGTCATCGTCATCGTCCCCCAACGCCACTGACCGCGATGAAGGCAGCGAAGCCGGCCCCCGCTCGCCCGTGCCGACAACGCACTGCGCCGCTATCTGGGGGACGAGTGAGGTCTGCCCGGGTTCTGGCTGGGCCGGCTGCCGAGTATTTGTACGACTACCTGGCTGCAACCGGGTAGCGGTCAAACAACTCGGCAGCGGCCACACCACAACCCCACCGGCTCTTCGGCGACGTACGGGCTACTTCTGTACTGCGCCCTGCGGGGTGTTCAGGAACGGATGGCCGTCCGGGCCGGTGCTTTGCCACGAGACCGCGGCGCCCGACGAAGCCAGGTGGACGTGTTCATCCTGGTAAAAGCCGTCTGCCGACGGTGGTGGCGGTGCTGCCCAGTGTTTCTTGGTCGACTTCGAGTAGACCATCAAACGCTGGGGTGCCGGATATTGGTAGGGCCGCCAGGCGATGCGCCTTCCGTCATCGCTGATTCCTGCGGGCCCGCCGGTGGCGTAAACGAAGACGTCGGCAGCGGTGAGCGGGCCGGTTCCGACCTTACGGGCGGCCAGTGCGGGCTTGCCGTTGACGGTCACGCTTGCCGCAATCCAGCTGCCATCCGCGCTGTAGACCACACTGCCGAGTCTGAGTCCCTGGTTCAGGTAGGGCAAGGTCTTCTCTCCGGTCCGGACATTGAGCGAGACCACCTGGTTTGTGGCGTTGTAGTAGGGACTTGCGGGATCCCGCGATTCGAAGTCGTACATCACCGTCTTGCCGTCCGGCGATACACCAAGGTGGGTGTGCGACCCACTTCCACAGGAAGTCTCCTCGAAGCAGTATTCGAGCAGCTCGGGATCCGCGATGCCCTTGACCGCTTGCCATATCCGGGTTGAACGGCTTGCGGGGTTACCGGTGAGGTAGGTGACCTTGGTCCCGTCCGCGGACAGCCGTAAGGAATTGATCTTGTCGGCGTGGGAGCTGAATGACCAGCGTTCGCCGGAGGCCAGGTCGCGAACGACGACGTAATTGTTGCGGCCGGACCCGTCATCCTTGCGATAGGTGATATAGCGCCCTTCACCACTAGTCGCATAATTCGGCGTGGTCAGCACGGACAACGTTCTGAATCCCCAGGCGATCGGCTCGGGAGTCACCTTGTCGTCCGCTCGGGAGACCGTCTCGTACGACCCGTCGGCCAGATCCCGCCGGACCAGATAGAACTTTCCGTCCGCCTTCTTGGTGGCGAAGAAGGCGTAGCGGCCGGAGTCGGACAGCGTGACACCGTCGATGCCGAGCTCGGTGCCTTCGACACCGCCGACGATGTCCGAACCGCCCGGATTCGCCAGTGTCGTCCACTCCGGGGTGAACGGCAGCGAGCAGCCCGTCTTGCCCGTACCGTCGAGGTTCAGCGCCGTGACGCAGGCAACGTGTACCTGCCCCGGAGTCAGCCCGCGCAGCGTGATCCGGTTGCCGTCTCCGGCCGGTACCAACTGCGCGCCGGTGTCGGGGAACGTCGTCACGACGTAGTGGTTGATCGGGTTGCCGCCCTGGTCCTCCGGCGTGTCCCAGGTGAGCAAGGCGGTATGCGTTCCGGCCGTGGCGCGTACGTTGCGCGGCTCGGACGGCACATGCGCGGTGACGAAGACGTTGGCCTTGCCTGTCAGCTCCGGATGCGCCCCGTTTGCCGGTACGGTCGCTGCGATCTTGGCGAATCCTTCGCCGCCCGGCGTGTACAAGCCGCTGGCCGAGATGGTGCCCGGGCCTTCAGTGATCTTCCACTGGGCCTGCTCGTCGGGCCAGCCCTTGATGCTCGCGGTGAACTGCTGCGTGCGCCCCACCGGCAGTTCGGCCGATCCCGGATCGATGATCAGGCCCTTGAACGGACCTCCCGAATCCCAGAGGGGCATCTCCACGCTCATCACCTTGGGCTCGCTCCAGCGGACGATTTCTCGTCGCATGAAGCGGAGTCGCACACCGGCGCCGATCTTGATCCCGAGTACCAAGGTCTGAGCCGGATCCTGGCTCGAGTCGAACTCGTACTCGAGGTACGGCGAGAGTTCGACCGCGGGACCACCCTGACCCCAGAACCACAGGGTGACGGCCGGCGTGATCCCAACCTGGATCTTGAGGTTGGCGAACGCCGTCGCCTTCACTTCGCTGGGCAGGTTCGGCAGCGGTTCGTTGATGCCGTTCGCTGTGACCTGACCGCTTTCGATGGTCAGTTCGGCCCCGAGCCGCCGGGCGAACGACGCTTCGAGGGCCAGTCCGGCCCGGCCCTCCAGGTCCGCGTAGATCTCGGCGTCCAGGGTTGGACAGATGACCACGGGCACGGGCCCGACCGGAATGGTGAAGCAGGCCAGTTGCAACGATCCGAGCTTCTTCCGGAAGGTTTTGGTGCCACCAAGGGCGATGTCGAGGCGGCTGGTCGAGGCCACGTCGAAGGTCTTCTTGAAGTGCGCGCTGGTGAGGCTGAGACCCTTCGTCCGGATCGAGGCATCGAACTGCGTGCCCATTTGGAAGGTGCCGGTGTACCGCAGACCGTTGTCGAAATCCTGCTCGGCCTCGATCACGATCCGGCCGTTCTGGATGTAGAGCTTGATATCCGGATCGCCAGTGGTCTTCATCACCCGGGCCGCGCCCTGCTTACGGGTCCTGCCACCGGCCGTTGCCGTGCGCAACTTGACGCCAGGAACGGCGGGCACGAAGCCGGTGACCTGGTCGGACATGGCGCCGAACTGGCTGGACACGCCCAGGTCGTCGTACAGCTCGTTGAGCGCGGCATCGATGGTGTTGAGTACCAGCAGGCCGTTGACCGTCTGAACCTTGGTAATCCGCCGGAGGAATCCGCGCGGCGTCGTCGCACTGGCATCCGCCACCACGTTCTGGCCGACCTGCAGCGCGGCCAGCTGGGTGGTCGGAGCCTCGATCACGATCGCGGTCGGAGTCAGCGACCTGATCTGGCGCTGCGACTGCGGCGTGAGCACGGTCGGTGCGACCTTCACCACCAGCACCGGCTTCACTGCGCTGGTCGGCGGGGTGGCCGTGCCAGTTCCGTGCACGTTCTTGGCTGCGACGGTGAACCGATAGTCGATCGCCGGATCGAGCCCGGTGACGGCGGCCGTGGCGGTCGTGACGTCCACTGTCCGCCCGCCCGGTGTGACCGTCACGCGGTAGCCACTGATCGGAGCGGTCCCCACGTCAATGGGCGCCTTCCAGCCGAGCTGAACGCTGCCGTTGGCCGACGGCGCGACTCGTACGTCGACCGGCACACCTGGTGCCCGAGCCGCCGATGGGGTTCCGGTGGAGACCGCGGCATCGCCGTACCCGGCCTTGTTGTGGGCGCGGATCTTGACCGTGTACTGCTGGCCGTTCGTCAGGCCGGTGAGTGCCGTGATCGTCGTATCGGCCGGCACCGTCTGGGTGATGCCGCCCGGTTCGGCGGTGACCTGGTAGCTGTCGATCGCCGCCCCGCCATCGGCAGGGCGGACCCACTGGACGTCGAGGCGTCCGTTCAGCGCAGTCACCGCGTCGATCGGCGGAACCAGCGGAACCTTCGCCGGCACCGGTGTCACCGAGCGGGGATCGGAGCCGCCCGAGCCCGTCGCGTTGGTTGCCGTCACCTTGATGGCGTACGCCGTACCGTTGGTGAGACCAGTCAGTACGGCTTCCCGGGCAGTGCCGGGAACGGTGCGGGAGGCGCCGCCGGGAGTGGCCGTCACGGTATAGCTGACGACGCTGTCGGTCGCGTCGGCCGGTGCAGCCCAGTAGACGGTTGCCGCGCTGTCCCGGGGGAAGACCGAAGTGATGAACGGCTTACCGAGCGGCGGCTGCGGTGCGGGCGTCACCGGCAGGCTCTCTGCGCTTTCCGCCGAGCGGCCGACGGCGTTCACGGCAGCGACCTTGAACGTGTAGGTCTCGTCGTTGCTGAGGCCAGTGATCGTGGCGCTCGTGGCCGTGCCGGGCACGGTGGTGACCTGGCCGCCAGGGGTGCGGGTGATCTCGTACGACTTCAGCGTCAGGTCGCCGGTATCTGCCGGGGCCTGCCAGGTCACGCTCGCCGCCGCGTTGGCGGGAGCAGCCTCAACGTTGGCCGGAGCGGTCGGCGTCTTGGGCTTGAGAGCGTAGGCCTGGAGGTCGAGGTAGACGCGGATGCCGGCGTTGCTGCGGTTGAGAATGGTGATTTCGCCAGTGGGACTTACGCGCGTGAAAGCCTGATTGAACGAGTACGGCGTGGGTGGGGCGATCGCGTCGGTGGCGAGCGGGGCGGTTTCACCGGTCGGATAGGTGACGATGTCGCCGCTGGTGGTGGTTCCGGCCACGATCAGGTTGAACGCCACCGCCGCCAGGCCGGTTGCCGGCAGGCCACCGGTTCCGGCCACCTTGAACACGCGGGTTCCGTTGTTCGCCGGGATGAGCGTCGTACCGGTGTCGAGCACCCGGGTCGCGGCCGGCACGGTCGCGATGCGGGTGGAAGCGACGGCGCTGTTGGTGGCGGGCGTGTAGTAGCCGATCACCTCGGCGACGAAGTGCACGACGCCGTTCGAGGTGTTGGCGACGACCAGCTTTCCGTCGGCACCGATCCTCGTCACCACGGTGCTGGTCTTGGAACGTTTGGCGGGCCAGACACTGTGCGCGACGCCAGGTACGGCCGTACCCGACGGATGAACGATCGCTCCGCCGACGGCAGCAGGGTTGAGCGCCGTCAGGCTGAGTACGACTGAGCTGATAGAACTCGCCGCGGGCAGGCCTCCGACTCCAGCCGCGAGGAACGGCAGGGTCGACTTCTTCGCCTCGATGGCGCCGACGGGCACGCCGCCGGTCCCGTTCTGAGTGTCGAGAATGCGGGTCTGTTTCAGCGGCACATACCGCGAGGCGGTTGCGGTGGGCGGCGCGTCGCCGGTCGTGTAGTAGCCCGCCACGTCGACGATGATGCGGACCGTGCCCGCGCTCGCGTTGTGGAAGCTCGCCTGGCCGCTGGCGCTGAGCCGCAGGATGGACGAGCCGCTGGCGTAGGCGTCGTTGGCCGCGAAGAGCACACCGGACACCGCGGGCCGCGTCGTACCGGCCGGGTACGGGATCACGCTGCCTTTCGCAGTCGGGGTGATCACAGAGACAGTGACCGCAACTGCCGCAACCCCCGTTGCCGGAATGCCATTGCGGCCGGTGAAAGCCGCAGTGACCGGCCTATCAGCGGGGACGAGTTCCGTCGCGCCGGTATCGAGCAGACGTGCTGGAGCCGCCAACGGAACGTACAACCCGCCACCGGCCGTCGGGGCGACGGCGGTCTCAGCGGTAGTCGTGGTTGCCCGGGCGGGGCTCTGGGTTGGGCCCTGGGCGGGGGCCGCAACGGCATATGTCGGTAGAAGTAGAGACAACAGGATTGGTATCGACAGCAGGCGGCGCACTTTTCCTCCACGGTAGGCGGACGTGAGAGTTATATGCGCGCGCACGCGGGTGAACGCCCCTATCTGCAGGAACTTGCAGCTCCACCTGCACCTTCCTGCAGGCGCTTATGGCGAGTGCTTCCGCGGGGGAGGGCGGAAGACTGCAGGTCTTGCTGGTGACCTGTTCGGGGAGTACCTTGTGGTGCATGGTAGCTGGTTTCACCCAATTGCGGCGTGGGGCGCTGGAGTTCTGCGTGCTGGCCTTGTTGCGGGATGAGGAGCGGTATGGGTTCGAGTTGGTCAGGGCTCTTGGTCAGGTGGACGGGCTGGTGACGAGCGAGGGCACGATCTACCCGTTGCTCGCCCGGTTGCGCCGGGATGGGGTGGTGGAGACGAGCTGGCGTGAGTCCGATTCGGGGCCGCCGCGGCGGTACTACCGGCTGACCGAGGCGGGGCGTCGGGCCCTGGCGGAGTTCGTTGGCGACTGGGAGCGGTTCCGCGATTCGGTGGACGGCATTTTGAAGCACGGGAGACAGGGATGACGGGCATGAACGAGGTCGACGCACTGGTGAGTGCCTACCTGGACCGCTTGGCCGAAGCGACGACGGCCGCTGGGCTGCCGGCGGACCGCGCCGAGGAGTTGCGTACCGAGGTGGCGGCGCACATCGACGAGGCCCGGGCCTCCGGTGCCGTTAGTGAGGCCGAGATTCGGGACGTGCTGGACCGGCTCGGTACGCCCAGCGAGATCGTCACGGCCGCGGCGTACGACATGACCTATCCGCCGCCGCCGGCCCCAGCGACGTACGCCGGTCAAGCGCCTGGCGCGCCCGAAACCTACGCGGAGCCTCCGCCGGGCATGGCCTATGGCACGCCCGGACCGGGGATGGCGTACGGGAAACCCGGACCGGCGATGACTTACGCCGGGGGACCGACGCCGGACGCGAAGTACGCCGCGCCGGAGCCCGGGATGTCGTACGACGGGCCGGTCGAACCGCGGTTGCGCAGCCGTGAGGTGGGTGCGCTGTTGTTGCTGCTCTTCGGTGGGTTCGTGCTGGCTATCGGCTGGTTCGCGGGCGTGATGTTGCTCTGGGCATCGAACCGCTGGACCACGGCGGAGAAGTTGCTCGCCACGCTGATCTGGCCGTTCGGTTACGCCTCGGTGGTGCTGTTCAGCACGATGCCAGGGCAGGTCTGCACTGGCGGTGGCTCGGACGAGGGCGGAGTGCCGTATGCCGAGGTGTGCACCGGATTCGCCTTGCCGACCTGGCTGGGTATTCCGATTTTGATCCTGCTCGTTCTCGCCCCGCTTGCCGTCGTGGGCCTGCTGATTCGCCGGGCCGCTCCGAATCGCGCCAGCTGAATTGCTGTTACATCCGAAGAAGCGCGGTCCTGCGCTTCTTCGGACGTATGCATGGGTGGCGTGGCCGTATTCGGTCGTCGTCAAGGCGTTGCCAGTGCGTGTGTGGGCCACTACTGTGAGCGAACTGTTAGCGCTAACAGATACCTCGTGGACTCCCACCGCCCCCGAACTGGAGACTGCCTTGAGAAAACTGATTCTGACGGTCGCGATGGCGATAACCGTGCCGTTGCTGACGGCCACCGTCCCGGCCAACGCGTCCATCGACCAGGTCGCCGCCCCGGCCTCAGTCGCTCCGACCTCAGCAGCCCCGGCCTCAACCGCTGCTGCCTCGAAGCCGGATTGTGCGGCGGCACGGCCGCCGTCGGCGAGCGCCATCGCTGCCGCCACGGTCCGCGTGTGGATGGCCGGCGACTCCACCATGGCCGACCGGTCCACCTGTCCCATTGGCTGGGGCAACAAGTTCGATGCCTTGTTCAACGATGACATCGTCGTGGTCAACAAGGCCGTCGGCGGTCGCAGCATCCAGACCTGGCTGTACGAAGGCAACGTCACCGGTACCAAGAACTCCGCCGGGGAATGCATCGTCAGCCCGAAGACGTACAGCCAGCGCTGGCTGGACATGCTCAACACCAGCACCGGCATGAAGGCGGGTGACTACCTGGTGATCCAGTTCGGCATCAACGACGGCGACCCGAACTGCCCGCGGCATGTCGGACCGTCGCTGTACCAGAGCTTGCTCACCACGATGGTCAACGCGGCCAAGAGCCGAGGCGTTCGCCCAATGATTCTGACGCCGGTCGCGGCGATCCGGTGCAGTGGCAGCACGGCCGTCGGCAACCGGGGATTCCTCTCCCAGACCTTCGCAGCCGGTTCCGCCACGGGAGCAGCGGTCATCGACCTGCACAAGCTGAGCTACACCTTGTACAACTCACTCAGGCTGTGCCCCAACGACGGCAACTACTCCGCCGGCGCTGTCGGCGCGTTCTTCTGTAACGACCACACGCACTTCGAGGCCGCCGGCGCGGACCGAATCGCGCGCGTGGTGGCCCAAGCCCTCCGCGACCAGAACATAACGCTCGCAAGTTATCTGCGCTAACCCGGCGCCGAACGCGCACCATCGGGTGGTGAGGTTCGCCCAGACGAACTTCACCACCCGCCCACCCGCCCCCGCCCCGGCGCCCCCGCCCCGGCGCGCCGGCGCGCCGGTATTCCGTTCATCGGACCCTTGTGCCAGGGCGTGTCGCGCTTCATCGGACCCTTATGACCAGCCATCGCCCCGCGTCGGCACCCCCAACGGTTCTTTAGGAGTCTGCTGGACGTTCTGCGGGACGAAATTTGGCCAGCAGACTCCTAAAGAACCCGTTGGGGGGTGCCAGTCGGTGGCGGGTGGCGGGGTGTTCGGTCGGCCATTTGCGCTCGATCTCGGGCTTGGCGTTCGCCTTGCGATGGCGGGATTACGTTCGCCTTGCGATGGCGGGATTAGCTGGGCTCACTTACGTATGCCCGCACGCCGCGCAACCGCTGCCGCAGACGCCAGGGCGGCGGGCTGATCCCGGCCCAGGCCTGTGTCGGTGTGTGACCGAAGGCGCGAAGTTCGAAGTACTGAAGGGCATCCGCGATCGAGACGTCCTCGCCATTGGGATCGAGGATCCGTACCCCGTCGACCCAATCCACCACCTCGAACAGCAGATCGCCGCCATCCCAATCCACCCCAACGCCAGACGCGCCGGCCAGTTCCCGCGAGTGAACCTCCACCCGGACGACCACCCCAGCCGCCGACGCGCGTTCGCGGATCAACGCGGCCAACGCCGTGCCGCTCGAAAGGCCTCCCCAGTGGTTCCACGGGGTCAGGGTAGGCGCATACTGCGCGGGTGGAGATCAGGACCGGGCGGTTGGTGGTCAGGCGGTTTCGCGCGGAGGACGCCGAGGCGTTTTCGGCGTACCGGTCCGATCCGGAGGTTGCTCGGTACCAGAGTTGGCAGGCGCCGTACCCGATCGACCAGGCGCGGGCCACGGTCGAGGCCTTCACCGAGGGGGATCCGGTGAAGCCCGGCTGGTTCCAGTACGCGATCGACCTCGACGGGAAGCTCATCGGGGATATCGGGGTGTTCCTGCACGACAACCTGATGCAGGCCGACCTCGGCTTCACCCTGGCTCCGGCGTACCAAGGCAAGGGGTACGCGGCTGAGGCCGTCGGCGCATTGCTGGACCACCTCTTCGACGGGCAAGGGCTGCACCGTGTCTCGGCGGAGTGCGACGTACGGAACGGGGCGTCGGCCCGCCTGCTGAAGCGACTCGGCTTCCGGCAGGAGGGCCTCCGCCCCGCGTACACCTGGTTCAAGGGGGAGTGGACCGATGACCTGCTTTTCGGTCTACTCGCCCGGGATCGTCAACCCGGCTAAGGGAAATTCACCCACGTCGCCTCGGTACTACCCGCTTGCGACGGGCCACCGCTGTTGTTGATGACGTGCTGGATCGTGCCGCGTCCGCCGAGGGATACGGTGATCATGTTGTGGAATTTCACCCCGGCCTTATTCGGCACTTCGAAGGCCCGTTCCGCGACAATGCTCGCATCCGAGGTGAACACGCAATAGCTGCCCAATCCCCACGCCTCATGGGTATTGACCGAATCAGCCACCTTGTACGCCGCGTAACCACGAGTGGAACCATTCATCCACGCGGCCTGGTTCGGCGGGTCGTACGGCATTTCGTTCTGGTAGAAGTACGTCCGGCCGCGTTCGCCGTTCCAGATCGTCTGGTACTTCTGGTAATGCTCGACAAACAGTCCGTACGCCGTCACGTCGTTGCCGTTGACAACCAAACCCGTAGCCGCGGTATTCGTGTTCCAGCCGACGCCGAACGCGTGATCGCCGCGCCAGAGCCACGCGTGATCGAGCAGAACGTGATTGCTGTTGATCCGCAGGGTTTCGGTCGCCCGGCCGACGGCGCTACCACCGATGCGGTAGTAGATGTCGTGCAGTGAGGTCGGGTTGGCCGCATGACTGGCCGACGAGCCGGACGGGCCGATCTCCATCAGCAGCGGCGAGTTTGTCGGGCCCGCGTCGATCAGTAGACCCGCGATCTTGACGCCGTCCACATCCGCGACGGACATCGCCATCGAACCGTTCTCGGTCAGAATCGTGGCCAGGCCGAGGCCGAGTACGACGGTGTTGGCGCGGGTGATGCGAATCGGCTCCGACACCCGGTGAATACCCGGCACGAAGATGAGATCCTTGCCCGCGGCAAGTTGCTGGTTGATCGTCGCGGCTGACGTACCCGGCTTGACGATGTAGAACTGGCTGATCGGCAACGATTGCCCAGCGGGCGTGCCACCTTCCCACGTCGTACCAGCCGAGTTGGCCCGCAGTGCCGGCACGAACACGTTGTACGAGCCGCCGTTGTCGATATAGAGGTATGGCTTCTCCCGGATGATCGGGGTCTGCGCGACGCGGGTGTAGTGCGGCGCCGGGAAGTTGCCGGCCGGGGCGTTCAGCGCGCCGAGGAACACCATGTTCCAGTTGTCGCCGGTCCAGCTACCCCAGTTGGTGTTGCGGGACAACCACTGCTGCTGGCTGCCCGAACGGACCTGGCCGTCGATCTTGCTGTCGGCCATGAACCCACCAGAGGCCCATCCGCCGTCGTCGAGCGCGAGGTTGCCGCGCACGTGCATGCGGCGGTACGCCGACGCCTGGGAGACGGCCCAGCGGTCGAGACCGTTCGGCGGGTTGACGCTCAGGCCTTCGGCACCGCGCCAGAAGTTGTGGGTCGCGTTCTGCGGTGGGAACCAGTCGGCCTCGACGTGTACGCCGCCGTTGATCGTGACCTGGTCCGGATGCAGACCGAGGCCGGCAACCTGGGTGAAGAAGCCGACGTTCGCATCCACGTTGTACGTGCCGGGCTTGAACAGCAGCGCGACACGTTCCTCGCCGTACTGGTTCTCCTCCTGCTGGGTGAAGACCTGGTTCAGCTTGTTCTGGATCGAGGCGTTCGACATCGACGGGTCGAAAACCGTCACGTTCGGGCCGAAGTCCGGGGTGCCGGGCGGGTTGGTCGGGGGCGTTCCGTCCACGGGCGTGATCCTGAACGATTGGGCGGCCGTGCCGTTGCAGGTGTACTGCTGCAACTGGATCCCGTCCGCGGTCGAGGCGCCGGGCACGTCGAGGCATTTGCCGCTGTGCCGGCTGACAAAGTGGTACGAGCCGTCGGCTTCTTCGACCGGCAGCCACTGCTGGTTGTTGCCACCGCCGTAGGTCCACAAGTGGATCAGACCACCGTCCGCGTTGGACACGTTCGCGACATCCCAGACCTGGGCCGGGTTGCCGCGCAGGTTCACCCGGACATAGCCATTACTGGTCTGCTGGAACTGCCATTGCTGAGCGGTCGTGCTGTTACAGGTGGTCTGCTGGACGGCCGTTTGATTCGCGGTCGCCCCTCCCCGTGCGTCCACGCATTTGCCGCTGTTCTTGCTCACCGCGGTGTGCCAGGCGGTGGGCGAGATGGCGGCGTTCGCCGTACCGGTGGACGCGATCGTGGTCAGGCCGGTCGTGACGACGGCGACCAGGGTCGCGAAGGCGATCGCGATCCACGCGGCCGGGCGGCGCGTTGGCGGCGGCGGTCGATGCTCGTCTGTACCTGCGGTCATGAAGGTCTCCTCTAAAGGGCGGTTGAAGAGTTACTGCATTACCGGTGCGCATTCGCATCACCGGACGCCGTAGGTCAGGCCGAAGCCGTACCGGAACAACGCGGGTTTGCCGTCACCGTCGTTGATCGGTTGCTGCGCGGCCGATCGCATCCAGGTCACCGGCAACTTCCCGGTCGGCGCGTAATCGCCGAACAGCACGTCGGCCACGCCGCCGCCCTCGGTCCCGGGCAACCACGCGGCAACGAGCCCGTCCCAGTTCGGGAGGTGTGCCGCGATGTCGAGGGGACGGCCCGAGACGAGTACGACCACCACCGGTACGCCACTGGCACGCAAGGCGTTGAGCGTACGCAGATCGGCCTCGTCCAGCCCCATGCCCTGCGGGCGATCACCTCTGCCCTCGGCGTACGGCGTCTCGCCCACGACGGCGATGGCCACCCGGTACGAGCGGTCGATGCCCGCGCCGTTCGCGTCGTACGTGATGGTCGTTCCGGGCCCGGCGGTTTCGCGAATCCCCTCCAGGATCGTCGTACCTGGGGTGATGTCGCCGCTGCGGCCGTGCCACTCCATCGTCCAGCCGCCGCTCTGGTTGCCGATGTCGTTCGCGTTCTTGCCGGCGACAAAGATCTTGCCGGTCTTCGCGATGGGCAGCACCTTGCCGTCGTTCTTCAGCACGACCTGCGATTTCCGCACGGCCTCGCGGGCGAGCGCGCGATGGGCGGCGTTGCCGACGGTTGGCGTGAAGGTCCGGTCGGTGAACGGCTTCTCGAACAGGCCCAGCTCGAACTTCTTGGTCAGGATCCGCCGGTTCGCGTCGTCGATCCGCGCCATCGGAACCCGGCCGGCCTTGACCTCGGCGCGCAGCAGGTCGAGGAAGTTCTGCCAGGTCTTGCCTTCCATCGCCAGGTCGATACCGGCGTTGATGGCCTGCCGGACCTCGTCCCCGGTCAGCCCGGGCCGGTTGTCGATCTGCTCGATGCCGTTGAAATCGGAGACGACGATGCCGGTGTAGCCGAGTTCCTTCTTCAGCACGTCGGTGATCAGGTACTTGTGACCGTGCACCCGGTCGCCGTTCCAGCTGCTGTAGCTGATCATGATCGACCCGACGCCGCGTTTGATCGCCTCGCGGTACGGCGGAAGGTGGATCGCGCGGAGCTGCGCCTCGCTGGTCTGGGTGTTGCCGCGATCGTCGCCGCCGGTGGTACCACCGTCGGCGAGGTAGTGCTTGGCCGTGCCCATCACCGCTCCCGGCGCGTTCAACTTGGCACCCTGCAGGCCCGTCACGTACCGCGCGAGGTTGGTCGCGAGTTCGGGCTTCTCGCCGGCCGACTCGTACGTCCGGCCCCAGCGGTCGTTGCGGGCCACGCAGACGCAGGGCGCGAAGTTCCAGTCGATCCCGGTGCCGGCGACCTCCTCGGCGACGGCCCGGCCGATCCGCTGCGCCAGCGCCGGATCGCGGGTGGCGCCGAGGCCGATGTTGTGCGGGAAGATCGTCGCGCCGTGCACGTTGTTGTGCCCGTGCACCGCGTCCACGCCGTACATCAACGGAATACCGAGCCGGGTGCTGAGAGCCGCCCGCTGGAAGCCGTCGTACATGTCGGCCCACCCGGTCGCGGTATTCGGCGAAGGGGCGGAACCACCGGCCGAGAGCACGGACCCGAGCAGGGCGCCGGTGACCTCGGGCATCCCGGCGGACTGCCGCTCGCCCTGCACCATCTGGCCGAGCTTCTCGTCGAGCGTCATCCGCGCCATCAACCGGCTGACCCGTTGCGCAACCGGGAGCGACGCGTCCGGGTAGGGGAGATGCGTCGGGGTCGAGCTGGTCTTCGGGCTGCTGGGTTGTACGTCGGCCTCGGGCCGGTCGCCGTTCGACGTACAGGCCGCGGCCAGGAGGAGAGAGGTCGTGACGAGGCCCGCGGTGAACGCCTGCCGGGGGGTTCCCGGGAAAGGCCGGCCAAGCGGGGTCATCTGAGCAGGTCCTTCCCGGCGAGCGGAGGTCGCTCCAAGGAAAGCGCATGCCGGGTACTTAGTTCAAGGCTTGCAATAAGGGTATTTTGCCGCATCGCCCGACTCTAGGCGGCCAGCCGGTTCCGGAACCGCGTTTGCTGCGGTGCTGCCTGCCCGTCGCCGGGACGCGCCGGGACGCGCCAGGACGCGCCGGGACGTCCCGGGTGTGCCGGGACGCCCCGGGATGGCGGCGCATGGGACCCGGGGTCAGGCGGACATCGCGTCGCGGACCTTCGCAGTGTCCACGAACTGCTCGAACCGCACGATGCGCCCACCGCGTACGACGAAGTGGTGCGCGACCCGGACGTCGATGTCCTTGCGGGTGGACTTGTTCGTCGCGGTGTAACGGGCCAGGACCACGACGTTCTCGCCGTCGACCACGTAGGTGTCGTCGTGGGCGATCCAGTCGTCCCAGTCCTTGCCCAGCTGCTCCATCACCGCGGAGGTAACACCTTCCGGCGTGCGGTACGTGCCCGCCAGCGGAAAGCCCGCCATCTCGGTCCACTCCACGTCATCGGCCAAGGTGGCTCGCAGCGCTTCCAGATCGCCGTTCGCGGAGGCCAGGTATTGACGGCGTACGACGTCAGCGGGGGAGATCCCGGTCATCGCGGATCAGCCCCAGGTCATTTCGCCCTTGGCCACCTTGGCGCCGAGCTGGGCCGCGATGAGCATGCCGGCCTCGGGGTAACGGGCCACTAGGGCCTCGGTCAGCGCCGCGCCGTCGGCTGCCCTTTCCAGCTCCGCCTCGAACGACGTGAGGTATTCGCGCGTGTAGTTGATCGGACTCGCATCGAGCGTTGCCGTGGGCAACCGGTGGCCCGGAACCGCGAAGGCCGGGTCCAGCGCCGTCATCTCGTCGAGCAGTTCGATCCAGGCGGTACGGTCCTCCGGCTTCGAGGTGTCGGCAACCCAGACGTGCTGGTTCTGGAAGAGCAGAACGCCCGCGACGATCGCACGGTGCTCTGCCTGCCAGAGGTAGTGCCGATCGGGCAGGCCGGGGTGACCGCCCTTGAGCTCGAACAGGTGGCCCTCGAAGGTGATGTCGCCGGTGAGCTCATTCAGCTCCACCAGGCGGGTCGGGCGGTTGACGCCGACGGGCTCCCAGGCCTTGAGCTTGCCCTCGTACGCGGCCTTGATGTGCTCGATGACCACGGGGGTGGCAACCAGTTCCGCCTCGGGGAACGCGTCCGCGATGACCTCGGCGCCCCAGTAGAAGTCCGGATCGGCGTGGCTGATGAAGACCTTGGTCAGCGTCTTACCGGAGTCGAAGATCTCGGCGACGAGGCGATGCCCGTCGGCGCGCGTGAACCCGGCGTCGATCAGGAAAGCCTGCTCTGCACCGGTGATCAGAGTCGCCGTCTTGTTCTTCGAACCAACAGGAAAGTCCAGGTCAATGACACGGAAGTCGAGGGTGCTCACAAAGTTCCTTCCAGAGGGAATCAGCAGTACGTCTGATCTAACAGAATCTGATTAGTCAGATATTCCGTCTCTGCGAACTTTCTTCGTCAACTGGGCTAACTCTTCGTAACGCGAGGCTCACGCCACCTCGCAGCCTCCCACGGTCTCTGCAGCTCTGACCGGCTCGGCCCTCCAACCGCTCGTGGGCTAGGAGGTTGGCACGGCCACGGCTGGGGTGGGCCGACATAGCGGGCCGTCGCCCTGGCCCTCGTGAGCGCGACCACCCGTGCGGGCGGGCAACCACCGAACGCGAGGCCGTCGCCCTCGTGCTGGCGCCTCGCCCCGTACCTCTCACGGGCTTGTCTTGGTGAGTCTGCTGGACATTCTTCGGCCGTAGAAATGTCCAGCAGACTCACCAAGACGGGCTGAGTACGAGGTGAAGAGGTGAGTCGGACCGGACGAGCGGGGGCGTTGCGTTGTCGGCGCCGGGCGGCTTGCGGCGAGTTGCCCTCACACCAGCTCTGTCAGCGGAGGCGGGGGAGGGAGGTGCGGGCGGCTTTGCTTACGGTGCGGAGGTCGGCGGCGAAGCGTTCGCGGTGTTCGGGCGGCAGGGGGGCCAGGAGGTATTCCTGGACGTTTTCGGCGTGGAGGCGGGCGGCTCGTACCACTGTCTTTTCCCCGAGTGGGGTGATTCTGACTAGGCGTACGCGTCTATCGCCTGGGGTGTCGCTGCGGACCACCAGCCCGGCTGCTTCCATGCGGTCCACCAGCCGGGTAACGCCGCCGGTTGTGAGGACGCGTTCCTGGGCGATGGCTCGCATGGACATGCCTGGTTCGCCGGCTCGTCCCAGGATCAGCAGCACCTCGAACATCACGTGGCTGATCCCGAACTCTTCCTCGATGGCGCGGCCGAGGATGTACTCGAGCCGGTTCGCGGCGCTCTGCAGTCGGCCGAACGCCAGGACCAGTTCATCGTTCGCTGCCTGCTCAGCCGTCGTGATCTCCCGGTCGTGTGCCATCGACCCACCTTCTCACCTCGGTCGGGGCGCACCCGCGTCGCGCCCCATCATCGGGCGCAATAAGGCCCGTCGCGCCAAGAAACGGCGCCGGGGCGGGGGAGGGCAGATCGGGGCGAGTGGTGGGCTTGGGGTGGCTGGGCGGCTTAAGGTCGGACTCCGTTACGACGCCAGATCGGAATACTGACCATGACGTCATCGCCCGAGTGGACGCATCGGCATCACGAGGAACTCCGGGACCACTGGTGGTGGCGTCCGGGGTGGAAGATCGGGACCCGCTTCTACGCCTGGCACATCACCGTCGACGATCAACCCGGGCTGCACGAACTCGCCGAGCGGTACCAGGCCGAGCTGGCCACCGTGCCCGGGCTCGATCTGATTCCCCGCGATTGGCTGCACCTCACCATGCAAGGTGACGGCTTCGTCGAGGACGTTCCACCCGAGCAAGTGGAAGCCATCCTCGCGGCAGCGCGGAACCGCCTGGGGGAGATCGCCGCGTTCGAGGCCCACTTCGGCCGGCCCGTGGTCACCGCGGAGGCGATCATCCTGCCGCCGGACCCGGTCGAGCCGTTCGACCAGCTGCGTACCGCCGTACGCGCGGCTATCGGCGATGCGCTCGGGCCAACCGCCGTACCCGAAGAGGCCAACGGCTATCGCCCGCACATCAGCTTGGCCTACGTCAACGCGCAGCAACCTGCCGCGAACGCCATCCAGGCCATCGAACGGGTCACGGCCGGCGCCGCGCGGACGTCGATCCGTACCGTCTCCCTGATCGAGATGCACCGCGACAACCGCATGTACGAATGGCGCACGGTCGAAGCCGTCCGGCTGGCCAACCGCTGATACGCCGTCTCGGTAGGGTTGCCGGCATGCCGGGCATAACCATTGAGATCGTGGCGCTGGTGGTATCGCCCATTCATGCTTTCGAAGGACGTCCGCAAGACGGGCCACGACCGGACCCGGCGCCGGTCGGCCGTGAGCAGGTGGAGGTCCGGGCGGGTCTTGGCCTGGTTGGCGATCGGTACTTCAACCGGCCGGGGCATCGCAAAGCAGCGGTGACCCTGTTCGACGCGGCGGCGCTGGACGACCTCGGCCTGGCAACCACGCCCGATCCACAGTCGACGCGACGGAACATCGCCATCCAGGGCTTCGCCGTCGACCAGCTCGCCGCCCGTGCCGGAAGCCCCGGTGCGGTCTTCGCCCTCGACAGCGGCGCCGGCCCGATCCGCTTCCAGGCCCACCGGCCGGCCAATCCCTGCGCCTGGATGGACGTCGCTGTCGCACCCGGCGCCTTCAAGGGCCTGCGCGGCCGCGGCGGCGTCCGCTGCGAGCCCCTCGACAACGGCCACCTCGACCTCGGCCCCGCCCGCCTGACCGTAGTCACCGGATGACAACGCCGGACGGCGGCCACCCCGAGGGGCGACCGCCGTCCGATGACGTGCGAAGTCGACGTACGACGAAAACTCAGACGTCGTAGTAGAGCTCGAACTCGTGCGGGTGCGGGCGGAGCTGGATCGGCAGGATCTCGTTCTCGCGCTTGAAGTCGATCCAGGTCTCGATCAGGTCCGCGGTGAAGACGTCACCCTCGAGCAGGAACTCGTGGTCGGCCTCGAGCGAGTTGATCACGGCCGGCAGTGAGGTCGGAACCTGGTTGACCGAGGCGTGCTCCTCCGGGGGCAGCTCGTACAGGTCCTTGTCGATCGGGTCGGCCGGCTCGATCTTGTTGCGGATGCCGTCGATACCGGCCAGCAGCTGAGCCGAGAAGGCCAGGTACGGGTTGGCGGACGGGTCGGGGCAACGGAACTCGATGCGCTTGGCCTTCGGGTTGGAGCCCGTGATCGGGATCCGGATGCAGGCCGAGCGGTTGCGCTGCGAGTACACCAGGTTGACCGGCGCCTCGAAGCCCGGCACCAGGCGGTGGTACGAGTTGACCGTCGGGTTCGTGAAGGCCAGCAGCGACGGAGCGTGCTTCAGCAGACCACCGATGTACCAGCGGGCGACGTCGGACAGGCCGCCGTAACCGGACTCGTCGTAGAACAGCGGGTCGCCGTTGCTCCACAGCGACTGGTGGCAGTGCATACCCGAGCCGTTGTCGCCGAAGATCGGCTTCGGCATGAAGGTCGCGGTCTTGCCGGCGTCCCAGGCGGTGTTCTTGACGATGTACTTGAACTTCATCACGTCGTCGGCCGCGGTCAGCAGCGTGTCGAAGCGGTAGTTGATCTCCGCCTGGCCCGCGGTACCGACCTCGTGGTGGGCGCGCTCGACGAGCAGGCCGCTGGTCTCGAGGTGCTTGGTGATGTCGTTGCGCAGGTCGGCGAAGTGGTCGACCGGCGGGGCCGGGAAATAGCCACCCTTGTAGCGGACCTTGTAGCCGCGGTTACCGCCCTCTTCAACCCGGCCGGTGTTCCAGGCGCCGGCGACGGAGTCGATGTGGTAGTAGCCCTCGTTCGCCTTGGTGTCGAAGCGCACGTCGTCGAAGACGTAGAACTCGGCCTCCGGCGCGAAGAACGCGGTGTCGGCGATGCCGGTCGACTTCAGGTACGCCTCGGCCTTACGCGCGATGTTGCGCGGGTCGCGGCTGTACGGCTCGCCGGTCAGCGGGTCGTGCACGAAGAAGTTGACGATCAGCGTCTTGTCCCGGCGGAACGGGTCGAGGTAAGCCGTGGTCGGGTCGGGCAGCAGCGACATGTCCGACTCGTGGATCTGCTGGAAGCCACGGATCGACGAGCCGTCGAACTGCAGACCGTCCTCGAAAACCTCGGGGCCGAACGACGACACCGGCACGGTGAAGTGCTGCATGATGCCCGGCAGGTCGCAGAAGCGGACATCGATGAACGCGACGCCCTCGTCCTTGACGTAGGCGAGCAGCTCCTCGGCGCTGGAAAACATACATACTCCTCGGGGTGGCTCAGAGATTGCCTTGACCGTAGGCCCCGCCGATTACTCGGCCGTGACCTCAATGTTTCGCGGATGTTACGCCCAGCGTGCCCAGTCGTTAAGGATCGGCGCTGACCCCGGGCCGGTGAGAGGCCCGCAGGCCGCCTGCTGACCTGGGCCGATGGGCCGTGCCGCCGGTTCAGGTCACTCGGTAACCTCGTCATCATGGCATCGACAGCGTCATCCGGCGCACAACCCAGCGGCGAGTTCCGCTATCCGGGCAGTCGTCTCGGACTGCCCGAGCAGGGATCGGGCTCGGTCGCGAGCTGGGCACGGCGGTTTCTGGCGCTGTTCATCGACTGGATCATCGCGGGCCTGGTCGCCTCGGCGGTCACCAGCCGGCCGTTGTGGGCTGGTGGCAACAACACCAGCACGGCGCAGCTTGTCATCTTCTTTGCGATGTCAGCGATTCTGAGCGGCCTGGCAGGCGCCACCATCGGTCACCGGATCTGCGGCCTGCGCGTCGGCCAGATTGAGGGCAACCAGGTCAGTACGGCGCCCGTCGGGTTGCTCAAGGGCGCGATCCGCTCCGGCCTGATCTGTCTGCTCATCCCGGCCGTCGTCTTCGACACCGATCGCCGAGGCCTCCACGACCGCGCCGCCAACACCGTCGTCCTCGAACGCTGACCCCAGACCTCCACAGCCGGTCGCGCGCAGCTGGCACCCACCCCGTACGGCGATCCGGCCCTCGACGCTATACGCCGAGGTCCACGTCGTACGGCGGTCCCGGCAGGGCGATCGGAATGACCGTCGACCGCCTCCGAAGGCGCGGGCTGCCGGCTTGTTTCGCCAGTACCTGGCTACAACCGGGTAGTGCGGACAAAACCCGGCATCGGCCACACGACTTTGATACGCCCGCAACCGCGCCACCTCGCGGCGCCGACTACCCGGAACGGCCGTCCGCGGAGTGGGTCAGCGGCGGGTTAGGCGGATTTGTACGTCGTCCAGGTAGCCGGAGCGGAAGCCGGCTTCGGAGTAGGCGAGGTAGAACTCCCACATCCGGCGGAAGGTGTCGTCGAAACCGCCCTGCGCGATCGCCGGCCAGCGTTCCAGGAAGCGCCCGCGCCAGATCCGCAGGGTGGTCGCGTAGTCCTGGCCGAGGTGGCGTAGCACCTGTACGTCGAGGCCGGTGTGCTGCGCGTTGACCTGCTCGATCGCCTGGACCGACGGCAGCAGACCGCCGGGGAAGATGTACTTCTGGACCCAGGTGAAGGTGTTCCGGGTGGCCAGCATGCGCTCGTGCGGCATCACGATGGCCTGGATGACGGCCACGCCGCCGGGGGCGAGGCGTCGTTCGATGGCGCCGAAGTAGACGGGCCAGTACTTCTCGCCGACGGCCTCGATCATCTCGACGCTCAGTACCGCGTCGAACTCGCCGATCTGGTCGCGGTAGTCGCGCAGCGCCACCTTGACTCGGTTCCCGTACCCCGAGGCCTCGACCCGGGCCTGCGCCTGGAGGGCCTGCTGCGGGGCGATGGTGATGGCCGTGACCCAGGCGCCGCGTTGAGCCGCGCGAATGGCGAGACTGCCCCAGCCGCACCCGATGTCGAGCACGCGCGAACCGGATTGCACCCCGGCGGCGTCGAGTACGGCGTCGAGCTTGCGGAGCTGGGCCGCCTCGAGTTCGCCGTACGTCGCGGTGTCGTGGCTGCCGGGTTCGAACATCGCGGACGAGTACGTCATCGACGGATCGAGGAACTCGGCGAACATCGCGTTGCTCAGGTCATAGTGCGCGCTGACGTTCTCCTGCGCGCGGGTGCGGTCGTTGTCCGCCTCGACCGGCTGGCTTCGGGTGGCGAGCCAGCGCAGCGACTGGGCCCATTTCGGCACCAGGTTGGTCTGCTTCTCCGCGCTGAACCGCTGCGCGAAGGGCAGTAGCAGGTCGGCCAGGTCGGTGCCCGGCGCCGGGTCCCAGTCGCCGGCCAGATAGGCCTCGCCGAAACCCGTGCCGGCGTCACTGCCGAGGCGGTCCAGGAACTGCCCGGCGCGATGCACCTTCATTACCGGACCGCCACCTTGGCCGAGCTGCTTACCGTCCAGCTCGATGGTGGCGGCCGTGTCCCGCGCGACGTAGCGCACGGCGGCGGCCGCGGCCGCTCGTCGTACCGGGTTGGCGCGTGGCTGGCTGACCTTCGCCCAACTCGCTGGTGCTGTTTTGAGATCCCCCGTCATTGCCGTTGGTCAGCGGCCCTTCATGGCTTGCCGCGCACCCTTGAGGTTGGACGGCATCGGGCCCTTCGGCATCGGTACCTGCGGGCGGACCGCGTCCAGCGCCTTGAGCCGTTGCAGGAGGTCAGTGACCTCCGAAGGCTGCAAGACGGCCGGAAGCTTCATCACGTGCTTCGTGAGCTTGCGGATGCCGATCTCGCCCTCGCCGTCACCGGCGACGATCTCGATCACCGGAGCGCCACCGGCCACTCGCACGTGCTTCTTGCGCTCGGCGGTCAGGAGGTTCTTCAAGCGGCTCGGCTGGCCTTCGCCGACCAGGATGATCCCAGGCCGGCCGACCACGCGGTGCACGATGTCAGCGTTTTTGGTGACCGCGACGGCCGGCGTGACCGTCCAGCCGCGGCGCAACGTCTGCAGCGCGGACGCGGCGGCGCCGGTCTGGCCCTCGATCTGGCTGTACGCCGCCTTCTCCACGCGACGGCCGAAGACCACCGTGGTGGCCAGCAGCGCCAGCGGGATACCGAGCGGAATCCACACGAACCACGGACCGACGAACAGGCCGAGCGCGACGAAGACCGCGACCACGGCCAGGAAGATGGCGGCCAGCAAAAGCCCGATCTTCGGGTCGGACTTCTTGGTCAACTGGTAGGCCGACCGGATCTGCTTGAGCCGGCCCTGCTTCTCGGGGGCTGCGTCTTTCTTCGCCATCGGTCCTGGTTCTGCCTTTTGCTCGGAGCGGACTCGTCAGGAGTTCGCGGTCATCCGCGACTCCACCGCCTGACGGTACAGCCGACCGGCCCGGTAAGACGAACGGACCAGCGGTCCGGACATCACTCCGGCGAAACCGATCGCCTCGGCCTCGGCCTGCATTTCGACGAACTCCTCCGGCCGGACCCACCGCTCGACCGGGTGGTGCCGCACCGACGGGCGCAGGTACTGGGTGATGGTGATGATCTCGCAACCCGCGCTGTGCAGGTCGGCCAGCGCCTGGCTGACCTCTTCGCGGGTCTCGCCCATGCCGAGGATCAGGTTGGACTTGGTGACCAGGCCGTAGTCGCGGGCCTGGGTGATGACGTCCAGCGAGCGCTCGTAGCGGAAGCCCGGACGGATCCGGCGGAAGATCCGCGGCACGGTCTCGACGTTGTGCGCGAACACCTCGGGCCGGGAGGAGAACACCTCGGCCAGCTGCTCCGGTACGGCGTTGAAGTCGGGCGCGAGCATCTCGACACCGGTGCCCGGGTTGAGCGCGTGGATCTGGCGAATGGTCTCCGCGTACAGCCAGGCGCCGCCGTCCTCGAGGTCGTCACGGGCCACACCGGTCACGGTCGCGTAGCGCAGGCCCATCTTGACCACGGACTCGGCCACCCGGCGCGGCTCATCGCGGTCCAGCGCCTCGGGCTTGCCGGTGTCGATCTGGCAGAAGTCACAGCGCCGGGTGCACTGGTCGCCGCCGATGAGGAAGGTGGCCTCGCGGTCCTCCCAGCACTCGAAGATGTTGGGACAGCCGGCCTCCTGGCACACCGTGTGCAGTTCCTCGTCCTTCACGAGTTTCTGCAGCTTCTGGTACTCGGGGCCCATCTTGGCGCGCGTCTTGATCCACTCGGGTTTGCGCTCGATCGGGGTCTCCGCGTTGCGCACTTCGAGCCTGAGCAGCTTCCGTCCTTCTGGGGCGATCGTCACGAGCACCAGCGTACGCCGCCGCTCACGAGGCTCCATATCGGGACACTAGGGTGAGCCACTGTGTCCCCAAGTCCTGGTAGTACCGATACCGGGCTGAGCTCCGCGCCCAGCCCGGTCACGCTGGAGTCGGCCGAGCCCGCTCGTACGTCGGTCTGGCGCCGCCCGAGGCCGTCGCAGCGGGCGCAGCGGACCGATATCGCGATCGGTATCGCGCTAGCCGTCGCGGGTGCCTTCGCGGCGGAGCTGATGCGTAGCGCCTCGCCGCAGCCGCTCGACATGGGTGCGGGCGGTATCGAGGGCTACTTCCTCAGCGCGGCCGTACCACTGACGCTGTGCTTCCGGAGGCGTTTCCCGCTCGCGACGCTCTTGGCGACCTCGGTGATGTTCTTCATCGCAGGGGAGCGTCTCCCGCTCATCGGCGGCGCCAACATCGTGACCCAAGTCACCCTGTTCATGGCCATTTACACGGCCGCGGCGTGGGCGCAAGACCGCAAGCGGTTCCAGATCACCATCATCTTCGTAGTGGTCAGCATGTTCATCTGGCTGGCCTTCGGCTTCGTGAGAGCTCTCCGGGCCGACGAGATCACCGGTTCCGGCGTAGACGGTCTGTTGTCGCCGTACGTCGCGTATGTCGTCCACAACATCGGCATCAACATCGCGTACTTCGTGGGCTCCTGGCTCTGGGGATTGACCGCCTGGCGTACGGCCCGGCAGCACGACGAGCTACTGCGTCAGGCGCAGGAACTGGCTGAGCAGCAGCAGGGCAATGCCAGGCGCGCGGTCATCGACGAACGGCTGAGGATCTCCCGGGAACTGCACGACGTCGTAGCGCACCACATCAGCAGTATCGGCGTACAGGCTGGTGGAGCCCGTCGAGTGATGGATACGAACCCGGAGGCGGCAAAGGGTGCTTTGAGCGTTATCGAGGAGTCCAGCCGTACGGCGGTCAACGAGATGCGGCAGCTGCTCGGAATGCTCCGCGCGGCCGATCCCGACTTGGACGAAGAAGTAGGCGTCTCAGCGGTCCGAGCCCCGCAAGCGAACGTGGACCGCCTCCCGGCACTTGTTGCCGACGCGAGCAACGAACAACTCTCTGTCGGGTACCACCAGATTGGGACGACGCAGAAGCTTCCCGAGACAGTGTCGGTTTCGGTCTACCGAATCGTGCAGGAGGCCCTGACGAACGTCCGGCGGCATTCGACCGCGCGGACCGCCAACGTCACCTTGCGCTATCTGGAGGACGCGGTCGAGATCGAGGTGATCGACGACGGGCGGCCCAAGCACGCGCCGGTCGGCAGTCGCCTCGGCCATGTCGGTATCCGCGAGCGGGTCGCCCTGCTCGGCGGCGAAAGTGAGATCGGTCCGCGGTCGGTTGGTGGTTTCCGGGTTCGCGCCCGATTCCCGGTGAAGGAGCAACAGCTGTGACAGACGGTACGCCGATGCGCGTCCTGCTGGTCGACGATCAGGACCTGGTCCGGGCCGGCTTCCGGATGATCCTTTCGGTCGAACCCGATATCGAGGTGGTCGGGGAGGCGGCCGACGGCGAACGGGCGATCGTGCTGGCCGACGAACTGCGGCCGGACGTGGTGCTGATGGACGTCCAGATGCCCGGGATGGACGGGATCGCCGCCACCCAGCGCATCGTCGAGGCCGGCGCGGGCAAGGTGATCATCCTGACCACGTTCGACCGGGACGACTACCTGTTCGAGTCCCTCGGCGCGGGCGCGAGCGGCTTCCTGCTCAAGAACACCGCGCCGGAGGACCTGGTCGAGGCCATCCAGGTGGTGCACTCGGGCCACGCGCTGCTGGCGCCGGAGGTGACCCGCCGGGTGATCCAGCGGTTCGCGGGCGGCGGCGAGCGGGTCTACCGCCCGGACCTGGTCGAGCACCTGACCGAGCGGGAGCGCGAGGTGCTCGGCCTGATCGCGCGAGGCCTGACGAACACCGAGATCGCCGGCCAGCTGTTCGTGGGGGAGGCCACGGTCAAGACGCACGTGTCCCGCGTCCTGCTGAAGCTGGGACTGCGCGACCGGGTCCAGGCCGTCGTCTTCGCGTACGAGTGCGGCCTGGTGGTCCCCGGTGATGACGCGGGTCCGTCGAACGGATGAGACGGCCGGTCCCACTGGGGGCCGACGTTTGTTCGGGGTTGGCTGACTAGCGTTGGCCTTGCCTTCAACGAAGGCGGTCACCGCGTATGTGGCCATCGGGGGCTGAGCTAGTGGTCTGTGTTGGATGTTGCTTGGCGCATGCGGCGCCCAGGCACGCACCTCATGGCACTGGCGAAGCGTCCACGATGCTCCGCATCGAGAACGCTCCTCCAGCACCGCGATGCACGCACCTGACCACCGCCATCACTCAAGCAACATCCAACACAGACCACTAGTAGAGGAACGGTGAAGCGGGATGCTGAGCGTTGCTGGGTTGACCCGGCGGTTCGGTGATCACGTGGCACTCGACGACGTGACCTTCGACGTGGTGCCCGGTCGGATGACCGGGTTCGTCGGGGCCAACGGCGCGGGTAAGACCACGACCATGCGAATCATTCTCGGCGTACTGGCGCCGACCAGTGGCGAGGTGCACTGGCACGGCCGTGCGCTGACGGCGGCGGACCGGCGCGACTTCGGCTACATGCCGGAGGAGCGCGGCCTCTACCCGAAGATGAAGATTCGCGATCAGCTCGTCTTCTTCGGCCGGTTGCACGGCCAGGGCGGCAGCCGCGCGCTGGACCGTACCAACCTGCTGCTCGATCGCCTCGGCCTGATCGAGCGTGCCGACGACGCGCTGGAGACGTTGTCGCTGGGCAACCAGCAGCGGGTCCAGATCGCCGCCGCGCTGATCCACCAGCCGGCCGCGCTGGTGCTGGACGAACCGTTCAGCGGGCTCGACCCGCTTGCGGTCGACTCGATGGTGGACCTGTTGCGCGAAGAGGTCTCCGCCGAGGTGCCGGTGCTGTTCTCGAGCCACCAGCTCGACCTGGTCGAACGCCTCTGCGACGACCTCGTCGTCCTGTCCGCGGGCAAGGTCGTGGCGGCCGGCCCGGTGGCCGAACTCGGCGGCGGGCCCGGGTCGACGTACCGGCTGGTGATGGGTGGCGCCGACGCCACACCGGGTGACGCGGGCTGGTTGCGCGACGTACCCGGGGTGGTCGTACGCGACGTCGCCGGCGGTACGGCGTTGTTCGACCTGGCACACCCGGGTCAAGAGCAGGAGATCCTGCGGCAGGCGATCAGCCGCGGCCCGGTGCTGGAGTTCGCACCGGAGCGCGTGGCCCTCAGCGACATCTTCCGGGAGGCGACCCGATGAGCACCGAGCTCAAGACCCGCAAGGCGGCACGGTCCGCCTCGGCCGGCACGCCGAGCGACGGCGGCGTACGGCACCCATGGCAGTTGGTGGCCGAGCGGGAGATCGTCACCAAGCTGCGGGACAAGACGTTCGTCTGGTCCACCGCGTTCATGTTGTTCCTGGTCATCGCGGCAATCGTGATCCCCAGCCTGCTCGCGGGCAACGACAGCCCGGACAAGATCGCGGTGGTCAACGACGGCGCTGCGTCGGTCGTGCAGCGCGCGAACGCCGTCGCCGGTGAAACCGCCTTCGAGGTACGGCGCGTGGCCTCGGAGGCGGAGGCCTCCCAGCTCGTGTCGGACGGTGAGGTCGAGGCGGCGCTGTTGCCGACAGCGGCCGGTTACGCCGTCGTCGGCGACGACCAGGTCGACTCGGGACTGGTCGGCCAGCTGCGCGAAGCCGTCACGAACGACGTGATGGAGCGCAACGCGCAGCGGTCCGGGCTTTCCCCGGCCGAGCTGCGGGCCGGCACCGTGGTGGAGGAGCGACTGCTCAATCCCGGGCCGTTGCCGGAGATCGTCGCGGGCTTCGCCAACATCGCGCTGGCGATGATCTTCTACGTCACCGCGCTCGGCTTCGGCATGATGATCGCGCAGAGCGTGGTGCAGGAGAAGGAGAGCCGCGTGGTCGAGATCCTGGCCGCGGCCGTGCCGATCCGGGCACTGCTGTGGGGCAAGGTGATCGGCAACTCGATCCTGGCGATGGGCCAGATCCTGATCATCGGTGCGGCCGCTTTGGCGGGCCTGATGTTCACCGGCAAGGGTGAGCTGCTCGACGTGGTGGCTCCGGTCGCGGGCTGGTTCGTGCTGTTCTTCGTGCTCGGATTCGTCGCGCTGGCTGGGCTGTGGGCGGTGGCCGGTTCGCTGGCCACCCGGCAGGAGGACCTCGGCTCCACCACGTTGCCGGGGCAGATGCTGCTGATGATCCCGTTCTTCTTCGCGGCCTTCGCCGGTCCAGGGCCGAAGGAGATCGCGTCGTTCGTTCCGATCGCGTCGTCGATGGCGATGCCCGGACGGATGCTGACCGAGGACGTGCCGCTGTGGCAGCCGCTTGCCGCGATCGTGATCCTGCTGCTGACGACCGTGGTGATCATCCGGGTCGGCGCCCGCCTGTACGAGCGCACGCTGCTGCAGACCGGCCGCAAGCTGGGCTATCGCGAGGCATACAAGCTGAAAGTGGAGTAATACATCGTGGAATCGCGGCTGGTGTTACAGGTCTTTTGACGGCTGTTACTCAACCGCAATACGTGTCCGCTGTGTGCCGTGCTGGTTACTCGGCTACGGTTTCGGCGCATGAACGTGGAGCTGCGTCACCTCAGAGTCGTGGTGCTGGTCGCCGAGGCCGGCTCGGTCGGGCGCGCCGCACGCTGGCTCAAGGTGAGCCAGCCGAGCCTGACCGCGCAGCTCAAGCGGATCGAGGCGGCCTTCGGTGGGGAGCTGTTCGAGCGCTCCCGCACCGGGGTCAAGCCGACCGCTCTCGGCCGGTACACGGTGGACCGGGCGCGCGCGATCCTCGTTGACGTGGACCACCTCGCGGCCACGGTGAGCGCGATGACCGAGGTCCAGCCCAGCGCCGTACGGCTCGGAGGTTTCCCGACCGCGCCGATGTCGGGGATCGCGAGCCGCCTGCGCGAACACGGCGAGATCGAGCAGGTCAGCATCGAGGTCGAGTGGGCCACCTCGGTATTGCTGCAGCAGCTGGAATCCGGCCGCCTCGACTTCGCCCTGCTGCGCGAGTTCCCCGGCTTCGAGGTACGGCTGCCACCAGGGGTCGACGCGTGCACGATCGTCGAGTCCGAGACGGCGTACGTCGTGATGGCGGTGGACCACCCGCTCGCTATCGCCAGCAGCCACCGGGGCGAGGTGGAGCTAGCCGATCTGGCCGACGAGGAGTGGATCGGCGAACCACCGGACGACAGCGGCTTCCACGTGTTGTTCCGCGCGGCGTGCGAGGCGGCGGGATTCACTCCGCGGGTCGAGCACCACTCGGTCGATACCTCGGTGCAGATGGGGTTTGTGACCAGCGGCCAGGGTGTTGCATTGGTCTCGCCCACGTCGTACCGCATGCTCGGGCCGGAGCTCACCACCCGGCCGCTGGCGGGCAATCCGATCCACCGCAAGCTGATGCTCGCCTGGAGCACCGATTCCCCGCGCGCCCAAATGGCCGCCGACGTCTGCCAAATGGCCACCCGCGCCTACGACGAAGCCCTCGCCGAACACGCCCGCCTAGGCCACCACCCCCACATGCACGTCGCCTAACCCCGCGCATCCTCCGGCGCATCCTCCGGCGTGTCATCGGACTCTTGTGACGAGGCGTGTCGGGGTTGATCGGACGCTTGTGACCAAACGTCGGCGTGTCGTCGGGCGCTTGTGACGCGGCGTGTTGCGGTTCATCGGACGCTTGTTACGGGGGTTGGCTTAAGAAACAGCGGAGCCCGGGCCGTGGTGGCCCGGGCTCCGCTGTTCTAGTTGTGATTTGGTCAGGCTGGGCCGGGAGACGGGCGGAAGGTGGCGCCGCCGTGGTGCGGTGCCTGGCCCGGCGGGTCTTCGGCCGGAATGGCGCGGAGGTTCCAACCGGTATCGGGCTCGTCCATCCGTTCCCGGTAGATCCCAGCCGCGTCCGCCGCCGCCTCGAACTGCGCCGTCTGCGCATCCGCCTCAACCTGCGGCGCCTTCGCGCCCGGCTCGTTGAGGCTGGGCTGGATCCAGGCGTTTGCGGTCGGCATACCGTTCGGTCCGGCGGATACGAACGCCTCGCCCATCGGCTCCGACGGCGCAACCGGCTGCTCGAACGGCGCTGCGTGCGCGGGCCCAGCCGGCGCTGAGGAGTTCGGGTCCGTGAGGTCCGGCGTCGGCGAGTTCGGCGCGGTGGAGGTCGGCTCGGGGGGTGCGGTCGGTACTGGCGCCGACGGGATCAAGGGCGTCGCAGCCGCGCTGGTCGCGGCGCCGAGCCCACCGGCAGCTGCAGCGGCTCCAGCACCTCCAACCATCCCCATGCTCGCCGACGGCGCAGAAGGCATCCCACGACCATCAGAACCACCTGAGCGGTCTGAGCCGTCAGGGTTATCCGAGTCAGCCGAGTTCTCCGAGCGCGTTTCGGCGGTCTGCTCGGTCTGAGGCGCTTCAGGGGCGTTTGCCGGCCGTGTGGTGGCTACCGGGGGAGTCAGCGGCAGCGGATCTTGTTCCAGCACAGGCGATTCAGCCTTCCGATCCTTGTCCTCGACCTGAGTGGTCTCGGAAGCCTTAACCGCGTCCCCGACGCCATCTCCCTCGACAGCCTTGTCCGCCGTGGAGGCTTCGTCCGGCGCGCCAACGACGGCGGTCGCCTGCTGGTCAGCAGACGCCTTCGGCTCGGCATCCGCCGTCTCACCGCTCACAGGGCTCTCCAACGCGCCGGTCTCGGTCTGCCCGGCCGGAGCGAACTGAACCGTCTCGTCCTTGCTAGAACCGGCAGAGCCCGCAGTGGCGTCGACGCCTTCGTCATCCCGCGTCTTGTCCGCACTGTCGGTGCTGCCGGTGGCGAACTGGGTCGTCTCCTCATTCGCGCTCTGCGGCTGGACCCGCTCGCCCGTGCTGTGGAACTGCACAGTCTGCTCAGCGGTAGATCCCGACGCGTACGCCGTCGTCTCGCCGTACGAGCCCTGGTGCGTCGCCAGTGGCGAGGCCTGGTTGTCGTCGCGCGCGACCGGGAACTCGCGCGTGGAGTCGATAGACGCGTCATCGGCGTACTGGTCGTACGGCTGGTCGTACTGCTCGACGAACCCGTGCGTGTGGCTTTCGAGCCGCGGCGGGTACGGATCGGCGTACTGCGAGGCCTCGGCCTCTTCCGCCTGAGCCGCGGCGGCCTGCTCCTGCGCCAGGCGAGCCTGCTCCTGCTTACGAAGGCGGCGGCGTCGTACGGCGCGGACGATCAGCTGGATCGCGTAGATCAGCGAGATCACGGCCAGAACCGGCACAAGGCCGCTCAGCACGCTCGTCCGCAGTCCCTCGATCATGCCGGTCGTAACGCCCGGTACGTCGTTGAGGAAGTTGTTGGTCCTGTTGGGGATCCAGTGCACCGCGTAGATCATGGTGCCGAAGGCAAGCGTCGCGCCGAGCGCGGCGGCACCGGAGGAGATGGAGACCGCGCCCCAGAACAGCAGCGCACCGATGCCGTAGGCAAGGGCCAGCTCCTTGGTGCTCAGCTCGACGCCACCCTCGGCGGCTAGCACCCCGAACGCGGCGGGTAGGGCACAGGCGACGGCTACTCCGAGCAGGAAACCGAAGAACTTGGTCATGGCCCAACCGTAACGACGTTTCTGCTCAGGGTAGTGGCGACACAGCCAAGCCGTAGGTGATCCCTGCCGGAGCTTCTTCCGGTTGGTCGAGATCCGGGCTGCGCTGGTAGTCGCTCCAGGCAAGGAGTTCGCTCAGATGACGGCGAACCGCATCGAGCACTTCGTCGATCGCGACCGGCCGTCCGAGCTCGGCCGACAGCGTGGTCACGTCTGCGTCGGCGATACCGCAGGGCACGATCCGGTCGAACCAGGCGAGATCGTTGTCGCAGTTCAAGGCGAATCCGTGCATCGTCACGCCCTGCGAGACGCGAATGCCGATCGCGGCGATCTTGCGGTCCCGGCCGCGCTCGTCGGCAGGCACCCAGACACCCGAGCGGCCCTTGATCCGGCCGGTCTTGACGCCGAATTCCGCGCAGACCGCGATCAGCGCTTCTTCCAGCCTGCGAACGTAGTCGACCACGTAGACGTGCGAGGCCAGCTTCACGATCGGGTAGCCGACAAGCTGCCCCGGGCCGTGCCAGGTGATCTTGCCGCCGCGGTCGACGTCGACGACCGGTGTGCCGTCGAGCGGCCGCTCGTGCGGCTCCGTCCGCTTGCCGGCGGTATAGACCGGCTTGTGCTCAAGAAGGATCACGGTGTCAGGACTGGTCCCGGCGGCGACGCCTTGATGCAGACGGCGTTGCTCGGCCCAGGCCCGCTCGTACTCGACAGCGTCATCGCCGAACCCGGCCAGCACGTATTCGATATCCCTCACCCTTCGAGTGTAGGCCGGGTGCCTGTGGATAACTTCGGAGGCCTTCGGCCGGATTGGTGCACCCTTTCTGGCATGGAGGATTTCGCTGGATTCTCAGTACGACGAACGCTCGGCGCGGGCTCGATCGGCACGGTGCAACTGGTGCGCGATCACGCCAGTGGGCGGTTCGCCGCGGTCAAACGCGTGCCGGTGGAGCGGGTGCCGTCCGAGCAGGCGTTCCGCGACCGCCTTGCGCTCGCCGCGCGTCTGGCGCATCCGCACGTTGCGCGCCAACTGGACGTACGGCGCACCGAGTATGAGTGGTTCGTGCTGAGCGAGTTCGTCCCGGCGGGAAACGTGGCGGACCTGCTTGCCCGGCGAGGGCGGTTGAGCGTGGCGGAGCTGGTGACGCTGCTGGTGCCGATCGCCCGCGCCCTCGCTGCTGCTCACCGGATTGGCTTGTGCCACGGCCATCTCGGGCCGGGCGACGTCCTGCTCACCGCCGAAGGCCGTCCGATCCTGACCGATCTCGGGCTTCATCCGGGGGAAGCAGATCCACAGGCCGATCTGGCGGCGCTTCATCGGTTGGCGCTCTTGGCCGGCGGGCCGGCGACGACCTTCACCGCCGCCCTGTTCGGACTGACTTCAGCTACGAAAACGGAGGGCGAGGCCGAGCGGCTGGCGGGGAGGCTGCTGGCGTTGGCGGATCCCGTGGCGATCGATCTGGGCTTCGCCGAGTCTGCGCAATCCCCGCCAGCGGCGAATCCCTTGACCACTTCGCCTGCCGGGGAGTCGGGATCAACTGGGTTCGCGAGTGGCGTACAGGCGGTGACGCTCTCGCGTGGGCGTGCGTTGGCGCGACCGAAACGTACGAAGAGCCGTCGTGCGTCGTCGGCCCGAAGGCGGAAGTCCTCTCGTGGATGGTGGTCCAGCCGGATGCCTAGGCCGGATACGCGCGTGGTCATGCTCGGTATCGCCGCGTTGTTCGCGACGGCCTTGCTGATCACCGGGGTACTGCTGATCGGCAGCGAAGGCGGTTCCTCGGCTGCAGCCGAGCCACCTTCGCCCAAGAATGCTGCGACTCCAACGGTTTCGGTCAGCGCGGATCCGCCAGCGCTTTCGCCTAGCAGTCCAACGAGTACGACGGCTGGGCCGCCGGTGGTTGGGCGAGACCCGGGCCGGGCGGTCGCGGGCTGGCTCGCGACATTGCGAATGCTGGATCGCCGTCGTGCGGAGGCCTTCGCCGTGGGGGATTCCTCCCGGCTGGAAGCGATCTACGCGCCGGGAAGTGCGCCGTGGCAGCGCGATCTCGCGCTACTCGACGACTACCGCAGGCGCGGCCTTCTCGTACAAGGTCTGACGATGAAGATCGAGAGCGTCGCGATACAACGCGAGGCCTCGACTTCCGCGGTGCTTCGGGTGGTCGACCGCCTCTCCGCCGGCGTGGTCCTGGATCACCGCGGCAGGCGAACCGTGCTACCGCCAGGCGCTCCCGCCAGCCGGCTCATCACCTTGACCCGATTCGGAAAGGAGTGGCGAATCGTGAGCATAGTCAGCGCCTGATCGGGCCTACTGCTTCTGCAGGGCTGCCGCTAAGACCGAGTCGATGGTGGCGTCGTTGAAGGTGAAGCCGGCGTCGAGCAGAGCGGCTGGTTCCGCGCGCTTGCTGCCGAGCAGTTCCCAGGCGAACTCGCCCACGATGGCCTTCATCGCGATGGCCGGTACCGGAACGATCGACGGGCGGTGCAGCGCGGAGGCGAGCGACTTGGTCAGTTCGGCGTTGGTCGGCGGGTTCGGAACGCCGAGGTTGATCGGACCGGACAGCTCGTCATGGTCGGCGACGAACCGGACCGCGCGAATCCAGTCGGTCAACGAGATGACGGGGAAGTACTGGGTGCCCGAACCGAGGCGCCCGCCGAGACCCAGCCGGAAGGGAAGGGAAAGCAATTGAAAGGCAGGACCCTGGCTGTCGAGTACGACGGCCGTGCGCAGAACGGCGACCCGGGCCCCGGCTTCGCGAGCTGGATCAGCGGCGCCCGACCAAAGCCGGGTCAACTCGGCGAGGAAACCGTCGCCGGTCGTCGCCGTCTCGGTGAGTACCTCGTCGCCCCGGTCCTTGCCATAGGCACCGGTTCCGCTCTGGACAAGAAATGCCGGCAGCTTCGGCGCCTGATCGGCACCACCCGCGCCGGCATCGCTCGTCGCGTCAGTGGTCGAGTTTTCCCCGGCCGAGTGGCCGGCCGCGCCACCGGTGGTGGCGGCGCGGGCGGCGATGGCTCGGGCCAGGGTGGCGGTGGTGGTGACACGGCTCTCGCGCAGCACCGCCTTGTAGGTGGGGGTCCAGGGCCGGCCGATGTTCGCGCCGGCCAGGTTGATGACCACGTCCACGCCGTCGAGGGCCGACGGATCGAGCTCACCTGCGGCCGGATCCCAGCGGATCTCGTCGGGCCGCCGGGGCGTGCGCCGGACCAGGCGGACGACCTCGTGGCCGTCCGCGCTCAGGTCCTTCGTCAGCGCCGTACCCAGGAAGCCGGACGAACCGGCCAGCAGGTATTTGCTCATCGTGTCCGCTCAACCCCGTCGTTCGGTCTGACTCGAATCGATCCCGGCTCAGACGTCGAACTGGGCTTCTTCCAGGCGCTGCTTGACCGCGGTCAGGTAGCGGGCGGCGTCCGCGCCGTCCACCAGGCGGTGGTCGTAGGTCAGCGCCAGGTAGACCATCTGGCGGATCGCGATGGTCTCACCGATCTTCGGGTCCGACAGCACGACCGGGCGCTTGACGACCGCGCCGGTGCCGAGCATGCCGACCTGCGGCTGATTCAGGATCGGCGTGTCGAACAGGGCGCCGCGGCTACCGGTGTTCGTGATCGTGAACGTGCCGCCGGCCATCTCGTCGGGCAGCACCTTGTTGGTGCGGGTGCGCTCGGCGAGGTCGGAGATCTTCTTGGCCAGGCCCGCGATGTTCATGTCACCGGCGTTGTGCACGACCGGGACCATCAGGCCCTTCTCGGCGTCCACCGCGATGCCGATGTGCTCGGCGCCGTGGTAGGTCACCTCGCCCTTTTCGTCATCGATCGACGCGTTGAGCTTCGGGTACTGCTTGAGCGCGTCGACGGCCGCCTGCACGAAGAACGGCAGGAAGGACAGCTTGACGCCCTCGCGGGCCTCGAACTCGGCCTTCTTGGCGTTGCGCAGCTTTGCGATCTCGGTGACGTCGACCTCGACGACAGTGGTCAGCTGCGCCGAGACGTGCAGCGAGTTGACCATGTGATTCGCGATGGCCTTGCGGATCCGGCTCATCTTCTCGGTCGTACCGCGCAGCGGGCTGACCTGGACCGGAGCCTTGGCCGCGGCGGGCGCGGCGTCGGACGGCGACCCGGCCGGGGCGGCAGCGGCGGCGGCCTTCTGGGCCTCGGCCGCGGCGAGCACGTCCTGCTTGCGAATGCGGCCGCCGACACCGGTGCCCTTGACCGAGTCGAGGTTCACGCCGTGCTCGGTGGCCAGCTTGCGGACCAGCGGGGTGACGTAGTTCGGGCCGTCACCGGCAGCGCCGTTCGACGACGCCGTGGACGACGGAGCCTGAGCGGCCGGCGCCTGCTGAGCGGGAGCCTGCGCTACGGGAGCCTGAGCCACGGGAGCCTGAGCGACCGGAGCCTGGGCCACCGGTGCCTGAGCGGCCGGCGCCTGCTGAGCCGGAGCGGCCGGCGCCTGCTGAGCCGGAGCGGCGGGTGCCTGCTGGGCCGGAGCCTGCTGGGCCGGTGCCTGCGGGGCGGGCGCCTGCGCGGCCGGAGCCGGGGTGGGCTCGGGAGCCGGAGCGGGCTTCTCTTCCTGCTTCGGGGCCGGAGCGGCCGGTGCGGCGGACTCGGCCGGAGCCGAACCAGCGGCGCCGACGATCGCGAGTTCGGCGCCGACCTCGACGGTCTCGTCCTCGGCGACCTTGATCTCCAGCAGCTTGCCGGCCACCGGCGACGGGATCTCGGTGTCGACCTTGTCGGTCGAGACCTCGAGCAGCGGCTCGTCCACCGCCACGTCGTCACCGACCTGCTTCAGCCAGCGGGTGACGGTGCCTTCGGTGACGCTCTCACCCAGCGCGGGCAGCGTCACGGACGTGCCGCCGCCGGAACCCGAAGCGGCTGGAGCCGCGGGGGCCTCCTGCGCGGGCGCTTCCTGGGCCGGAGCGGACTCGGCCTGAGCCTCCTGCGCGGGAGCCTGCTGCTCCGGGGCTGCCTGGGCAGCGGGTGCCTCGGCGGCGGGGGCGGCCTCGGCCGGAGCGGACTCGGCGGCCGGCGCCTCGGCGGGCGCGGCTTCGGCCGGAGCGGACTCAGCGGCCGGAGCGTCCGACGAACCGCCGGTGCTCTCACCCGCGTCGCCGATCACGGCGAGTTCGGCGCCGACCTCGACGGTCTCGTCCTCGGCGGCCTTGATCTCCAGCAGAGTGCCGGCGACAGGGGAGGGGATCTCGGTGTCGACCTTGTCGGTCGAGACTTCCAGCAGGGGCTCGTCCACGGCAACCGTGTCACCGACCTGCTTGAGCCAGCGGGTGACGGTTCCTTCGGTGACGCTCTCCCCGAGGGCCGGCAGGGATACAGAGGTCGGCATGACGGTGGTTGCTCCTTCGTCTCTTTCGGTCTCGGGCCAGCCTACGGTGCCGCTCGCCGCGATGGGATCTGGGTCACGGTGACGCGGCCCGAGGCTGTCAGACGTTGTCAGGTCAAACTTGGTCCGACCGGGTCGGCAGGGCCGATCTCAGTCGTGGAAGTGCAGGGGCTTACCGGCCAGTGCGAGGTGCGCTTCGCCGATGGCCTCGTTCTGGGTGGGGTGGGCGTGGACGAGCTGGGCCACGTCCGCGGGGTAGGCCTCCCAGTTGAAGATCAGCTGCGCCTCACCGATCAGTTCGCCGACACGCGAACCGACCATGTGCACGCCGACCACCTGGGCGTCCTTGGCCCGGACCAGCTTCACGAAACCGGTCGTCTTCAGGATCTGGCTCTTGCCGTTACCGCCGAGCGGGTAGTTGACCGTCTCGACCTCGCCGTACTTCTCCTTGGCCTGCGCCTCGGTGAGACCGACGGACGCGACCTCGGGCTCGCAGTAGGTGACGCGCGGAATACCCAGCTCGTCGATCGGCGCGGGCGCGAGGCCGGCGATCTCCTCGGCGACGAAGATGCCCTGCTGGAAACCGCGGTGGGCCAGTTGCAGCCCGGGCACGATGTCGCCCACGGCGTACACGCCGGGCACGCTGGTGCGCAGCCGCTCGTCGGTGGTGACGAAGCCGCGGTCGAGTACGACGCCGGCCTCCTCGTAGCCGAGGCCGGCCGTGTTCGGGCCGCGCCCAACCGCGACCAGCAGCACCTCGGCCTCGATCACCTCGGGCTCACCGGTGCCGCCGGCGCTGGCCACGGTCACCTTCACGCCGGAGTCGGTCACCTCGACGGACTGGAATCGCGTACCGGTTTTGAAGCCGATCTTGCGCTTGCGGAACGCCCGCTCCAGCGCCTTGCTCGAATCCGGGTCCTCGGACGGTACAAGCCGGTCGAGCGCCTCGACGATGGTCACCTTGGTACCGAACGACGTCCAGGCACTCGCGAACTCGACGCCGATCACGCCGCCGCCGAGCACCACGGCCGACTCCGGCACCCGGTCCAGCGTCAAGGCGTGCTCGCTGGCGATCACCCGCTGGCCGTCGAGCTCGAGGCCGGGCAGGGAGCGCGAGTACGAACCGGAGGCGAGGATGACGTTCTTGCCGGTGTACGTGGTCCCGTTGACCTCGACGGTGTTGGCGCCGGTCAGGCGGCCTTCGCCCTCGATGACGGTGATGCCGCGGGACTTGAGCTGTCCCTGCAGACCCTTGTACAGCCGGTCGACCACGCCGTCCTTGTACTTGTTGACGCCGCCCATGTCGACACCCTCGACACTCGACCGCACGCCGAACTGCTCACCCTCGCGAGCCGAATCGGCTACCTCGGCCGCGTGCAGCAGCGCCTTGGTGGGAATGCAGCCGCGGTGCAGGCAGGTGCCGCCGAGCTTGTCCTTCTCCACCAGAGCCACCGACAAGCCGAGAGTCGCGGCGCGCAGACCGGCGGAATAGCCGCCACTGCCACCGCCGAGGATCAACAGGTCGTAGGTGTTCGTCACAGGGATCTCCTCCGGTGCGCCGAGCGGGTGGATCGGCCACCCTCCGGATCGCGGCGGGCAACCGTGCGTCAGCGTCATCTTGTCACCGCCCGCCCAACGCGTGCCGTCCGGGCCGGATTTGCGGTGATGGTGGACACTTACCTCTATGAAGTGGTTCGGTCGCCGGCAGAAGCCGGGCACCCTGCGCAAGTCGGACAACCCCGATCAGGCGCATCTGCGCGAATTCGCCCAGACCCGCCAGGGTGTCGAGGGCTTCGTCGAGCCACGGACTGCCGTGACCGACTACACCCTGCTGCTGGTCGCCATCGACGGTGAATGGACTCGTCGCCGCGTCCCCTCGGTCGAATGGGCGCACACCTTCGCCAACAAACTCGGCATCCCGTCCTACGACGCCGCCGTGGTCGGCTACCCACCCCGCATGCGCGAGTACAACGCCCGCCAAAAACGCAACGGCCTCACCTAAATCCACCGGCCGTCGGTTTCCGCCGCGCACAGACACGCCCAGCCCTTGAGTGCGGTTCCCGGCTGCCCGGCGCATTCGTACGAGCACAATTTGCCGTCGTGTCACTGGTCATGCCCGTTCCCGGGGTGAACCGGGCAGATGCGACGACTCGCGGGGATAGGGAAGGCCCCTGCCCGGTTAGGGAAGGGGCCGTCGCAGGAGGTGGGGAAGGGCCTTCGCGGGAGGCGGGGGAAAGGGCCTTCGCGGGAGGCGGGTTAGGAGGCGGAGGCGGCTAGTTCTACCAGGGTGCGGACGCCGTAGCCGGTGCCGCCGCTGCTGGTGTAGCCGGACGCGCCGCCTTCGTTGAAGGCCGGGCCGGCGATGTCGAGGTGGGCCCAGTCGATGCCCTCGCCGACGAACTCGCCGAGGAAGGCCGCGGCCGCGAGGGCGCCGCCCCACGGTTCGCCGGTGATGTTGGCGAGGTCGGCGATCTTCGAGTGGGACTGGAGCTTGTCGAGCATTTCCGACGGGATCGGCAGCGGCCACATCGCCTCACCCGCGGCGAGCGCGGCGTCGACCACCCGGTCGCGGGCGGCGTCGTCGTTGGCGAAGGCGCCGGCGACCTTGTTACCGAGGGCCACCACGCAGGCGCCGGTCAAGGTGGCGACGTCCACGATCAGGTCGGGCGCGTCCTCCGAGGCACGGACCAGCGCGTCGCCGAGAACCAGGCGGCCTTCGGCGTCGGTGTTGAGTACCTCGACGGTCTTGCCGCCGTACATGGTGAGTACGTCGGAGGGGCGGGCCGCCGAGCCGGACGGCATGTTCTCGGCCATCGCGGCGTAGGTGGTGATCTGCACCGGCAGGCCAAGGCGCGCGATCGCGAAGGTGGCGCTCACCACGGCGGCGGCACCGGCCATGTCGGCCTTCATCGTGATCATGCCATTGGCCGTCTTCAGCGAGAGGCCGCCCGAGTCGAAGGTGATGCCCTTGCCGACAAACGACAGGTGCGTGACCGGCTTGCGCGGGGTGTAGCTCAGGCGGATCAGCCGCGGCGGGTTGGCCGAACCCTGGCCGACGCCGAGGATGCCGCCGTAACCGCCTTTGGCCAGCGCCTTCTCGTCCATCACCTCGACCTTGACGCCGTACTCCTTGCCGAGCTTGACGACCTGCTCGGCGAATTCGACCGGGTGCAGGTCTGACGGCGGCGTGTTGACCCAGTCGCGCGTGAGGTGCACAGCGTCCGCGACGACCTGCGCGCGCTCCAGGGCGGCCTTGGCCTCCTTGCCGCGCGCGAGGTCCGTCAGGATCGTGATGGTGCCGGGAGCGTCCGTACCAGCCTCGGACTTGTACGACGTGAAGGAGTAGCGACCGATCAGCGCGCCTTCCGCGACGGCGCGAACCGCCTCAGCGTCGGGAGTCGGCAGGGCGATCGCGACGGACTGGGCAGACTTAGCCGCGCGTATACCGACACCAGCCGCCGTACGCAGGTCCTCGGTCTTGAGCAGGCCGTCGGCGCCCGCAGCCAGTCCGACCGCGATCACCATGGCGGAGCGGCCGGGCTTGGGACCGGCGACCTTGGTCACCTCACCGGCGCGGCCGGTCGCACCGAGATCGGCCAGTACCTGCGCCAACTTGCCGCCATATGCGGCGTTCAGCGATTCGGTGCCGGCGGGCAGGGTGAGCCCAGAGTCCAGTTTGACGACGCCGATGACCACCACGTCCGTTTTGACGTTGGCTGCATCGGTCTTGCTCAGGCTCACGGTGCTCACGGGTAACTCAGTCCTCCCAGACCGGCGGATCACGCCGATCCAAACAATCGGTTTGGCTACTCCCGCGCATGCTACGCGGAGTGAACGCGAACGGAAGGCGCCAGGCTGAACGCGACAGTGCCGGTGGCACGAAGGAGACAAAGCCGCATGTACGACGTCCGGCCGGGCGGAGCAGGGCGAGCGACGTGGGACAGACCTGAGGTAAGTTCCGCTGCATGACCGAGTCCTCCGTCCTGAAGAAGTCCCCGCTGCATGAGCGGCACGTCGCGCTGGGAGCGAAGTTCGCCGAGTTCGGTGGCTGGGAGATGCCCCTGGAGTACAGCGGGGTCGTCGCCGAGCACACCGCCGTGCGTACCTCCGTCGGGGTCTTCGACGTGAGCCACCTGGGCAAGGCCACCGTCAAGGGCCCGGGCGCCGCGGCGTACGTGAACGCCTGCCTGACCAACGACCTGAACAAGATCGCTCCGGGCCAGGCGCAGTACACGCTGTGCTGCGCGGAGGACGGCGGCGTGATCGACGACCTGATCGCGTACCTGCACGCCGAGGACGACGTCTTCCTGATCCCGAACGCCGCCAACACCGCCGAGGTGGTACGACGGCTCGCGGCGCAGGCACCGGCTGGTGTCGTGGTGACCAACACCCACGACGACTACGCGATCCTGGCGGTTCAGGGCACCAAGAGTGACGAGGTCGTCGAGGCGATCGGGCTGCCGATCGGACACGACTACATGTCGTTCGTGGTGGCGGACTTCAGCGGTACGCCGGTAGTGGTCTGCCGAACCGGGTACACCGGTGAGCGCGGTTACGAGCTGGTCGTGCCGAACGCGGCGGCAGTAGCCGTCTTCGACGCGTTGCTGGCCGCGGGCGAGCAGTTCGGCATCGTGCCGGCCGGCCTCGGCGCGCGCGACACCCTGCGCACCGAGATGGGATACCCGCTGCACGGCCAGGACATCTCTCCCGAGATCACGCCGGTTCAGGCGCGTTCGGGCTGGGCCGTCGGCTGGAAGAAGGAGTCCTTCTGGGGCGACCAGGCCCTGCGCGCCGAGAAGGAGGCGGGCCCGGCCCGTCTGCTGCGCGGCCTCCGCGCCGTCGGCCGCGGCATTCCCCGTCCGCACATGGCCGTCGTCTCCACCGAAGGCACCACCCTCGGCGAGGTCACCTCAGGCACCTTCTCGCCGTCCCTGAAGAAGGGCGTCGCCCTGGCCCTCCTGGACGCCGGCATCAAAGAAGGCGACCAGGTCACGGTAGACATCCGAGGCCGCCAAGAGCTCTTCGACGTCGTCAAACCCCCCTTCGTCACCGTAAACGTCCGCGAAAGCTGACTCAGGCCGGTACGTCGGCGGCGGGTCGAGACGTCCTCCGCCTCGCCGCCGCCCGCCCGCCACTGCGCCGTACGACGCCCACCACTGCGCCGTACGACGCCCACCACTGCGCCGTACGACGCCCTCACCGCGCCGTACCACTCGCCGCCCGCCGTCGTCGCCGGAGCAGGCGAGCCGCCGGGCTGATCCGTTGCCTTCGGCAACCGACTGACGCTCGGCGGCGGCATTTCCCGGCTGTCAGGAGCCGAGTACCCGACCGTCGAGTTCTACCGCCGCCAACAAACTCGCGGCAGGCGTCGAAGCGCTTTTGCGCATTTCTCCCGAACGTGCCGCCGCTTTTGTTCGAATGCCGATTGAATTGCCCATGGTGATGCCGGGCACACGGCTTCGGGACCAAAGCGAGCCGCCGAACTGCCTGGTGAGAGCCCGATCAGCAGGCACTGTCCGTTTGGTGCCACTGACACCAAGTCAGAAATGTACGCAGTGCGGGCGAAGGATTGCATTCCGTTACGAACGCGGCCTTATATACCGGTCAGATACCTGTTCCGGTAACGATTTGTGCACTCCGGTTCGGAACCGCTGGTCCGGTGTCACAGTGCTGGGGCAGGCTACCGCCGGACTGCTAGGTGATTGTCAACTGCTTTAGCTGACCTTGCAGTTAGTTGCAGTTTCGGCCGTGCCCTGGGGAATACGCCGGCCGAACCTTGGCCTGTGTGACTGATCAAGCTGACGGAGTGCGCATGACCATTGGGGCACCTGACTCGAGCGTCGGAGCGGGCGGAGAGCCGATCGAGGCCGTTCCCGCTCGCCCGAAGGTGGTGGCGCACGGGAAGTCCCCGACGCGAATCGCGCTGGGCCGGTTGCGCAAGGACAAGGTTGCGGTCGTCTGCAGTCTGATCATTCTGTTCTTCATCCTGGTGGCGATTTTCGCGCCGGTGCTGGCCGCGCTCGAAGGCCAGGATCCGTATACGAACAACACCGGCCTGATCAACTCCAACACCTTGTTGCCGGAGTTCGCGGCCAATGCGGATCACTGGTTCGGCGTCGAGCCGCGCAGCGGCCGGGACCTGTTCGCACGCTGGGTGTACGGCGCTCGCCCGTCGCTGATCGTCGCGTTCGTCGCGACCGTCGTCAGCGGTGTCGTGGGCGTCACGATGGGGCTGCTGGCCGGCTTCCTCGGCGGCTGGGTCGACCGGGTGATCTCGTGGATCATCGACTTCCTGCTCAGCCTGCCGTTCCTGCTGTTCGCCATCGCGATGGTGCCGATCGTCGAGTCCTGGCGAGGTGGCTCGTTCAACCTCGCTCCGGCCGAGCAGGCCGATATCCGGTTCTACGTGCTGATCTTCGTACTGGCCTTCTTCGGCTGGGCTGGACTGGCGCGAATCGTTCGTGGCGAAGTGCTGTCCTTGCGCGAGCGCGAGTTCGTGCTGGCCGCAAAGGCGATCGGCGTACCAACGCGTCAGGTCCTGATCAAGGAACTGCTGCCGAACCTGGTCGCACCGATCGTCATCTCGCTGTCGCTCTCGCTGCCGGCGTTCGTCGCGGCCGAGGCAGGTCTGTCCTTCCTCGGTGTCGGGCTGGTGGAGCCGACTCCGTCCTGGGGTCAGACCATCGCGTCAGCGACCAACTACTTCCAGACTTTCCCGCTCTATCTGTGGGTTCCGGTAGTGGGCATCACCATTCTCGTCCTGGCGCTCGCACTGCTCGGGGACGCCGTCCGCGACGCCTTCGACCCCAAGACCCGCCAGCGCTGAGCTGGTGTTTGCCCTCGTGGCAGAAAAGGAGAACCGACTAATGGCTTGGAAACGGATCACCGCCCTGGCGGCGGTCGCCGCCCTCGGCGTCGCGTCGTGCGGCAGCCCGTCCGGAAGTTCGGGCAACAACAACGGCAACGAGATCGATACCTCGGCGCAGGCGCAGGTCATGGACGCGGCGGCCAAGGGGCCGGCGAAGCCGGTTGAGGGTGCCACGAAGGGCGGCACCATGACGATCCTGTCCGACGTGACGCCGAGCACCATGGACCCGACGAACACCTACTACGTCGACGGCAGCGCGATCCAGAAGCTGTTCTTCCGCGGGCTGACCCAGTACGACATCCGCGATGGTGCGCCGGTACTGGTGCCGGACCTCGCCGAGGACCTGGGCACCGTGTCCGAGGACGGTCTGAGCTGGACCTTCAAGCTCAAGAAGGGCATCAAGTACCACGACGGCACGCCGGTCAAGGCGGAGGACTACGCGTACGCGATCAAGCGGTCGTTCGCGCACGAGATCTTCAGCGACGGCCCGGCGTATCAGCTGTCGTTCTTCAAGGATCACGACAAGTACAAGGGCCCGTACGGCTCTGGTGGTGACTCCTATGCCGGCGTCGAGACCCCTGATGACAACACGCTGGTCATCAAGCTCGACAAGCCGTGGAAGGACCTTCCGTACTACGTGAGCTTCCCGCTGTTCACGCCGATCCCGAAGTCGAAGGACACCCGGCAGAACTACGAGAAGTCGCCGATGTCGACCGGCCCGTACATGGTCCAGTCGTACGCGCCCGGCACGGAGCTGAAGCTGACGAAGAACCCGAACTGGGACCCGAACACCGACCCGGTCCGGCACCAGTACGTTGACAACTTCGTCTTCAAGTTCGGTCTGGACCCGGTCAAGGTTCAGCGCCAGGTGCTCGCGAGTTCGGGTCCGGACGCGAACACGCTGAATTACAGCAACCTTGACTCGACCTTGCTTCCGCTGGTCACCGACCAGAACAAGGACCAGCTGATCAAGGCCCCGGGTACCTGCACGGTGTTCTTCACGATGGACAGCCGCAGAATCCCGATCGAGGTCCGCCGTGCGGTCGCAGCCGCCTACCCCTACGACTCGCTGCGCAAGATCGCCGGTCTGACCGACTTCGCCGACCCGGCCGCGTCGACCATTCTGCCTGGCGCGGTGCCCGGCTACGAGAAGTACGAGATCCCTGGGCTCAACGGTAAGGGTGACGGGGACCCGGAGAAGGCCAAGGAGATGCTGAAGGCCGCCGGCAAGGAGGGCTTCCAGCTCAGCTGGTACTACTCCAACGACGACAACATCGCCACCCAGGTCAGCCAGGCCCGCGCCCAGGCGCTCGAGAAGGCCGGCTTCAAGGTCAAGCCGATCGGCGTTCCGAAGGCCAACATCCGCAAGCTGACCGGCGACCAGAATGGTCCGGTCAACACCGGCAAGTCGCCGGCCGGCTGGTGCTCCGACTGGCCGTCCCCGACCAGCTGGTTCTCGGTTCTGTTCAAGTCGCAGGCCATTGCCGAGGGCAACAGTGTTGGTCAGCTCGAGAACAAGGAACTGGACGCCGAGATCGACCGCATCGAGGCGATGGACCCGAACGAGGCGCTGAAGAACGGCGAGTGGGCCAAGCTGGACCGGAAGATCCTGGAGGAGTACCTCCCCGCTCTGCCGATCCGGTACAGCAACGTCGCCTTCCCGGTGGGCAAGAACATCGGCAACCCGGAGGTCGACACCGCCTTCGGTATGCCGCACTTCGCCCGGATGTTCCTGAAGCAGTCGTAACGACCGTTACGGCTTGGTCCATCTGACAGAGTCCGATCGATCCGTGCCGGTGGCTGGGCAGCACGCCCGGTCACCGGCACGGTCGGCCAAAGGAGTAATCGGTGTTGTATTTCGTCGCGCGGCGAGCGTTGAGCGCCGTCACCGTCGTTCTGGCCACTTTGGTCGCGACGTTCGTGTTGTTCTTCGTCGCCCCGACCGATCCCGCCGCGGCCATCTGTGGTGAGCGCCAGTGCACCACGGAGCGGTACGAGGACATCCAGCGCAGTCTCGGCCTGGACAAGCCGAAGGTGGAGCAGTTCGCGGGATACATGAGCGGTCTGGTTGCCGGCCGGGACTTCGAGTCCCAGGGGTCGATTCGCCGCTGCGACGCGCCTTGCCTCGGCTACTCCTTCAAGTTCGACCAGTCCGTGTTCGAGATCATCAAGAGCCGCTTCCCGGTGACGGTGTCCCTGGCGGTCGGCGGTGCGGTGGTCTTCCTGCTGTTCGGTGTGACGATCGGCTCGATGGCGGCCAAGCGCCGCGGTACCACCGGTGACCGGATGCTGATGTCCTCGACGCTGGTGATGAGCTCGATCCCGTACTACATCGTCGCGCTGATGATCTCGCTCTACCTGACCATCTACTACACGATCCTGCCGCGCGGCGCCTGGGTCTCACCGCTGGACAGCCCTGGCGGCTGGCTACTCGGCATGATCACGCCCTGGCTGGTCCTGGGTATCTACAACTCCACGTCCTACAGCCGGTTCTCCCGTGGATCCATGGTCGAGACCCTGAGCGAGGACTACATCCGGACGGCCCGCGCGAAGGGTCTGTCCGACCGCAAGGTGACCTACAAGCACGCGCTCCGCTCGGCGCTGATTCCGGTCGTCACGATCTTCGGCCTCGATATGGCCGGCCTGCTCGGCGGCACGATCTTCACCGAGTACATCTTCGACATGCCCGGCATGGGCAAGCTCGCTCTCGACAGCCTGCGGAACTTCGATCTGCCCGTCATCATGGGTGTCGTTCTGGTCGGCGCGGTGCTGCTGGTGTTCATGAACTTCCTGGTCGACGTGCTCTACAGCGTGCTCGACCCGAGAGTGAGGCTGTGATGAGCGAGACCACCAGCTCTCCGACCACCGTGCAGCGGGAGAAGCGCGTCGGCGCGATCAGCCCGTCCGGTGAAGAGGCGTTCCTCGTGGTGGAGGACCTCACCGTGCAGTTCCCGACCGCAGACGGCCTGGTGAACGCGGTGAACGGCCTCAGCTACGCCGTACCGCTCGGGCGCACGCTGGCGATCGTCGGTGAGTCCGGTTCCGGCAAGTCCGTGTCGAGCATGGCCGTGATGGGCCTGCACGACATGCGCCGTACCCGGATGACCGGCTCGATCCGCCTCGGCGGCACCGAGATCGTCGGCCTGCCCGAGAAGGACCTGATGAAGGTGCGCGGTCAGACCGCCGCCATGGTCTTCCAGGACCCGCAGTCGTCGTTGCACCCGCTGTACACCGTCGGCAGCCAGATCACCGAGGCCTATCGGGTGCACCACGCGGTGTCGAAGGACGTCGCGAAAAAGCGCGCGATCGAGATGCTCGACCTGGTCGGCATTCCGAACCCGCAGCGCCGGTTCAAGCAGTACCCGCACGAGTTCTCCGGCGGTATGCGGCAGCGCGCGATGATCGCGATGTCGCTGGTCAACGACCCGAAACTGCTGATCGCGGACGAGCCGACCACCGCGCTCGACGTGACCGTGCAGGCGCAGATCCTGGACCTGCTGAACAACCTGCAGAAGGAGTTCGGCTCGGCCATCGTGATGATCACGCACGACCTCGGCGTGGTGGCCGAGATGGCCGACGACGTGCTGGTGATGTACGCCGGCCGCTGTGTCGAGTACGGCACGGCGGAGGACGTACTGGCCCGGCCCCGGATGCCGTACACCTGGGGGCTGCTCGAATCCATTCCGGTGGTTTCGGCCGAGAGCGAGCGGTTGCGCCCGATCAAGGGGCTGCCGCCGAGCCTGCTCGAACTGCCGAAGGGTTGCTCGTTCAATCCGCGCTGCCCGTACGCCGAGCGGGTCAAGGGCGAGCGCTGTTTCACCGACCTGCCCGATCTGCTGCCCGTCGACGGTGCCGGTACGCACACGTCCCGGTGCCACCTACCCGACAAGGCCTCGATCTACGAGGCCGAGGTCGAGCCGAGACTGGGCTGAGGAGAACGATGACGAACACTGAGCCGTTGCTCGAGGTCCGCGACCTCAAGATGCACTTCCCGATCAAGGAGACCGCGGGACTGGCCCGGCACCGCAAGGTGGTTCAGGCCGTTGACGGGGTCAGCTTCGACCTGGAGCCCGGCGGCAGCCTCGGCCTGGTCGGCGAATCCGGCTGCGGTAAGTCGACCACCGGGCGCATGATCACCCGGCTGCTCACGCCGACCTCGGGTTCGATCAACTTCAAGGGCACCGATATCGCCCAGCTGAAGGAGAAGCAGCTCCGGCCGTTCCGGCGCGAACTGCAGATCGTCTTCCAGGACCCGTACAGTTCGCTCAATCCGCGGCAGACGGTCAGCAACATCTTGTCGACGCCGCTGCGCGTACACAACCTGGTGAAGAAGGGCAAGGAGCTCGAGCGGGTCCAGGAACTCCTGGAGCGGGTCGGCCTCAACCCCGAGCACCACAACCGCTACCCGAGCGAGTTCTCCGGCGGGCAGCGCCAGCGCATCGGTATCGCCCGGGCGCTCGCGGTCGAGCCGCAGGTGATCATCGCCGACGAGCCGGTCAGCGCGCTGGACGTGTCGATCCAGGCTCAGGTGATGAACCTGATGGACGACCTGCGCAAGGATCTCGGTATCGCCTTCGTGTTCATCGCGCACGACCTCGGCGTGGTCAGGCACTTCTGCGACCGGGTGGCCGTGATGTACCTGGGCAAGATCGTGGAGATCGGCAGCAAAGACGAGATCTACGGTGCGCCTCAGCATCCGTACACCCAGGCGCTGCTGTCGGCCGCGCCCGACCTCGGCGTCATCCGCGGTACGCCGCCGAAGGAGCGGATCCGGCTCGTCGGCGACGTACCGAGCCCGATCGATCCGCCGAGCGGTTGCCGGTTCCGCACCCGCTGCTGGAAGGCCCAGGACATCTGCGCCGCCCAGGAGCCGCTGCTGGCCCGTCCGTCCAAGGCCGGCGAGAGCCACTTGGCCGCGTGCCACTTCGCCGAGCCGCGGGAGAACTTGATCGCCGCGACTGCCTGATAGTTCGCCGTACCGCCGCTTGAGCTAGTGGCGGTACGGCGTTCTGCCGCGGCTGGCGTTGCAGGGTCCTGCGACGGGGGCTTGCTGGACAGAGAGCGGGTGGTCAGCCGACAATCCTGAGATGACCTCCGCGCGGCTCCAGACGACTCGGCCCTCGGATGCCGAGCGCGATCGGGCCGTCGAGATCCTGCGTGACGGCGCGGGACTGGGCCGGATCTCGCACGACACCTTCGTGCGCCGGCTGCACTTTGTTCTCCGCGCGAAGAGCCGGGCCGAATTGGCTGACGCAACGCGCGACCTCCCCGGCGGCGAAGGCCGTGTGCGGGTACTGCTGCGCCGGATCACGAAGCGCCTGCCGCGCGTGACGGTCACGCCGTACCGCGCGATGCCGGTGGTTCCGAGTCTGATGCTGCCCGGGCCGGACGCCGTACCGGTCCGGATCGGGCGCGGTTATGCCGCCAACTTCCGCCTTGCCGACGACTCGGTATCCCGCTGTCACGCGGAACTCCGGCTGGTGGGGGAGAGCTGGATCCTGGCCGACGTCGGCTCGCTCAACGGGACGTTCCTCAACGGCCTGCGGATCACAAGCCCGGTCGAGGTTCGTCCCGGCGACCACGTGCGCTTTGGCGGCGTCGACTTCCAACTGCGGTGGACCGCGCCTTCGGCCACTACAACTCTCACCCGCTGAACTAGCCCGGTTGTAGGCGCTCCCGGGACTAAAGGGAGTGCGTACCGTGGCGAAGCTCCTCGCGCTGGGCGGCGTACCGAATCGTCTCGTAGCCGACAAGGGCCGCTGCGATCGCTGTAAGCACTACCAACTGGCCTAGTGCCGGAACCTTCGTAACCAGCGGTATGGCGACTACCGCCAGCCCGGCCGCGGCAAGACGGCTAACACCCACCTGGTGCGTCGTACGCCACTTGAAGCCAACATGGCCGAGTAGGTAGATCGCAACCCCAAGGAACAGGCTGTAAAGCCCGATGCCCTTCAAGGGGTCGGAGAGATCGTGGTGCTCGGCATCGCCGACGTACTCCAGGACCTTCTTCATGCCGAGTGCGAGCAGTACGACGCCCGCCACCATCGGGAAGTGCAGGAACGTGTAGGCGTCGCGCGCGAGCTTCGGGCGGGTCTCCTCCGGCTCGTTCGCGAGGGCGTGCTCGCCGTAGATCGCGGTGGCGTCGAAGTACGTCCACCACAGCGCCGCCGAGATCGTCAGGCCGAGCAACGACGCGACGACGATCGGCCAGGAGATCGGCAGATCGGTCACACCGACGCCGATGGCCACGATCGACTCGCCGAGCGCGACGATGATGATCAGGCCGTGCCGCTCCGCGAAGTGCTTCGCGGAGCGCAGCCGCCAGCCCCGGGCGTCGATCAGGTAGGTGCCGCCGTAGTCGGCCAGCAGCGCCGCGCCCCACAGCAACGTCTGGGTCTTACCGTGGAACTGGGAGGCGGCCGCGAGCAACGCCGTGCCAGCAAGCATGGACGGCGCGAACCGGAGCAGCGTGCGGCGCAGGACCGCGTCTCCGTCGGCGATCAGCCAGAACAGCACGAGGTGCAACGACCGGAAGACGAAGTAGGCGACCGCGATCACCACCGGGCCGGACAGCCCGCCCGGCAGATCGTGAAAGGCCTCCGGAATGGCCAGCGCGATGGCGAACATGGCCGCCATCGCCGCGAACAACACGAGCCGGACCGAACCCTCGTCGGCCTTGACCAGGTTGCACAGCCAGGAGTAGCCGATCCAGCTCCACCAGAGCAGGCCGATGATCAGTACGCCCCGGACCACGCCGTGCGCGGTCAGCTCGTGCGCCATCAACGCGGTGACCTGGGTGAGCGCGAAGACGAAGACCAGGTCGAAGAACAACTCGAGGGTGGTAACCGGATGGTCCGCGGTGGTGACGCGCGCGCGGATTGGCGGCCTGTGCTCTGTCATGACCGTCATTGTGCCGAACCGGACACCCCGCGGTCACCGCGAAAGGCCCCGGGTACGCCGTAAGCGCAACCGGGGCCCGCGTGGATGGCCGGATCAGGCGCGACCGCTGGCCACCCGGGTACGGCGGCTGAGCGAGTCGATCGTGACCGCGAGCAGCAACACGGCGGCGGTGACCATGTAGCGCACGCTCGAATCCAGGCTCAGCAGCGCGAGGCCGTTGGTGATCGACTGGATCACCAGGGCGCCGAGCAGCGCCGAGTACGCCGAACCGCGGCCACCGAAGAGGCTGGTACCACCGATGACGGCGGCGGCGATCGCGTTCAGGTTCCAGTCGGTACCGCCGCTGCTCTGGTTCACCGCGGCGAGCCGGGAGGCGGCCAGTAGACCGCCGACCGCGGCCAGGGTGGAGCACAGCGCGAACACCGACAGGTAGATCCCGCGCACGTTGATACCGGCCCGGCGCGCGGCCTCGACGTTGCCGCCGACCGCCACGACCGAACGGCCCCAGCGGGTCTTGCGAATCGCGAAGTCCATCACCACGACCAGCGCGAGGAAGAACACGAACATGGTGGAGACGCCGCGGTCCTGGCTGAGCACGATCACCGGCACGATCAGTACGGCGAACAGCAGCGCCGCCTTGAGCAGGATGATCGAGTTCGGGCTTGCCGACAGGCCGGCCTTGATCCGGCCACCGCGGGCGCGGATCCGGCTCAGCACGTACACCGCGACGATCGCGACGACCAGGCCGTACGCGAGCGGCGTCGGCAGGAAGCTGCGCTGCGCGAATCCGACCAGGGCGGAGTCGAACGGCAGGTTGAGCGAGCCGTCCTTGCCCAGGACAAGCAGTTGCAGACCCAGGAAACCGAGCAGACCGGCCAGCGTGATCACGAAGCTCGGTACGCCGAACCTGGTGTACAAGGCGCCGTAGAAGACACCGATCAGTACGCCGACCGCCACCGCGCCGAGAATGGCCAGCGCGATCGGCCAGTCCTGGTTGACGAACGTGACGGCCATGATCGCCGACGACAATCCGCTGACCGAGCCGACCGACAGGTCGATCTCACCGAGCAGCAGCACCAGAACGATGCCCAGGGCAATCGTTCCGAGCGCGGCGCTCTGCAGGGTGAGGTTGACCAGGTTGCGGCTGGACAGGAACGATCCGTTCGACGCCTGCAGCACGCCCCAGATGATGATCAGGCCGATCACCACCGGGATCGAGCCGAGATCGCCCGAGCGCATCTTGGAGACGAACGCCGCCCACGCGCCGCCGATACCGCGGCTCGCGATCAGCCGCTCGTCCTGCAGGTCGGCCGGCAGCGCGGCCGGGTCCTGTACGGCGACCACCTCGGACGGTGATCCCTTGACCGGGGTGGTCATGACTCGAGCCCTTCCGTGCTGCTGATCTTGTCCTGGACCCGGCGTGCCGCACGTTCGGACACGGCGTTGTCGGTCGCGCCGGTGATGGCGGCGATGATGTCCTGCGAGCTGGTCTCGGCGACGTTGAAGACACCGTTGTTCCGGCCGAGCCGAAGCACCGCGACCCGGTCGGCGACCGCCATCACGTCGGCCATGTTGTGGCTGATCAGGATCACGCCGTGACCCCGTTCGCGCAGCCGCTCGACGAGGTTCAGCACCTCGGCGGTCTGGGCGACACCCAGTGCGGCGGTGGGCTCGTCGAGCATCACCACCTTCGGTTCGCCGAGCAGCGACCGGGCGATCGCGACCGTCTGCCGCTGGCCGCCGGACAGGCTGGCGACCGGGATCCGGACCGAGGGGATCTTCGCGGACAGCTGCTTGAGCAGCTCCCACGAGGTCCGCTCCATCTCGATCTCGTCGAGAACCCTTCCCCGCCGCAGTTCGCGGCCGAGGAAGAGGTTCGCGACGACGTCGAGGTTGTCGCACAGGGCGAGGTCCTGGAAGACGGTGGCGATACCGAGCTTCTGCGCTTCGGCGGGGCTGGTGACGTGCACCTCGCGACCGTCGAAGGTGACCGTGCCGTCGTCGGGCGTGTACACCCCCGCGATGGTCTTGACCAGCGTCGACTTACCGGCGCCGTTGTCGCCGACCAGGGCAAGCACCTCGCCGGCCCGGACGTCCAGGTCGACGTTCTTCAGCGCCTGGACGGCTCCGAACCGCTTGGAGATGCCCTGCAGCGACAGCACCGTGCCGGTCGCGACCGGACTGGGGGTGACACTCATGAACCGAATCAGCCTCTCGGAGTGATTACTTCAGGCCGGCAGCGGCACAGGCGGTGGCGAAGTTCGCGGTGCAGATGTCCGACACCTTGTAAATACCGTCCTTGACGACTGTATCGGCGATGTTCGCCTTGGTGACGGCGATCGGGTCGAGCAGCGTGGACGGCACGCCCTGCACCTCGGTCTTGGCCTCGGGCTTGTCACCGTTGGCCAGCGCGAGCGCGGCCTTCACGGCGTCCTCGGCCTGCGGCTTGACGGCCTTGTAGATCGTCATCGCCTGGTCGCCCGACACGATGCGCTGGATACCGGCGAGCTCGGCGTCCTGACCGGTGACCGGGGGAAGCGGGTTCACGCCGCCGCCCTTGAGCGCGGCGATGGCGCCACCGGCGGTGCCGTCGTTGGCCGCGTACACGCCGACGAGACCCGACTTGATGGCCGAGAGCTGGCCCTCCATCCACGACTGGGCCTTGTCCGGGCTCCAGTCCGGCGTGTCGAACTCGGCCGCGATCTTGAAGCCGCTGCCGTCCAGCACGCTGTGCGCGCCGGCCTTGAACTGGGCCGCGTTCGGGTCGGTCGGCGAGCCGTTGATCATCGCGATGTTGCCGGAGGTCTTGCCGGCGTTCTTCAGGATGTCGACCAGGGTCTGGGCCTGCAGCTTGCCGACGGCCTCGTTCTGGAACGAGACGTAGTAGTTCGCGCCCTCGATGAAGCGGTCGTACGCCACGACGGGCACGTTCTGGCCCTTGGCGCTGTTCACGACCGAGGCGGCGGCCTTGCCGTCGACCGGGTCGAGCACCAGCACGTTCGCGCCCTGGGTCAGCGCGGCCTCAGCCTGCTGCTGCTGCTTCGCCGCGTCCTGGTCGGCGTTGCTGTAGATGACCTCGCAGCTCGGGCAGGACGCCTTCAGCGCCGCCTCGAACAGCGGACGGTCGAGCGCCTCGTAGCGGGCGGTCTTCGACTCCGGCAGCAGCAGGGCGATCTTCTTGCCCTCGGCACCGCCACCACCGGCCGCGGGCTCGTCGGAGCCGCAAGCGGCGAGCGAGAACACCATCGCGGCGGCGGTGACGCCCAGGCCGAGCAGCCGAACAGGGGATCGTGACATGTCGTACTCCTAAGACGTGAGGGCCCGGCGGGCCATCACCAGAGTCAAAGGGACAACCCACCTTGGCGTCAAGAGTTGAATTCAAGAAATAGACATTAGAACGTCACGAGTCCGTCACGCCCCCCTAACACCCCACCTCCACCACACCGGTATCCCACTCATCGGACCCTTGTTACGCGGCGTGTCGCCGTTCATCGGACGCTTCTGACCAGCCTCCGGCGTGTCGTCGGACGCTTGTTACACGGCGTGTCGCCGTTCATTGGACGCTTGTGACGACGGCGAGGGGCGGCCGGGCCGCTGGGTGCTCGGGGGTTCGCTCGGGTGGATTCCCTGCCGCCACTCGCCGCTGGCGCCGCCTCGGCTTCCCGTCTCCCCCGGATAGTGGCCGGCCCATCGCAGGTTTTGCGTTCATCGGTCCGAATCTGCCCTCCTCTTATGTGGGCCCACGCCTACGCGCCGTCCCGAGAGGGCAGAACTCGGACCGATGAACGCTTCCTGAGGGGCGCGTCACAAGCGTCCGATGAACGGCGACACGCCGCGTCACAAGCGTCCGATGAACCGCGACACGCCGCGTCACAAGCGTCCGATGAACGGGATACCGCCACGCCGTACGGCGAATGGGCGGGCGGGCGGTGGCGTTGTACGGCGATTGCGGGCGGCGGGATTACGGGCGGGCGGTGGCTTTGGCGTGGCCTAGAGCGGCGGCTAGGGAGAGGGCGCCGATGACGTCGGCTTCGTCGCCGAGTTCGGCCGGGCGGAGGTCGACGGTGGCGGCGGCGCTGGGGATGGCGCAGCGGTCGAGGGCCTCGCGAAGGGGGACCAGCACGAGGTCGCCGGCTTCGGCCATTCGCCCGCCCACCACGATCACCTCGGGGTTGATCAGATTGACCAGGCCCGCGACGGCGACGCCCACCCGGCGCCCCGCGTCCTCGATCACCCGGCGGCAGCCGAGATCGCCCGCCTTGGCCCGCTTGATCACGTCGCCCAGGCGCAACGGCCCGTGCGAGGCGGACAGCGAACTCAACAGCGCGCGCGAGCCGACGAACGTGTCCAGGCAGCCGCGATTGCCGCAGCGGCAGATCGGCCCGTTCTCGTCGATGGTGAGATGGCCGATCTCCCCGGCCGTTCCGGCGCTGCCGCGGAAGATCTCGCCGCCGACGACGATGCCCGCGCCCACGCCGTACGAGAACTTGATGTAGCACCCGTGCCGCACGCCGCGCAGCGCGCCGTTGCGCAATTCGCCCAGCGCGGCCAGGTTCGCCGTGTTGTCGAGGGCCACCGGGGCTCGGAGGTAGCCGGCCATCGCGGCGGCCACGTTGACCCCGCGCCAGCCGGGCAGTACGGCGTCCGACCCCGCCTCGCCGGTGACGGAATCGACCGGTGCGGGCAGTCCGAACCCGACTGCCTCGATGTCCTCGACGCCGTGGCCCGCGTCGTCGGCGAGATCGGCCAGCAGGCGTGCGGCGCGTTCCATGCCGTCGTCCGCGACGTGATCCGCCTGCAGGGGCATGTACTGCTGGCCGAGGATTTCGCCTTGGCCGTTCGCGATCGCCACCCGGACGTCGCGTTCGCCGAAGGCCACGCCCGCGAGCAGGCCGCCGCCGGAGGCGAGGGAGACCAGTACGGCGCGACGGCCGTTGCGAATGCTGCGGGACAGGGCGACCGCGCCGGCGCGATCGAGTTCGCGCACCATATTCGACACGGTGGCGGCGGAAAGGCCGGAGGCCTCGGCGATCTCGACCTGAGTGAGCGGTCCGAGCTGGCGAACCACGTCGAGCACCCGTTCGCGGTTGGCTTCGCGCAGCGAAGCCTGCGAGCCAGGCGCTGGACGGGTTGCGTTCATTACGTAAAGATAACGGATGTCGGCAGGTTGGTCACCGTGCCACGATCCGTATCGTCACCTTTCTCCCGGTCCAGCCTTGCCGGGCCCCATCCTGCCTGACATCAGAGCGCAAGCGCGACCACTATGAGGCAGATCGCGAAACCCGTCTCCACCCCGGCTCCGAGCACATCCCCGGTGATCCCTCCAAAGGCCTTCCGCGCCCGCCGTACCACCAGCAATCCAGCCGCCACCGCAGCCAAAACCGCGCCTGCGCCGAGCAGGCCGAGGCCCTCCGGCTGAAGCTGCTGCGCGCGCGCCGGCCGTTCCGCGAAGTCGGGCAACAGCGTCTTGCTGGAGATCAGATCGCGGCCGCCCTCGACGGCCGTGGTCTGACTCAGCAAAGGCGCAGCGCCGCGACCATCGCCGTACGGCAGGGGAGTGCTGAACCAGATCAAGCCAGCGGCGCCAACCAGGACGGCGGCAGTCGCGAAGACGGCGTACAGCGGGCGGACGGTGGATGCGACCATGGCGCCCAAGCCGTCGGGACGGGCAGACGGTACGCCGGTGCGGCAGGCCCACGGCAGCGTGAGGCGGCTCGCGACCGCGGCCACGAGGATGGCCTGCCAGCCAAGGCCGACCGAGACGCACGCGGTGAGGGCGGCGACGTTGATGAGCAGTACGGCGGCGATCGACGCGACTCCGAACGGGCCGACGTCGCCCTTCTTCATGATCGACAGCATGGTCTCGCGATCCCGGCGGCTGCCGAGTCCGTCGGCCATGTCCGCGAGGCCGTCGAGGTGCAGCCCGCCCGAGAGCCCGGCGAGTACGACGACCCCCAGTACGGCGGCTAGCAAGGGCGCATCCGGGCGGAGATGGTCGACGCCGGCCACCACGGCCGCGGCGATACCCCCGAGCACGAGGCCGACCACTGGCGCAAGGAGCATCGCGCGCCCGGCAACCCGCCGATCGACCGTGCCGGGCACGCCCGCGGGCAATATCGACAACGTGCCGAACGCCAATCGCACCGCGTCGCCCAAAACCCCTCCAACCCGCAGCAAACCGACCCCCTCGTCTATCACATCCACTCACCGGCAAGCGTTCATCGGTCCGAATCGGCCCTCTCGGGACGGCGCTCGCGCGCGGATCGGCCTGCGGGCAGGCGCAGATTCGGACCGATGAACGCAGACCGGCCGGGCAGAAGGGTCCGATGAACGGCGACACGCCGCGTCACAAGCGTCCGATGAACGGCGACACGCCGGGAGGCTAGAGGGGGTGGGGGTGGCCGGCGGTGCAGAGGAGGAGGGTGGTTGGGGGGTGGGCGATGGCGGTGTTGAGGCGGCCCATGAGGTCGCGGAACAGCCTGGTGGGGGCGTCGGCTGGGACGATGCCGGAGCCGACTTCGTTGCTGACGGCAACTACCCGGCGTTTGGTGGCGGCCCAGGCGGCGACGAGGTCGTCGATGGCCTGGTCCACCTCGGTGACGCGTTCGGGCGTGGTCCAGACGTTGGCGGCGTCCATGGTGCGGGTGAGCCAGAGCGTGAGGCAGTCGATCAGCAGCGGTGGGCCTTCGGCGGTGAGCAGCGGAACCAGGTCGATCGTTTCGACCGATCCCCAACTGGCCGGCCGACGGGCCTGGTGCAGGGCGATCCGCTCGGCCCATTCGGGATCACCCGCGGCGGTGTAGCCGGTGGCGACGTACAGGGTGTCGGGGTGCGGGGCCAGCAGGCGTTCGGCGAGGGTGGACTTGCCGGAACGGGCGCCGCCGAGCACCAGGGTGCGCTCGTACGCCGGGGTGGGCGTGGTCCATGAAAGGCGCTCGCCGGTTGGCGTCTGTACGTCGTACCGGAGGCCATCCGGGGTACGGACCGGTTGAACGGTGTAGCCCGCGATCGCGATCTGGCCGTCCGGGCGGAGCCGCAGTACGCCGTCGATCAGGGCGCCTTCGGCGTCGGTACTGAGGTCAGCCATCGGCCTTCTCCGGAAGTGGTTCGAAGACGGGACGAACGTCGAACGCGGCCTTGCGGGCGGTTCGCCGGAACGCCGTCAGGATGGGCCGTCCGAAGGCCAGCACCAGGCCGGCGCACAGCACGCCACGCGGGATGTCCCAGCCGAGCGAGGTGGCGGCGATGAAGAGCAGATAGCGGTGCAGGTTCTCCACCAGTGGTTCGCCCGGGATGAACGAGAAGTCGCTGCCGAAGGTGGCGAACGGCCAGAACCACAAGTTCATCACCAGGCCGTAGAGCACGCCCGCAACCAGTGAATACCCGGCCAGTACGGCGATCTCGGCGCGTCCGCTTGCCCGCGGCAACAACCCGGCCAGGCAACCGACCCACGCGCAGGCAAGCATCTGGAACGGCATCCACGGGCCGACGCCACCACTGACCAAAGCCCCGGCCAGCAACGACACCGCGCCCAGCACGAACCCGAACCCGGCACCGAACGCCCGCCCGGCCAGTACCAGCAGGAAGAACCCGGGCTCCAGTCCAGCCGTGCCCGGGCCTAGCGCGCGCAGAGCGGCGCCAACGGCCGCGAGCATGCCGAGCAGCGAGATGACCTTCGCGTCGACGCCGTTCTCCGAGAGCTCGGCGAGTACGACGGCGACCAGCAGGGGCAGTAGCAGGATGAAGAGCCAGGGGCCGTCGGTTGTATGCCCGATCGCGTTCTCCCCGGCCTGTTCGGTCGACCAGAGCAGCGGCCAGCCGAACGCGAGCAGCCCTACCGCCGAGGCGAGCACCAACGTCGCGGCCGACCGCGGCCGGAACCCGATCAACCGCTCAGCGGGCAGACCGCCCTCCAACCGGCCGGGGTCAGCAAAGCCGCCACGGCGCGATTTCACGACGCCTCGCCCAAAGCGGTCGCGACTTCACCAACGGTGAGGAACGGCAACGGAGCGAGGATCTTCGCGACCTGCGGCGCGAACGCGGGCGATCCGGCGATCACCGTCGCCGTCGGCCCATCGCTGACCAGCTCGCCATCGGCCAGTACCAGTACGCGGGTCGCGACCTCGGCCACCATCTCCACGTCATGCGTCGAGAGCAGTACGGCGTGCCCGGCGGCGGCCAGTTCGCGCAAGATCGTGACGAGCCGTCGCTTGGCGCCGTAGTCGAGCCCCCGGGTCGGTTCGTCCAGCAGCACCAGCGGGGGAGCACCGCAGAGTACGACGGACAGCGCGAGGCAGAGCCGCTGGCCTTCGGACAGATCACGCGGGTGCATCCGGTCGTCCACCTCGGGCGAGAGGCGGCGCAGCAAGTCGCGGCACGATCCGGCCGGAACGCCGAAGTCGTCGTCCGCGTGGGCGCATTCGTCCGCCACGGTGGCGGCGTACAGCAGGTCCGCGGGCTCCTGCGGCACCAGACCAACCGCATGCACCAGATCCTTCGGCCGCGCCTTATCCGGCGCTAAAGCCGCTCCAGCGCCACCCGAAGCCCCAGCAGAACGTGAACCGTCAGAGCCAGGTGTCACCGCAACCGACCCAGACCGGGGTTTGACCAGTCCGACCAAGGAATTGAGCAGGGTTGACTTACCGGCGCCGTTCCGCCCCATCAAGGCAACGACCTCCCCGGCGGCGATCTCCAGCGTCAACCCGCGCAAGGCCAGCGTCGGCCCGTACCCCGCCACCAAATCGTTGCACCGGGCAAGCACCCGTCCCGGTTCCGGCGCCACCCGCACCGGCACGCGCGCGGACAGGTCATTGCGCAGGGCAACGGCCGCTCGCCGCGCGTCACGGACCGACAGGGGCAACGGCGACCACCCGGCCAGCCGGCCGAGCTCCACCACCGGCGGCGCGACCGGAGCCGTCGCCATCAGCGCGGCCGGATCGCCCGTCGCGACGCTGGCGCTGCCACCCGGCACCTCGATCACGCGATCGGCGTACTGGATCACGCGTTCCAGCCGGTGTTCGGCCAGCACCACGGTGACGCCGAGGTCGTGCACGAGCCGCTGGAGTGCCGCGAGAACTTCCTCAGCGGCTTGCGGATCCAGCGCGGAGGTCGGTTCGTCCAGCACGAGCACGGCCGGATGCGCGGTCAGCGCCGCGCCGATCGCCGTACGTTGCCGCTGCCCGCCCGACAGCGACGTCAACGGCCGGTCGCGCACGTCGGCCAGCCCGAGCAGGTCGAGCGTCTCCTCCACGCGGCGGCGCATCACGTCCGCGGGCACGCCGAGCGACTCCATGCTGTACGCCAGTTCGTCCTCGACCGTGTCGGTGACGAACCCGGCCAGTGGATCCTGTCCGACGATGCCGACCACATCCGCCAGATCGCGCGGGCGGTGCAGCCGGGTGTCGCGGCCGTTGACGACGACTCGCCCGGCCAGCGTGCCGCCGGTGAAGTGCGGCACCAATCCGTTGATCGCGCGCAGCAGGGTCGATTTGCCCGAGCCGGTCCGGCCGATCACCAGGGCCAGTTCGCCTTCGGGGATCTCGAACGAGACGTCCCGCAGCGCCGGCTCGGTCTGGCCGTCGTAGGTCACCGTGACCCGGTCGAACTCGATCATGCCGGCACCGCCTCCCGACGTCGGCCGCCGCTCGGCGGCGGGGCCGCGATCGCCGGTAGCAGGCCGGCCAGAATGGCCATTGCCGGCAGCAACGGTAGCGGTGGTACGACCAGCGGCCCAGCCAATACCAGCCCGGCCACGCCGGTGCCCGCGGCAACGATCAACGCGCCTGCGGTCAGTACGCCGGACAACGTGACCAGCCATTCCGGCATCGCCCACGGGTCCGGCCGGTACCGCGTCCGCCCGACCCGCTGGTGCCCGATGGCCATCGCTGACACCGCGAGCAGTACGCCGATCGCCAGAGCCGTCGCGGCCACGGCCTCCGCCATCGCGTCAGTGAGCAACGCGTAGATGCCGATGGCCATCCCCATCAGCCCGAGCAGTACGAACGCCCCGGTGATCCGGCGCTGGCGCAACGGCGCCTGGGCGGTCCGGCCGTAGCCGCGCGAGTCCATCGCCGCGGCCAGTTCGACCGAACGATCGAGCGCGCCTTCGAGCACGGGCATGGCGGTGGTCCGGAACGAGCCCCGGCTCCGGCCGCGCAACCGGCGGGCGGCCCGGATCCGGCGGCTGTCGGTGACCAGCTGGGGCGCGAAGGTCAACGCGACCACACACGCGACTCCCATCTCGTAGAGGGCCCCGGGCAACGACTTGAGCAGCCGCCGCGGACTGGCCAGCGCGTTCGCCGCGCCGATACAACACAGCATCACCGCGAGCTGCCCACCGTCGTACAGCGCGGTGAGCAGGGCCTCGGCGGTGACGATGCCGCCGAGTTTGACGCCGTTGGCCCAGTCGGGCAGCGGGATCTGCGGCAGGGTGAAGAGGATGTGATTGCCCTGGGACCGGGTCGAGAGCAGGGCCTGCAGCACGATCCGTACGGCGATCACGACCAGGCCGAGCTTCAGGAACGCCACATAGCTGTTCGCCCAGGGCGCGTCGGTACGACGGGCCGCGACCACAAAACCGGCGACGACCAGGATCAGCAACAGCAGAAGCGGATTGCGGGTCCGGCTGGCCGCGACCGCCAGACCGAGCGCCCACAACCACCAGGCACCCGGGTGCAGAGCCCGGGGGAGCAGGGGATTGTGGATGGCCTTCACGACTCGATCTTCACTGAACGGTCATCGTGGCGTCAGGCCGAGGCGTTGCGGCGACGGCTGAGCACGAGCCCACCCATGCCGAGACCGGCGATCACGACCACGCCGATCACGATCGGCACCCACGGCGTGCCCTCGTCGTCGGCCGCGGGCGTGGACGAGGACCCGGGCGTGGACGAGGACCCGGGCGTGGACGAGGCCCCGGGCGTGGGCGAGGACCCGGGCGTGGGCGAGGTGCTCGCGGCCGGGGCCGAAGAACCGACCGCCGGCTTGATCTCGAGCTGCACAGGCGCGTCCGTGGCCGGAATGACGGCGTTCTTGACCTCGCCACCGCAACCGGTCGCCGGGTAGCCGTTGATGCCGCAGGTCAAACCGTTCTCGATCCGGACCGGGCCGATCGCCGCGAGCACCTGGGCGCCGGTCGACGCGGTCGCCGTCACCACGCAGGTACCGCTCGCAGCAGGCGGAGCCGACTTGTCCGCGGAATCCTCGGGAGTTCCGGAGTCGATGACCACGGCAACGCGCTTCTTGCCGGCCTCGGCGGGCGTGGACCCGCAAATGGCTTCGAAGTCACCAGCGGCACGCGGCGTACGCGACTTGGCGCCGGCGACGGCGTACCGCCAGCCCTCCACGGCGCCATCGGCCGGTACGACCTGCTCGGAGCCCTTCTGGGCGAAGGCCCACTGACCGTTCGTCCACTGGAAGTAGCCCCAGAAGCGGTAATCCGCCGCCTGGGCGACGGTGCCGGTCGCACCCAGCACAAGCAGGGCACCAAACAGCACGAGCACGATCCGGCGCACGAGGGACATCCTTTACTGACGAGGGAGACGGCGATCGGATGCTACCGCCACGCCCCACCGCCGCCCGCCCGCACACACTGCACATGCGAACAACCTCACGCCGGGACCGGCGTTCGTCGGTCCGGAGCTGGTTGGTCCGTGGTCACCCGCATGCTCCGCGCCGACTCCTGCCGGGTGGCGCGGGCGCACCTCCTCCCACGGTCGGACGCGAAATGCGGCGTCTCCCACGGTCGGACGCGGAATGCGGCGTCTCCGACGGTCGGACGCGGAGTGCGGCGTCTTCGACGGTCGGACGCGGAGTGCGGCGTTCGAGACAGGCCGGCTGCCGAGTTCTGGTACGACTACCTGGCTGCAACCGGGTAGTGGTCAAAAAACTCGGCAGCGGGCACCCCAAACCCCGGCAGCCGCGCGAAACCCCGGCAGCGGGCACCCAAATCCCGGCAGCCGCGCGAAACC
>NZ_JBHLTC010000037.1:0-263621 GCF_042434725.1 Kribbella deserti | reverse complement strand
TCAAGATTTCGACGTCTTCGCGCAGCCGGCGGTTCTCCCGCCGCAATGCCGCGAGCTCTTCTTTCTCGCTCGTCGTCGGACCGCCGTCACCGGTGCCGGCGTCGCGTTCGGCCTGCTTGAGCCATTCCCGAACCGCAGTCTCGGTCAGATCGAAGTCCTTCACGATCTGACCGACCGACCGCTCACCGCGCTGGCACAGCTCGACGATCTCGGCCTTGAACTCGGCCGTGAACGTACGACGAGGCCGCGGCTTCTTCTTGCCCATGGACTCCATGATGAACATCCTTCCGGAGCAACCGCTCCTGATCCGGGATGTCCGCCAAAACGGGTCAAGTTCAGTAGTTGCGCTGACCGGCGTTGTAGCTCGGCGCGCAACTCGTCAGCGTTCACCGTAGTCCCTCATGTGATTGGCTGTGTTCGCGGCGAGTGAGTGGCGGCCTGCTCGGGAAGACGACTTCCCTGGCTGCTCGCGTCAGAATGCTTTGTGTACTTGCGGATAGGCCCATTCTGTTCCAGTGGAAGATGATGTGCTGGGCAACTATCTCTCGCGTGCCTCTACTGAGGGTGGTAGCGGCGATGGCAGCGCCTGCTTTTGTAAAAGAGTCGATCCACGGGGATGCAAAACCAAGATCGCTGCTGTCGTTCAGCAATGCGCTGCCTGGCTTGGTGTCTATGGTCATGAGGTGCCGAAGCTTGGCTGCTAGGTCGGGCAGGCGTTCGAGTGGCGTGTTCGGCGGTACAGGTCGAAGGTCTGCGACGCGATTCCAGATGTCGCCTTGTTCGAACCAGTCCTGACCTGCACCGCGCATCATGGCGCTGCATAGGACAACAGACAGCTCTCGGCGACCCACTGGTAGCGCGGAACTGCTGCGGTTCTGGCTGGTGAGGTAGTCCAGGATCGCGTGGCTGTCGGCGTGGAAGAGGTCGTGAGCGATCTGCATCCCGCGTGGTCCGCCGAACGCGGCAACTTCAGGTTCGTAGATGCTGGTCCATGAGGTTGCGATGTGCCCTGACGCTTTCATGTCGTCGACCAGTCGCTTCAGATGTCGTTCCAGGGCTTCGAAGCTTGCTTCATTGCCTGGCTGGCAGCGGAGCCGCCAGCAGGGTGCCTTGCGAATGAACCACCAGTTCGCAATCAGGCCAATTTCCTGTGCTCGCTCTAGACCCGCGCGAAGGCGAGCCGCAGGTTCTTGCTCGATAGCGTTCCAGTTCGCAAATTCAAGGTGCACTTGGTACCAGGTGTCGCCTGCGCGGGCGTCGAGGGCTGCGCGTCCGGCGGTTCGATAGCGCTCGACAGCCTCAGCAAGTTCATCAGCCGGCATGCCCAGCCGCTTTGCGGCTTCTGGAAGAGGCTGGCCGGTCAGGACTTCCAGCACTCCGCGTTCGACGGTGAGCGATGAGGTGGTGGTCATCGGGTCAGGTCTCCTTCATGGCTTGGCGGGCGGTGAGCAGCGCAGGTCAGCTGATGAGCAGGCAGCCGTCCCATCCCGATGCCGGTGGTCTGCCGCTGGCGGTGTGGAGGGCGAGCGCCAGTCCGGTATCGCCTTCGAGGAACCCCTGCCCGTCGCCGCGACCGGGCAGGCCATGAACGGCGAGCTGACCCGCGAGCCGGTCTACGTGGGTATCGAGTTCAGGGCTAGTTGCGTCACTGGCTGTTCGCCATGTGGTTTGGAACAGGCCCGCCCAGCCATGGCACAGCGAAGTGTCGATGATCCGGTCGACCTGTACCTGGTCAGCAAGACAATCGATCAGTGCCTGCTCGGCGATGTGTTTGCGTGACAGGTCGCCGGTAGCGATGCCGGCAAGTTGCTGGGCCCTGGCCAGTCCTGGCGTGCCGTAGCACCACGAAGGCCGTAGCGGTCCGTGCTGCGTCGTACGGTGTGCTTGGTGTTCGGCGCGGCTGACCCATTGCGGCCACCATGAATTCGTGTCGTCGTATTGGCGCCAGGTGTCCAGCCACGCGCAGATTCGCTCGATCGCGTCGACCTGACCAGCGACCTCGCGACCCGCGCGCATTGCAAGTGACAACAGTGCCAATGGACCGGTGATCCCATGGGCGATCCCAAGGTTGCCGTGTCCGCCAGCGAAAGCTGGCGACTCCTTGAACGAGGGATCGTGGAACGTCCACCAGCCCGGCAGCACCATTCCGTCGACAGTGATCGGTTCAGTGAGTCGGACCAGATAGCTGAGCGTGCGGTGCAATGCCTCGCTGCCGGGTGCCGCGCGCAGCAGGTAGGCGCCTATACCGGTCAGGCCGTAGATGAGGTCAAATTCACCGAGGCTGGGCAGCTCCGCGCGAGCGATCCGCGCCTCAGCCCGATCGAGACGGCGGTGAGTCAACGCAGTCACGTAGGTGTCCAGTCCTGCCAGGGCCTTGGCGTAGCGGTCGGTACCGCTGGCGGCGTGCAGCGCGAAAGCGACAGCTGGTGCACCGAAGTACAGGCCCGCGTCGTCGGTGGCGCTGATGTCGGCCGCGGTCGCTGCCTTCAACCAGGCATGCACCGCCGTCCAGTCCCCGTTGTTTTGGTAGGCGCGTTCGATGTGCAGGAGCGCAATGCCGGTGGCGTCTTTGGCCAGCGACTGCGCCCGCCACCGCTCCTCAGGCGCAACCGGCCGAGGTTCGGCGAGTTGGCCAGCGATCACCGTCGCGGCATCGGCTAGCGCGGTCGTCATGAGGTCGCCACCCACCGCTGCGCAGCCGACCGCGCGAGGCGCCGGCCGATCGCTTCCAGCTTCGGGTCCACCCCGAGATTCCGGACGTGATGCATGTGCAGAAGCGACCGGAGCACCGGCGGTGCTGCATCGGAGAGAGCCAACTGGTGTCGATACGCCGTGAGTGCTGCCCGCCGTTGTCTCCAGGCCTGGAGAACCTGTTCACCGCCTTGGATGAATCGCAGCGCCGCCCAATCATCGCTCGGATCGGCCAGGCCCATCGCGGCATCGCGCAGGCGCCGATCCATGGTGACGGATTCGTGTGGCAGCTCGTCGACCAAGCGCCGCATGCCGCCAGCCAACGAACCGTCGAACGAGATGCCGAGGTCGACCAGACCCGCGACCGTCAGTGCTTGCCGCTCCACTTTGCTACGGGCCGCGGTTTGGATCTGGGCGATAGTGGCGATCGAGTCCGCAGCGAACACGGCCTCGGCAGCGGCCAGCGCGGCGCCAGCCCCGTACCGTCCCGTCTCCGGGTGATAAGTGGTCAGATCGACGTGAGGGATCAGTCCGCTAGCGCGCAGGTCGCTGGCCCAGTTGCTCAGCCGCGCGGCTGCTCGCGGGTACTCATCAGGTCCGGGTGTCGGGATGTAGAGACGCAGGTAGCGGTCAGCATCCGGCTTCGCTAGATCCCGGTAGCGGCGGAACCACCACAACGGTGACTCGCCTTCCCAGTCGTTGAACAGCTTCGGTAGATGGTCGGTCAAGATCTCGTCTTGGCGATCCTGGTGCCCGTGAAGGTGCGCAGCGAGCCAGCTCGATCCACCGGGCAGATAGCCGGCATCGACAGGGACCGCAGCGGTCAGGCGACGCGGCGTGCGACGGGGCGACGGTGGCGGGTCGGCGTGAAGTTGGATTATGAGCTCGTGGGTACGCCCGCACCAGTCGTGCGCGTTGGCTGCTGGGCTTTCGCGTAGGTCGATGCGTCCGCTGCGGTCGAGTCGTGCTCGCAGGAGTTCGCGATGAACCGGCTGGTCAAGGTCGATCGGCAACCGCAGATCGCTGTGACACATCACCACCGCACTGGGCACGCCGAAGCGCTGTCGCCACCGCGCGAAGGCTTCGTCCCAAACTATCTCCGTGGCACTGACGGCCGGTAGATCTGTTGCGGTCACCAGCCACCTGGCCGCCGACAGGATCGTTCGTCCGTGTCGCAAGCGGGGCAGATAGGGCAGCTGGCTGGCAGCGCCCCAGCTAAACGGCCCGTAGACCACCGAGCGAGAAGTCGCTATCTCGGAGAGAAATCGCGCCAAGGGCGGCGTCTGGACACTGGCTTCCAACGCGTGCAAGACCACCGGCTCCACCGCTTGTCCCGTGTCCAACGAGACCAAGCGAATCTGGCGACCATCAGCGGTGACCGCCAGGTCGTGCAGTGAAATGAGATCGCCATCAGGCGCACGGTGCTCGGACAACGAAAGCACCTGGGGCAGAAGCTGCGGCACGCGGATGACGTTCTCGCTGCGCCGTCCCCGTGGAGGGAACGACAATTGAGCGACCAGCGCACCGGGTGTCGCGGTTGGTCTCGTCGCCCAGGTCTTGGCCAGCTGGTCGCGGTCGCTGGGATCGAGTTGGTCGGTGAAGCGGCCAATCATGCTGCTCGACGTACGCGGCGCAGCGACCACGGCGATCTGGAAAGCCCCGCGCTTGATGTGTTCAGTGGACTCGGAGTGGATCTGGAATGACAATTCGGCCGCAGGCGGGAGCAGCGACTCGGCGGCATCACCGACGCTCAGCGACGCGATGGTTGCTTCGGTCAGTTCGATCTCGTCGTCACCGGTCAAGACCGCGGTCTGCACCAAGGCCAGCAGGGCTTCATCGCGAGCAGTGAGCGGCGCCGGGCCCTGCTTTCTGCCTGAGCCCAAGTAGCCGGCCGGTAGACCGAGTCCGGCGTCCTGCACGACGCTGCGCAGCGGCACGACGGCGCCAACACCGTAGCGATCAAGAAACCGAGCGTGCCATGCCTTCCGTGCCGGCTGCCCGAACGGAAACGGCGTCAACCGCGCCAGCGTCGTCACAGCAATCTCGGCTTCACGCACCACGACATCAGGTACTGCGATATCGGCGTCCAGTGCGCACGTGACCATCAGCGGCCGTCCAGCCGTCTCCGCGACGGCGTTCATATGCTCAAACATGGATTGGTCGATCGAGCTGGTCCCGTCTGATGCCATCTGCGCGTGGATGCTGCGCAGTTCACGCTCGATCGGCAGCACCGAAGGAAGCTCGCGGGCTGCTGCCTCCTCGAGCTGGTTCAGGACGTGGCCTAGCGGGTCGGTGCTGGTCATTGGCGGCCGCAGACTCGTCAGAAGCACGTGACTGGTCAGCAGTCCTCCCAGCAACGCCCGGATACGCGCCTCGGTCGCGGCCGGAAACTCGGCAGTCAGCTCACCGACCAGTTCGCTGAAGCGGATCGGGTTTTGAGCCCTGGCCATCGCAACCTGAACCGGTCGGGTCGCGCGCAGCGATACCTCCAACGGAGCGAGTCCATCCGCGGAGCTGCTGTCAGGCTGGCCAGGCGTGGCGACCCGGTCGCCGCGTAGAAAGCTGGTGTTGTTCATTGCCACCGGAAGCTTTTCCAGCAAGGCCGGCGCCGCTTCCAGACGATCGATGACCGCAGCGAGCCAGTGCGCATCCGGGCTGATCTGGATGGAGTGTCGATCACCCCAGCGGACTGAACCGTCCGGCGCGGTCCGGGCGAGCGCGGTCCCGGCGAACAGGCCGAACGGTGTTGCGCGTCCTTGCCACCGCAAGAGGTAGGCCGCGACAGACAAGACGATGCGGCGCAGTTGTCGGGCCGATGGTCTTTGCGCGTTGAGGATCTGGTCGAGCTGCTGCGCCAAGTCGGGACTGGAGTTTGTCACTGCGGCGCGGAACTCGGCGACACTCCACAGCTCGGCTAGCCACTGGCCCCACCCCTCGGCATCGCTGTCCAGGGAGCCTGTCGGCCAGGTGGGGAGCTTGAGGTCGGCGTCGCAGGTGGTGGCCCGCAGCATCATCGTGCCGTTGTGGCGGTAGAGCGGTCGTGGTGCTTTCACGGTCAAGACCTCCCCCAGCTCAGGGTCCTCACGGCGGCGGTGGGTGTGCCGGACAGCATGTCGCCCGGCACACCCGTTGGCCCTAGATCAGGACGGGTTCGCGACGGCGGTGGCGCAGGCGGTGCCAACACAAGTGGAGCCGCAACCGTCGTCGGTGTTGCGCAACAGCGCGGCGATCGGCTCGCCGGACTCGAAAACGCGCATCTCCAGATCGAACTCGTCCAGGGCAGTGGTATCGAGCATGATGGTCGTCATTTCAGCCTTCCTAACTGTTGGTGTTTGTTCCCGAAGACCTAGACCCGTGAGCGGACAGCGCCGCTGTCAGGTCCAGGAAACTGTGAGGCTGACGTGCTTCTTGCGGATCACCGATCCGCCCGGCTGCGGCTCGTCGGCCGCGCCGACCGGAGTCGCTGTGATCCGAGGGCCCTTCCCACCGCGGTGACTGTGGTCCCAGACCTGGACCTGCCCGTTGAATCGCGCAGCGACCTTGTCGGCCTCAGGGCCGTGGCCGTGCACACCGAACTCGTAGACCGAGGTGCCCGGCTCCGATGGCGCTTTCCTGGTCGTGAGGTAGGCGAGCGTTGCGCCGTCGACAACGGCAGGACAGGCCATCCGGTTGGCCGGCTTGACGATGCCGGTATCGAGTTCGGGATCGACCGCGAGCCAGCAGTAGCCCGGCATGGTGGTCGCCAGCCAGACCTGGAGGGTGTCGAACGGTTCGGTGTTACCGACCGTCACGCCCGACCAGACCTCAGTTCGCGGCGACGCCAAAACACCGTTCAGCAGCTCGACATCATGCGGTGGCTCGTCGTCGAAGCGCAGCCCTACCTCTTTGCCGCGCAGCAACACCAGGCGTTCATCATGCTCGCCGGCACCCTGCATGGCGACGAACCCGCAGACCTCAACCGAGCGGCTCACCAGCTGGTCACCTTCACGTTCGAAGACCACCGACCTGGTCAGGCCACGCAACCGAACCGGAACAACAATCCGGCCACCCTCAGCCAGCTGCTCCACCCAAGCCGGCGGAATATCCCACGCACCGACCGTCACGATGATCCGATCAAACGGAGCATCGTCTTTCGCCCCGAACTCGCCGTCAGCACAGAACGCGTTCACGTTCGTGTATCCCGACGCCGCAAGGCCGGCATGCGCTCGCTCGATCACGTCCGCGTCGATATCGATCGAGGTCACCTCACCTGTAGGTCCGACCAGCTCGGTCAGCAGCGCGGCGTTGTAGCCACCCGATCCGACCTCCAGCACCCGATGACCAGGCTCGACCTCGGCCTGCTCCAGCATCATCGCCACAACACCAGGCTGCGAGACCGAGCTGATCGAGACACCATGCTCATTGCGCTTGGTCACAACCGAGTCGTTCGCATAAGCCCTTGCCAGCGGCACATCGGGTAGGAACAGGTGCCGGGGCACAGTTAGGAAAGCCTCCGCCACGCGGTCGGTACGCAGCGAACCCTGCTCGCGCAATTCGTTGACCAGGTCGGAGCGCAGCGACTCAGCAGAGGTGGCCGGTTCAACATCAGTGACATTCATGTCACAGAGTGTAGTCACGCCGTTCTGGTCACTTCGGGGGTCGGACGGACCTAGGGAATCGGTCACGAGTGGGCCTTTCTGGTCATGGAGTTAGGTCGCGCATTACTGCCGAGCGAGCAGGAAAATCGTGGTGCCGTGGGCGGTTGCGTTGGCGACGATGCAGGTCCGTTCGTAGGGCCTGGATCGCAGCTCTCTCCGCAACCACAAGCGCGCTAAGCCGTTGGCTCAACAGCTCGCCATAGGTCGTCGCCCAGATCTGATCGCGACGGCGGTCACGCGAGCTACCGGACTGCAGCCACGGAGCGCTCTGCAGATGAGTCTTGATCTGCTGATCCAGTGCCTGAACCTGAGGTGTCTGGAGCATCGCCGAGGTGACCAGCGGTCGCACGTCAACGCTATTGCGCCAGCGGGCACGTTCAGCGTGACACCACACCGCGAACCAGCTGAGCAACCACACCGCCACGGCCATCAGAGAGCAGTACTCCCATCGCATCACCGATCACCGCCCAGACGCCCGAAGGTCAGCCGGCGAAACCAGTGACGCCGCGTCTCGGTGGCGCGTCGCCGGTCACGCTCGCGGACATCAGCGATCGCGGCCTTGCAGTTCTCCGCGCTCAGCCGTTTGAAGTAGCCGTCCGGATTCGCGTCCCGCTCCGCAGCGCGTTCGGCGCTGGTCATCTCGCGGATCGGCTTCAGATAAGTCAGCTCCAGCTCCTGTACCGCGAGCCACTGACCACGGAAGTCACGCTCGACGACTGCGAGCAGATTGCCGTTGCGGACTTCAGCCTCGACCATGCGCATGATGCCGATTGCGACTCGCAGCGTCTCCGTGCCTGAAACCTTGTTGCCGGCGGCCAGTTCGCGTAGTGCGGCGATCGTGTCGACATGCGCAGTCACGCAGATCCGGCCAACCGGCCCAGGGGACCGGGGATGACACTCATGCCACGGATGGTCGACCGGCCCCTGACGCCGATCGACGGCTTCATCGGTGACGCAGTCCGCGTCCAGCCTCACTGAGCCGCCCCCCACTCATTCCCCGTCGACGCACCACCGGGTGCGACAGCGGACGGTGTGGTTCCGCTCTCCCGCCAGTTCGAGCGGAACCACACCGGCAACGCATCGACCTCTAATACCGACACATGCGGCCCCGCGACACCGACACCCCCGGAGACGGTGTCGCGGTTTGTGGGCAACGCTCGCCACCAGCTGTAACTAGTAACCGGCGAGACGTCCCCCACCTGGGCGGTCAAAGACCCAGGTGACCAAGGTGGGACAGGCGCAGCTACACGAACCGGCACCGTCGCCGCCTCGCCCTGCGAAACGACCATGCCAGCCGCAGGAGACGCCGCGCCCGCCCCACCGCTCAGGGACGAAACCGGCTCACGCTGCCCCCAAACAGGCGCCTCTGAAGGCAGCGGAGCCAACCGAGAACCGCACATGAGGCTCTCGGGGTGGATCGGCGAGCGAGACTCAGCCCAATTGCTACGCACCCGCTCGCCGGCATGAGAGGGAGCCCCGGCGCGATGCCCTGAGGAGGTGCGCATCGCACCGGGACTCCGAGGAAAGGGCCGACTCTGCGATGATGAGTCGCAGGCAGTCAATCGCGCCGGCCCCTGGTCAAAAACCGCATCAGCAACCGCAACCGCGACCCCCGAATCAGTGAACTCCGCTACCACACGGTCAGGATCGCCAAGCGGATCCAGGTGACGCAGGGACGGCACCGCGACAAGACGAACGCTGTCCAGCTCCAGAGCCGATCGCAGCGCCACTAGCCCGACAGATCCGGTCTCAACGGAATCACTGAAGATGCCGGCCAGCTCAAGCCCGTTCCTGTCAGCGAACTCGGCGAACATCGCCAGCATCTCCGCACGTTCCTTTGCGGTCATCATGAAGTGCTGCCGGTAATAGCAATGCAGGCGTTGCATAGTGATCCCCCCGTTCTGGATGATGGGTCAGCGATTCAAGGCATCCGGACATCGCGTGCATGGCCACGCCCCACCGCACCCGCAGCACAACCCGTCGCAGCTTGCTGTCGGCACCCGCGTGCCCGTAGACAGTGGATAGTCGAAGTCGGACGGCACGCGGCCCGGTCGCATCTCATCGAGGAATCGCACCTCGGTGGCGCCGCTATGACCGTGGACCGCTCTGACGCTGGCGATACCAGACTCGAACGCTGTGGTCGTAGCGTGCTCGCCTGGCCAACGCAACGCCACGGAACCGTCGCTGAACTCCACGCCCTCAGCAACTAGGCCTGTACCAGAAACACCCGACACGTCATGGTGCCGGTCAAGGACAAAGAGTCTCGCTGCCGCGTTCACTGCGGGCGCCTGTCGGTCCGCACCTCGTCATTAGTGATCCGCGCGGCCACGAACTTGCGTCGCATGGCCTGCTCGTGCCGCATAGCCAAAGACTCGGGACCGACGTATGTATCGATAACGTGTTCGCCAAACCACACACGAACCCTTCGCCTAGCCAGCGTCCGAGTCATGTGCGGTCAGACTCCTGGCTCGGAGCCATCTGCTTCGCAGTCTCGTCCGTCGCGTGATAGGGCTGCGTTTCCAGCGGACGTGCTGACTGATGGCGGGTCAGGTAGGCCACAAGCTCGTCCTCTGTCAGGGCGTGCTGCGCAGCCAACACCCGTCTCCGAGACATCACTCTTTGCGTCATGCCCGTAACGCTAAGGGAGGAATCTGAGACAAAGTTTCCTAGCAGGAAACTCCCGCGTGTAATCTTGATTGTGTGGACAACGACCTCCCGAACATAGGCCAGGAGATCCGCCGTCTTCGCAAATGGCGGAACTTGACACTTGAACAGCTCGCGGGTCAGTCCGGACTGTCTAAGGGCTACCTATCCAAGATCGAGAATGGGAACGCGACACTCGACAAGCGCACGACGATGAAGGCGATCGCCGATGCACTTCGGGTTAGCCTCGCCGATCTCGTGGGGGACCACTTCCTGACGGAGCAGTCCGACGGTGAAGTGATGGCCTCAGTGCCTGACATCCGCCTCGCCCTCCTGTCGACGGGTTTGGACAGCGCGGGTGAGGCGCCACAGAGAACGATGCTAGATCTGTCCGCCGAGACTCAGCGAGTGGCAGAACTCCGCCAGCTCTGTCGGGATATGGAGGTCGGACGAGCTCTACCAGGCCTCATCACAGATCTGCACTTCACCGCGACGGCCGACGGCGCGAATAAAGCCGACGCGCTGCGCTCAATCGTGCAAGCAACTCACACAGCGACACTCTTCCTCAAGAGCCTGGGCGCGGTTGACCTCGCATGGGTTGCAGCCGACCGTGGTCACCAAGCTGCGGTCATCCTTGATGACCCTCTCTACGTAGCAGCGTCTGAGTTTGCTCGTTCGCAAGCCTTGATTGGCCTGGGCGCCTACCAGCGGGCAGACAGGCTCGCGATGCACGCAGCCGAGCTGCTGCGGCCCACAACGGAGGCGGACTTCGAGATCTACGGAACGTCGGTTATCACCACGGCGTTCACCGCGCAGCTCCGCGGGGATGACCCCGAAGAGGCCATCCGAGAAGCTCAGGCCGCTGCTGCTCGAACAAGCGGAACCAACGCCTTCTGGATGAACTTCTCCCGGACCAACGTCAACCAGTGGCGGATGAGCATCGCCCTTGAGGCAGATGATCCAGTTAAGGCAGCCGAGGTTGCTAAGGAGATCCGCCTCAGCGACATCCCAGCCAAGTCCCGGCAGGTGGCGTTCTTGATAGACCACGCCCGCGCTCTCCATGCACTCCGCGGACATGATGCTGAAGTCGTGAAACTCCTCCGCCGTGCGGACAAACTCGGGCCAACTCGCACACGCAACAACGTATGGGCACGCGAGATGGTCAGTGAGCTTCTGCTTCGTGCTCGTCGTGACGCCGGCGGGGCGGATCTACGCACACTGGCGGACCGCATGGGGCTCCTGTCGTCTCTGTAGCTCGCGAGCACGAGTTGAGTCAGGGCATGGTGCGGTCGCATTGAGGCCGAGTGGCATCGAGTACTCAACGCACTTGGGACGACCCTAAAACTGGGACCCGTATGGGACCCAAACGGCAGTTGAGAGCCGCTTCTAGTGAGTGATGGCGAGACACCTCGACCAACCTGACCCTGAGTGCCCCCGCCTGCGTTTCCGCAGGTCAGGGGCACTTTTAGGCGGAGAGTGTGGGATTCGAACCCACGAGGACGGGAACCGCCCTACTGATTTTCAAGACCAGCGCACTCGGCCACTATGCGAACTCTCCCGGTCCGGCCCGCCCTCGGTGAGGCGGGTCGGCTGCCGGCGACGAGGATACCGCGCGGGCGGGGAGAAGCGTGGTTTGGGACCGGCCGTGGGCTCGTGATTGCGGTGCCACCGGCAGGTGGGTGGCGATCTGTCGCTATTGCGGTGCCACCGGCCGGCCGGTCGCGATGCGCGGCGATCGGCACTCTGCTCGGAGGGCTGCTCGCGCAACGGTTCGGTCTGGCCGCGCCGTTTGTTATCGCCTTCGCCAGTATGGCGGTCATGACCGTCGCGGCCTGGCGACCACTCCGCCACATGTCCGCCCGCGCGGAGGCAGTCGCCATCGCGAGGTAATGAAGTAGGCACGGCAGTCGGGAGCTTGCTAGCCTCGACAGCCGAATGCCTACTGCCACCTCGCTCGGCCTACCGGATGTCCGGGGGCGGCTTCCGCTGCTCGCCGGACTCGCCATCGACTCGTTCGGTGCCGGTATCGCCGCGCCGTTGTTGCTGCTGTTCTTCACCCGGGTGGCCGACATCCCGCTCGGCACCGCGGGAGTCGCGCTGTCGGTGGCCAACCTCTTCACGCTGGTGGCGCCGGCCGTAGTCGGTCAGGTGATCGACCGCATCGGCCCGCGCAACCTGATCATCGGCTCGCAGGTAGCGCAGGCGGTGGCTTTCGCAGGACTGTTGTTCGCGCGATCGCTGGGGCTGCTGTTCTTCTGCGCACTGGTGGCGTCGATGGGCCAGCGGGTGTTCTGGTCATCGATCTTCAGCCTGCTGTCGGACATCTCCACCCCGGTCGACCGGGACCGCTGGTTCGGCCTGAGCGGCATGATGCAGGCCACCGGTTTCGGCCTCGGCACGCTGGCGGCAGGCATGCTGCTGACCTTCCACGGCTCCGCGCCGTTCCTGATCGCGATGGCGGTGAACGCGATCAGTTTCGTCGTCGCGGGCTTCCTGCTCAGCCGGATCCACGTCGACCATGATCCGAAGGCCGCCGCGGAGAACGGGCCCGCGCCGCTGCTACGCCGGGACCGCCCGTTCCTGATCCTGATCGCGGCCAACACCGTGCTTGCCCTGTGCATGATGCTGCTCGGCGTCGGACTGCCCGTGTACGTCGCGGAGGCCCTGCCCGTTCCGGTTTGGCTCGTCGGCGTGCTGATGGCGACAGTGTCTGTAGTGCTCGCGACCGGGCAGACGCTGGTGGTTCGCCATACCGAGAACCGCCGCCGGACGCTCGTGCTGGTGGTAGCTGCCGGTCTCTGGGCCCTCTGGGGTCTGGTGATGTCCTCGCTGCTGCACGTCCCGACCGCCTTGGTGGTTCCTGCCCTGATCGTGGCGACGCTGATCTTCGCCGCGGCCGACGTACTCCACGCCGCGACCTCGAACGCTCTAGCGGCTGCGGCCGCTCCGGTGATCGGGCGCGGGAAGTACCTGTCCTACTGGCAGTACTCCTTCACCCTCGCCGGAGCCATCGCCCCGGCCTTCTTCGCCCAACTCTTCGACCGCAGCCCCGAACTCCCCTGGCTCGGCATCTCCCTGCTAGCCGTTCTCGCTGGCCTAACCATCCTCATCCTCGAACGCGTCCTCCCCACCGAGGCCGTCCGTCGCCCGGCCCCGGCGGCCGACCAGGCGGATTAGCCTGGAAGTCATGCTGCTGGAGCATCGAGGAGTTCGGCCCGTTGTCCCCGACTCGGCGTACGTCGCGCCGTCGGCGGTGTTGTGTGGGGCCAACCGGGACGATCGCCTACTAGGGGGCCACTAGCCGCTCAAGTTCGAAGTGGCGGGCCTGGCCGGGTGAAGCTGAACCGCAGGTTAGGGCCGCGTCTATCGTCATTAGCCGGGCCGAGACTTGTACGGCGTATCCGCCGGCCAGGGTGACGTCCCAGCGGTTAGGCTCGATCGCCTTTACTGCAAGGGGATTGAGCTGGTTCACCTCGTACGACGCACCGGCGGCGCGGGCGAAGTGCTGAGCCGCCTGCACGGGTGGCGAGAAGGACCCGCGCCCTCGGAAGTACTCCGGAACCACCAGGCCCTTGTCGTACCTAGTGGCCAGGTCGAGCGCTCCCAGAACCGGGAAGTGCCCGTAGTACAAACCATGCGGCAGCACCACCAGGTTCGGCGCGAAGCGGTCACCACCGACATGGCTACACTCCCAGGTCCGTTCCGGGTACGCCGTGGCAAGCGTCGCCGCAACCGGCCGGCCCTGTACGGCGCAACACGGGTCATGCCGCCCGTGCGTACAAATCAGGTACGCCGGTTCGTCGCTCAGCTCACCCGGCAACTCCCCAGCGAGTACGTCGAGTAGGTCCGCGTAAGACCGTAATTCGCCCCATCTAGCGGATTCCCGGCCCGGGCGGCTGTCGACAAGGCCCCAGCGCCGGGGGACCGTGGGATCGCTCCGGCCATACCGACGGATCAGCGCGGGCCTACAACCGATCTCCGCGCATGCGGCTCGTACCCGCTCGGTGTACTCACCTAGAGCTGTCAGGGCCTGCCGGGGCCAAGGCTCGCGGCATTCGATCAGGAGCCAGCTTCGCGCGGGTGGAGCCGTCGCCATCAGGTTGTCGCCACGGAGTAGGGCTGTGGCGGCACAACCCGTCTCCGGCCGGTACGGCAGTTGGCTCACGGCTTACCGGCGACCAGCACTGCCTCGGTCATCAACCTGCGCACCAAGGTGAGCTGGTCCTCCTCGCTCAAACCCGGCAAGTCCCGCACAGCCACCTCTTCGCCACTACAGAGCCGCGCTACCGCCTCAGAGGTGATGACTGGGAACGAGATCGTCCGGTCGGGCAGTTGCAGAAGAACCGGATCACCCGGCACTACTCGGTGCCGTAGACCCACGCGCGTCCGAACAGTCGTACCGGGCTCGATACCGGCTATGGCCGCTGCATGGGCCAAAGGCGGTAGAGGCGCTGGGCGGTTCCCGGTCCAGGTACGGCGGCGCAAGCGGGCCGCGAGTTGTTCCGGAGTGGCAGTCTGGGCCTGCTCGGCTACAAGCTCGGCAACCTTCTTGAGATGCTGTGCGACTTGTTCCGGGTCACCCGGGTCGAAGCCGAGCGGAAGGGCCGTACGCAGCTCAGCGCGTTCCGCCGCCAGAGCGGCCAGTTCCTGGACTAGCAGATACCGCGTCAGCGTATGCAGGCCAACCGTCAGGTGACCGCTGACACCACCCAGGGCCTTCGCGGAGTGCAGGAAGCCGCGCGGCACGTACAAGGCGTCGCCGGGGCGAAGTACCTCGTCAATGACCGGCGCCTGGTCCCGGGCCGCAGTGGCGACCGCCTTGGCGTGATCGGTCCACGGCTGGTTCCGCAGCGGATCGGCGTGCACCGGCTCGTGAACCGTCCAGTGCTTCTCACCGGCGATCTGCAGGACGAACACGTCGTGCACGTCGTAGTGCGCCGCAAAGCCCTGGGCCTGCGGCGGAGTGATGTACGCGTTGATCTGAACCGGGTGACCGGCTTCCTCGGACAACTGCGTCGAGAAGTCGATCAGCGGGCCCCACGTGCGGTGCAGCGCTTGGAGCACCACCGTGTGCCCACTGGCGAACAACGCCGCGACCTTGTCGTCGCGAATCTGGTCCGCGATCTCCGCGCCGACGCCGCCCGGGCCGCTGAACTGCTTGTCGCCGACCACCTCGCCGTTCTTCGCGATACGCAGGAACGGCGTCCGGAGCCCGTGACGCGACAACAGCTCGTCGGCGTCGTCCAGCGTCAGGAGATCGGTGAAAGGCGCGGGGAGGTCCGCGGCACGCGACAGCACTGCCCGCCGCCCCCAACTGTTAGCGGCGAACTCGTCCGGATCACCGGCGATGCAGCGCCGAAGCGCCGGGCAGCTCCCCAATGGCCGCCCGGCGCCCGGCTGCGGAGTCACCAACTGCTGGAGCCCTCTCCGGATTCGCCGGATCCGCCGCCCGCACCGCCGTCAGCACCACCGTCGTGGCCCTGCGGGCTCGCGCCACCGTCGGCTAGGCCTTCCTCGTCGGAGCTACCGGCCGGGCCGCTGCCCTCGAAGGAACTGCCGTCGGACTCACTGGACACGCCCATGCCGCTGTCCTCGCCCGAGCTGCCCAGGCCGCCGTCCGGACCACCGGATGAGCCGGCAAAACCGCCCTCGTTGCTGCCCTCTACGCCACCACCGCCGCGCTCGGAGCCGCCGAAACCGCCCTCGGAGCCACCTTCGGAGCCGCCGTAGGCGCCACTGTCCGCGCCGCTGTCGGCACCACCGTCGGAGACACCGGGTGCGGCGCCTCCGTCCGCCGTACCCTCACCCCCGCCGCCGGTTCCGCCGTACTCGCCGCCGGCGCCGCCATCGGCACCACCGTCGGTCGCACCGGGGCTCGCGCCGCCGTCGGCAGGACCCTCTTCACCGTTGCCGGCCGAGGTGATGTCGTCGTCCAGTCCCATGGTGCTGCTCCTCTCAGAAGTGACAATCGGTCCGGCGCGGAACCGGGTGATCGTCGGAGGCCCGCAGCGCCGGGTCAGCCGAGAACTTCGCGCAGTGTTTTGACGAAGAGGTCCGCGGTGGCCTCCGGCCGGACCGCGATTCGCAGCCAGTCCGGCCCGAGGCCGGGAAAGGTGTCGCCGCGGCGAACCGCGAAACCTCTTTCCCGCAAGGCCGTCCGTACCACCGCGGCTCCGTCCAGCCGCAGCAGCAGGAATGGCCCACGTGCCACGCCATACGTCTTCACTGCGTCCACCTCGGCCAGTCCGGCGACGAGATGTGCCCGCTGCCGGTCCAGCTCCTGGGCCGCCGCGACCGCTGTGGTGATCGCCCGGTTGTTGCTACAGGCAATCGCCGCGGCCAGCGCCGGGGTCGAGACCGGCCAGTGCGGCTGCACCGCCGCGAGGCGAGCGACCAAGCCGGGCTCGGCGACCAGGTACCCGACGCGTAAACCTGCCAATCCCCAGGTCTTGGTAAGGCTGCGAATCACCAGCAGGCCGGGCGATTCGGCGCCCAGCACGGACTCCGGTTCACCCGGTACGGCGTCCATGAAAGCCTCGTCCACCACGAGAACCCGGCCAGGTCTGGCAAGTGCCCGGAGGTCTTCCGCCGGGTGCAGCACAGACGTCGGGTTGGTGGGGTTTCCGATCACCACCAGGTCCGCATCTTCGGGAACGGCGGCCGGATCCAGCCGGAACCCGTCCTCCGGTCGGAGGATCACCCGGTCGACCGAGTGGCCCGCAGCGCGCAAGGCCGCTTCAGGTTCGGTGAACTGCGGGTGGACCACTACGGCTCGCTGTGGCTTGAAGGCTCTTGCAATCAGTACGAAGGCCTCGGCCGCTCCGGCGGTTAGCAACAACCTGTCGGGACTAATGCCATGCCGAACCGCCACGGCCGCCATGGCCGCGTCCTGCCGAGGATAGGCGGCCAAGTCGGTCAGACTCGTCGCGATCTCGTCAAGCAGCCATTGCGGCGGCGTATCGGTCCTGACGTTGACCGCCAGGTCCACCAGGCCCTCACCCACTTCGACGTCGCCGTGGTGGTCCAAGTCGAAGTCGGTCACCGGGCAACGACTCCGAAACGGCGGTTCGCCAGCGAGGGATTACGCCGTCGTACCTCCGCAAGGCGCTCCGCGTCGATGACGGCCACCGCGAAACCGTCGTCCTCGCCCACCGCCGCGATGGTCACCCCCTGCGGGTCGATCACCTGGCTGAGCCCGGAGTACTTCTTACCGTTCTGTGCGGCGGCAACGACGTAGCAGGTGTTCTCGATCGCCCGGGCGGCCAGCAGGGTCTGCCAGTGCTTCTCCTTGAGCGGGCCGCGCACCCAGGCCGCCGGTACGACGAGCACCTCGGCGCCGGCGTCGACCAGAGCCCGGGACAACTCCGGGAACCGCAGGTCGTAGCAAGTCATCAGCCCGAGCCGGTGCCCCGCGATCTCGACCACCACGGGCTCGACATCCCCCGGGGTGAGCTGGTCCGACTCCTTGTAGCCGAAGGCGTCGTACAGGTGGATCTTGCGGTACGCGCCGAGCAGTTTGCCGCTCGGTCCGACGGCCAGCAGGGTGTTGTGCGGCCGGCCGGCGTGACAGCTGGTCTCGAACATGCCCGCGATGATCGCGCTCTTGTGCTCGCGAGCCGCCTGCTGCAGCGCCGTCACGAAGGGCCCGTCGAGTGGCTCGGCGAGCTCCCCGACCGAACCACCTTCCACCGCGAAGTCGGCCATCACCGCCTCCGGCAGCACGATCAGATCGGGCGACTGCCCGGCGGCCGCGTCGATCCACCGCCGCACTGTCGCGATGTTGGCGCTCTTGTCCTGGCTACTGGCGGTCTGGACCACGGCGATCTTCACCCCTCCATCGTGCCGCACAACCGCCGTCCGGTGGCAGGATGCCGGGTATGCGGTTCGACGCAGTGGTACTGGCAGGCGGCCGGTCCAGCCGGTTCGGCGGGGTGGACAAGGCCCAACTGATCCTGGACGGCGTCGCGATGCTGGACCGCGTCCTCGCCGCGACGGCCGGTGCCGAGCAAACCGTCGTGGTCGGCCCTGAACGTGCCACGGCCCGGCCGGTCACCTGGGCGACGGAAGATCCGCCGCTGGGTGGACCCGTGGCCGGTATCGCCGCCGCCGTTCCACTCGGAACCGCGCCAATCGTGGTGATCGTCTCGTGCGACCTGCCGTGGCTCGAGGCGGAAAACGTCGAGCAACTGGTCACCGGACTCGCGGAGTACGACGGGTTCGGGCTGCGGGACAGCTCCGGGCGGGCGCAGCGGTTGGCGGCCGCTTATCGGCGTACGGCGTTGGAGCGGGCGCTGGCCGAACTCGGGGAAACCCGGGACCAGTCGGTACGACGGCTCTTCGCGGGCCTGGCGCTCGGGTGGTCCGGGCCGATCCGCGCAGGCGACGACGTCGACACCTGGGCAGACCTCGACGACCACTCCAACCCAGGACCGGGCTGAACCTCCGGGGCGCACGTCGTACTGTGGACAGTATGCGAGCTGTCGTGTGTGAGGGCGCTGGTGGCGTCGAGGTCATGTCGGTCGGCGAGATCCCGGATCCGGAACCGGCGGTGGACGAAGTTGTCATCGACGTGGCCGCCGCGGGTGTGAACCGGGCGGATCTGCTGCAACGCCAGGGGTTCTACCCGCCCCCGCCAGGCGCTCCGCAGACGATCGGCATGGAATGCTCCGGCGTCGTTTCGGCCGTTGGTGCCGAGGTGACCGACTGGAAGATCGGCGACGAGGTGTGCGCGCTGCTGGCCGGTGGTGGCTACGCCGCCAAGGTGGCGGTCCCGGCTTCGCAGGTGATGCCGGTTCCCGCGGGCGTCGACCTGGTCAGCGCCGCCGCGTTGCCGGAGGCCACCGCGACGGTCTGGTCGAACCTCTTCATGACGTCCCACCTCAAGCCTGGCGAGACCCTGCTCGTGCACGGCGGCAGTTCCGGTATCGGCACGATGGCGATCCAGCTCGCGGTCGCGCACGGGGTTCGCGTGCTCTGCACGGTCGGCACCAAGGACAAGATGGAGGTCTGCCTGCGCCTGGGCGCCGATATCGCCATCAACTACCGCGAGGCGGAGTGGGCGAACGTCGTTCGCGAGGCCACCGGTAAGGCCGGGGCCGACGTCATCCTGGACATCATCGGCGCGAAGTACCTCGAGGACAACGTGAAGTCGCTGGCCTTCGGCGGCCGGCTGGTCGTGATCGGCATGCAAGGCGGCACCAAGGGCACGTTGGACCTCGGGCGGCTGCTGACCCGCCGGGCCTCAGTGACCGGTACGGCGCTGCGCAGCCGGTCGGTCGTGGAGAAGGGCGAGATCCTGGCCGAGGTGGCCGGGCACGTCTGGCCGTTGGTCGAGGCGAAGAAGGTGCACCCGATCGTGCACCAGGTCATGCCCCTCACCGAGGTGCGGACTGCTCACGAGATCCTCGAGCAGTCATCGCACGTCGGCAAGGTCCTCCTCACGCCGTGATCGCCCATGCGGTGATCACGCGGCCCTGATCACTGGGCGGCCGCCGCGGTCATCGCCGCGATCCACTCCGGATCCGGCTCGATCAGCTGGATCACGTCGATGAAGGTGCCCTCGGGGTCACGCACGTAGAAGTGCCGCTGGCCCCACACCTCGTCGACCGGCTGCGTCTCGAGCTGCACGCCGCCATCGGTGAGCGCCTTCGCCACCGCGTCGACGTCCGGCACGATGAAACCGAAGAGGTTCGACGACTCGGTGACCGCCGATACCGCGGCCGGGACCGAGTCGTGGCCTCGCTCGGAGATGGCGATCTCCCAGGATGCGTCACCGCGCCGCAGGCAGATGAACCAGCCGAGATCCACGGTGATCTCGAGATCGAAGTACTGCTGGTAGAACGCGGCGACCTCGGCCGGCTTGGACGTGACCACCGTGGCACCAAAAGCTGCGGGCTGCACAGAACTCCTCACGTTGGACTACAGGTGTCGTGGTTGAACAACGACATTTGTAGTGGATTGACTGCTAGCCTGTCAACCATGGCCCGAAATCCCGAACGCAGGATCCAGCTGGCCGACGCCGGTTTGACGGTGCTGGCCGCGGCCGGCGCGCGCGGTCTGACCCACCGCGCGGTCGACGCCGCGGCCGCCGTACCGGCTGGAACGGCTTCGAACTACTTCCGCAGCCGCGACGAACTGCTCGGCGCGCTGGGCGAGCGCATCTTCGAGCGATTTGCGCCAGACGAAGCCGTCCTCGCACGGCTGGCGACGCGCGAGCCGTCGGTCGAACTCGTCACCGACTACGTGCGACACATCGTCGAGCGCCTGCTGGCCCAGCCGTCACTCACGATCGCGCTGTTCGAATTACGCCTGGAGGCCACTCGAAGGCCCGGACTCAACGACATCCTGACCAAAACGCTCGAACAGAACTTCAGCCTGGACGTGGCATTCCACCTGCAAGCGGGTCTACCCGGCGGCATGGACGAGGTGCGACTACTCAGGTTCGCCGTCGACGGCATGATGCTCGACCAGCTCACACCCGGCACCGGCCGTCACTACGACGTGGACGCCGTCACCGAACAACTCGTGCGCCGCCTCATCCCGAACTGCACCGATTGACCTAACGGATACCGGGTATGCATACTCGGTATATGTCGATCAAGCATGGGTTGCTCGCGCTGCTGAGGTCCGAGCCGAAGTACGGGTACCAGTTGCGCGGCGAGTTCGAGGCCGCGACTGGTTCCACCTGGCCGCTGAACATCGGGCAGGTCTACACCACCCTGACGCGCCTCGAGCGCGACGGGCTGGTCCAGGCCGCGGGCGAACCCGTGGACGGCAAGGCGCGGTACGAGATCACCCAGGCCGGCCGGGCGGAGGTGGCCAGCTGGTTCGAAACGCCGGTGGCGCGGGAGGACCGGCCCAGGGACGAACTGGCGATCAAGCTTGCGCTGGCGCTCACCGTGCCGGGGATCGACGTCGCGGCCGTGGTTCAGCGCCAGCGGGTGGCGACCATGACCTCGCTGCAGGAGCTGACCCGGCTGAAGCGATCGGCCTCCGCTGACGAGGTGTCCTGGCTGCTGGTGGTCGAGTCGATGATCTTCGCCGCCGAGGCCGAGATCCGCTGGCTGGACCACTGCGAGTCGATGCTGTCGCGCCACCGCCGATCCGCCGCCAAACCGGCCGCTACCCCACCCGAGGCGGCCGAGGCAGCGACCACCGGTCAAGACGCGGATCAGGTCCGGCGATGAGCGTCGTCCTGGATATCCGGGGACTCAGCCGGGTGCACGGCGAAGGCCCTACCGCCGTGCATGCCCTGCGCAAGGTGGACCTTGCCGTCGCGGCCGGTGAGCTGGTCGCGGTGATGGGTCCGTCGGGCTCGGGTAAGTCCACGCTGCTCACCTGTGCGGGTGGTCTCGATCGGCCGACCAGTGGCGAGATCCTTGTCGAAGGCAACGACCTGGTCACTCTCGGTACGGCGGACCTGGCGGCGATGCGGCGGCGGCGAATCGGCTTTGTGTTCCAGGACTTCAACCTGATCCCGGCACTGACCGCGCTGGAGAACGCAGCACTGCCGCTCGAACTCGACGGCACCCGTCCACGGCAGGCGCGCAAGGCCGCCGAACTCGCGCTGGCCGAGGTCGGTATCGCCGAACTGGCCGATCGCTTTCCGGACGAGATCTCCGGTGGGCAACGCCAGCGAGTCGCGATCGCCCGTGCCATCGTGGGCGAGCGCAAACTGCTGCTGGCCGACGAACCGACCGGCGCGCTGGACTCCGAGACCGGTGAAGCCGTACTCCAGTTGCTCCGGGATCGCTGTGACAGCAAGGGAATCGCCGCGGTCCTGGTCACCCACGAGGCCCGGCACGCCGCTTGGGCCGACCGGGTCGTCTACCTGCGCGACGGCGTTCTGGTCGGGCAGTCCGGCCCGTTGGCGGCCGTCGACTCGCTGCTCGAAGAGGCGCGCTGATGGCCGGCGCGAGCTGGGCCACCGCCATCCGGCTGGCCCGCCGCAACGCCCGTAGGTCCCTGGGCCGCAGCACCTTGATCGCCGTACTGATCGGCCTGCCGATGATGGGCGGAGCCGGCGCGGCGGTGGTGGCGGCGACCAACGACCCGGTTCCGGAAGTGGGCGTTTCCCAGCGCCTCGGCACCGCCGACGCCATGGTCCACGCCACCGAGTACGACCGGCTGATCAAGACCGAACAGCCGTACGGCGTCGTTCTCTCGCCGCCGGAGAACGCCCAGCCGACCAGATCCGCGAGCAGCGTTGACGTGACCAAGCTGCTTCCGGCGGGCTCCCTGCTCGCCCCGCTGCCCGAGTTCTTCGGGACTGTGCAGATCCGCGTCGGCGACACGACCGCGAGTTACCGGACGTTGCTGGCCGGGCCCAGCTCGCTGCTCGAGGGAACGTATCGCGCGGACGAGGGGCGCCTGCCCGAGACGGGCACCGAGGTCGCGGTCACACCATCGCTGGCCCAGCAGCTGGATCTGCTCGACGGTGACACGCTCAAGCCCGATGCGACCGTTACCGATCCGGCCGGGAACCGCTACTCCGTCGTCGGCCAGGTCCGACCGGTAAGCGCCCCCACCGAACCTCAGCTCTGGATCTCGCCGCACAGCCGGCTGGCCGGGCCATCGACGGTGGGCCAAACGCCTACTTATCTGGCCAAGTTCCCCGCCGGAGTGGACGTTGTCCGGCTTCAGGACCAGCTCGCCGCCAAGGGCATCAACTTGATGACCCGGGACGACATGAAGAGCTACGGACAACCGTGGGACTACATGGACCTTTCCGGCGTCGGGCTAGGGGCCGGCTTCGGATTACTGCAGATCGCGCTGCTCGCCGGCACGGCGTTCGCGGTCGGGGCCCGTCGCCAGACTCGGGAGCTCGGCCTGGTGCTGGCGAACGGCGGTAGCCCGAAGGACGTCCGCCGCCTCGTCCTGGCCCAAGGACTCATCATCGGCCTGATCGGTTCCGTTGCCGGCGCCGCGCTGGGCGTCGGCATCGCCCTCAGCCTCCGGCCGGTCTGGGAGAACCTGACGGGCAATCTGATCACCGCCTGGCGAATTCCGTGGACGGCTATCGCGTGCATGATCGGCGTCGGCGTCTTGACGGGACTCGCGGCCGCCGCCGTACCGGCCATCCAGGCCGGGCGGCAGCCTGCGCTGGCCGCACTGGCAGGCCGATACGAGGTCTCGACCCGCCACGCTCCACTCCGGCGGCGCGCCCTGGCCCTGCTGATCGCGGGTCTGGTGGCCAATCTCACCGGCACCGCACTGCTGGCCCGAGTGCTCGCGAAGGTGGTGACCACGCCGATCTCGCCCGAGCACTACAACCCGACCCACAAGCCGGTCCTCCCGCTGGTACTCATTCTCGGCGGCACCGCAGCCGTTCTGATCGGCCTGATCTGGATGTTGCCAAACCTGGTCGCGCTGGCCGCCTCAGCCGGAGGGCGGCTGCCGCTGGCCGGACGGTTGGCGCTGCGCGACGCGGCTCGGCAGCGGCACCGCACCGGACCAACGGCCGCCGCGATCATGATGGCGGTCGCCGCGACGGCCGCGCTGGCCATCTTCTTCGCCAACGACTTCGCCGGGCAGGCGGCGACGTACCGGCCGATGAGCCAGCAGGGCAACGCCGTACTCAGCTATCAGGGGGATCAGTACACCCCGGACGGTGCCGCCTGGGTCGAGCACACGCTGAATCACTCGGCGGAGATCAAGAACGAGGTCGCCAAGGCACTGCCGGCGCGGAGCTCTGCCGACATCGCGGAGCTCGCACTACCGGGGGCACCGGACTCGACCGGATTCGTGGAACTCCACTCGCAGCCTGGCCTGGCCACGGATCAACGGGCGCTGCGCGCGGTCGATCCGGGCCTGTTCGACCGCAAGCATCCCGCGATTGCCGAGGCGCTACGGCAAGGAAATCTGGTGGTTCCGAAGGCCGGCTTCATCCGCGACGGCAAAGCGATCGTCGGCTCTTGGGATGGCGGGGACAAAAAGAGGGTCGCACGGATTCTGCCGGCGCAGGCCCTTCCGCTCGACGGCATGATCCTTCCCCTGCGGGACCACGCGCTGGTCAGCATCGAGACAGCCCGGACGTTCGCCTCGCTGAATGTTGTGCAGACGCACTTCGAGTTGACCAGGCAACCCTCGGAGGCCGAGCTCAAGACCGTGGCCATGCTGACCAAGTCGAAGACCTCGTTGTACGTCGAACGCGGCTACCAGCCTCCGAACCAGCTCGTCCTGGCCGGGGTACTCGGCGCCGCCACGCTGGTGACGTTGATGGGAGTTGCCGTGGCCGTCTCGTTGTCGGCAGCCGAGGGGCGAGCGGATCTTGCCACGCTGGCGGCGATCGGGGCTCAGCCAAGGCGTCGGCGCAACCTCGCGGCCGCGCAGGCGTGGCTGCTCGGCCAGATCGGCTGCCTGCTCGGCGTGGGTGTCGGCGCTTTGATGGGCTATTCGAGTCGGACGATCACCAGTTCGCCGTACTTCGCGGTGCCGTGGTTGCAGTTGGGCGCGATCGTCGTGGCCGTTCCGCTGTTCGCGGGCGCTATGGCCTGGCTGACCACACGTTCGCGCCTGCCGATGGTGCGCCGGGCTGAATGACACGCCCGGAAAGGCGCGGCGGGCTGGAGGGGTTCCGCCGCGCCTCAGATGGTTGCTTGAGGCATCAAACCGAACCGGACCGCTAAGCAGACTTGCGAATGTGGGCGATCTCCGGATGAGTGACGGGGTACGCCGGCGTACTGGCGACTCGCCAGTCGCCGCAGCCGCAACGCTGGTAGACCACCAGGCCGTCGCTGACCAGGTGGGACGAGGTGGGGATCCAGCGGTGCCGATGTGGCGGAGTCTCGAAGGTCATGGGCCCATCGTGCTGTAATGGCATTGTGCATCTCAACCCTTACGGCGCCGACGCGGTTCTGCTGGCGGTCAATTTGGCCACCCGCAGCTTCAGCACTGCCGATGAACTGGCGGACATCTGCATCGACAGCGGCGTCGAAAGCCGGCTGGTGCGAGACCGCCTGATCACCGGCCAGGACTTCGACGAGATCAAGATCGTGCTGGCCGAGTGGCTGGAGGTCGTCGATGCCTCGGCGCCGGAGCGACGTGTGGCGCTGGTCAACGCGATGCTCGCGAAGTACACCGAACATCCCCGGCTGACGAACCACTCGGGTGACGGCTGGCACCTGCACTACCGCCCGGACGAGGTCGGCGTCGGCCGCCTGGTCGCGACACTGATCAGCACGGGCACCGCGCTGCACCTGGCCGGCCGCGGGATCACCCGGCTCGGCCGCTGCGCCACCACCGGCTGCGACAACGTGTACGCCGACCTGTCACGCGCGGGCCGTCAGCGCTACTGCAGCCCGGCCTGCGCCAACCGCGACGCCGTCCGCCGCCACCGTTCCCGTGCGAAGCCCTGACGCTACGCACCGCCAGCGAGCAAGCACCGCCGCTAGGGCGTACAGCGACCGCTCTAGGATGGCGGGTATGAGCGAGGCGGAGAACGAGAACAAGGGTCCTGTGATGGCCGGTGCGCAGACCGAGGACGGCAAGTTCCTCATCGTCGGCCCCGACGGCATGGCGGTCGAGGGTCCGCCGCGGCAGGACGACGACGACTCCGACGAGCCGCGCTCGGTGACCGAACTGGTCGAGCAGCCGGCCAAGGTGATGCGGATCGGCAACATGATCCGGCAACTGCTGGAAGAGGTGAAGTCGGCACCGCTCGACGAGGCCTCCCGGCAACGCCTGAAGCGGATCCACGCCGCCTCGATCAAGGAGCTCGAATCCGGCCTGGCGCCAGAACTGGTCGAGGAGCTGGACCGCCTCAGCCTGCCGTTCACCGAAGAGGGCACGCCGACCGACGGTGAACTGCGGATCGCGCAGGCCCAGCTGGTCGGCTGGCTGGAAGGCTTGTTCCACGGCATCCAGACGGCCCTGTTCGCGCAGCAGATGGCGGCCCGCCAGCAGCTCGAGTCGATGCGCCGCGCACTGCCCGGCGGTATGCCGCAGGCCGACGGTCAGCCGCCGTTCCCGGGTCAACCCGGCCCTCAGCAGCCCGGCCAGACCGATGGCCCCGGCAGCGGCGGCATGTACCTCTAGCCCACCAGCGGGAAACCGGCAGGAAAGCGGCGGGAAAGCTCAAGCAGAGAAGAGTTCCTCGAGCACGACGGCCACTCCGTCGTCGTCGTTCGAGGGACAGACCACGTCCACCCGGTCCAGCACGACCTGGTGGGCGTTGGCCATGCCGTACGACGTACCGGCCCAGGCCAGCATCGGCAGATCGTTGAGGCCATCTCCGAACGCGATGCACTCGTCCGCCGAGATTCCTTGTTCCGCGGCGAAATCGGCCAGCATCGACGCCTTCGACACTCCGGTCGCCGCGATCTCCACCAGCGAGGTACCGCCGGAGTGACTCGCGGCCACCTTGCCGCCGGTGATCTTCTCCACCTCCGCCAGTAGTTCGTCGGAGTGCCAGCTCGGATGACGGACCAGCAGCTTCGCCATCGGTTCGGCCATTAGCTCACTCAGCTCCGCAATCAGCGCTTTGTCCGGAATAGGCCATCGATTGAAGTACTCCGGCTCCTGCCCGTAACGATCCGGTCGCTCGATCGCGAACTGCACATCGGGAATCTCCGCCCGGATGGCCTGCGCGACTTCGAGGGCGACACCGGGATCGATCAGCCGGGTACGCAGTACGGCCTGATTGCGCACGTCGTACAAAAGGGCGCCGTTGGCAACAATCGCGACACCGTGATCACCGACAAGATCGGCCAGCTCGTGCAGCCAGCGCGGCGGACGGGCGGTCACCATCACGAAGATGGCGCCCGCGCGCTGTGCTGCCAGTACGGCGGCTTTGGTGCGGGGCGCGACGGAACGGTCGCTGCGGACCAGGGTGCCGTCCAGATCGGACGCCACCAGGCGGGGTGGGCGGGCTGCTGCGAAGTCGGGCACACGGCCACCGTATCCGGCCGTTCTGCAGCAACCTGCAATCAGGACTTAATCCCTTGACAAGCAGGGCTTCGCACCTACCGCAGGACGGACTTTTCCGTTTGATCATTGAGGATTGAACAACGTCACCAGACCGTTACGGCAGGATGCTGCAAAGGCAACAAGTTCCCATGCGCCGGAAGGTTTGCGCGTGATTTCATGCGGTGGCCAGTGGGGAACCGGCGCGGTATCGGTCGCGTCGTACAGCTGTTCCGGATCGCAAGGTCTGGTGCGGACCCGCCATCGATCAACACCGTCGGGAAACGATTCGAATTTCCGTGCAACCAAACGGGAACGACCGACGTCAACACAAATGGATCACTGTGTCCCCGGGGTGGGGACGACAGGGTGGGTCGGCAACAGATCGTCGATCCATCAGCCAGTGGACCTGGCGCCGGACGAGTTCATCGTCCGTTCATGCGGGTCCAGGAACTTGGGGAGCCACGATGACTGTCAACAGCACCAAGGTAGCCGAGCAAGGGAGCAGAGGCTCCCATGCAGCTGTCGACACATCTTCCGTCCTGGAAGGGGCCATGACCGCCTGCAGTGCACGCGCTGACATTTTCCAGCACCGCCTGATGGAGGAACCTCCTCCGTCGTCGGCGGCCCGCCGGACCCGTGAGCGCTACGAACAACTCGTCCGCGAGGCCAAGACGCTGTGCGCGTCGTGTCCGCTGTTCACGGACTGCCTCTACAACGCCGTCGCCGAGCACGACATCACCGGCTTCGTCGCCGGCACCACCGCGGCCCAGCGCCGTTCGATGCGCAACCTGCTCGACGTCGAGGTGCAGGCCGACGACTTCGACCAGCTCGCCGGTGCCCGTGGCACCCGTCGCCCGGTCAGCCACGAGGAAGTTCTCCGGCTCCGCGCGCAGTACCCGAACGACAGCCTCGAGTCGCTGGCGATGCGCCTCGGCTGCTCGCTGTCGACCGTCAAGCGTCACCTGCGCCGCGCCCGTCGCGGTCAGAGCCCGGCCAGCAAGGCACCGCGCCGCCGTCCCGAGATCGGCGCCGTACTCGACGCCTTCGATGCCGTTGTCGACCAGCCCCGCCAGCCGGCCGCCAGCGGTACCACCCGCGTCGCCTGATCACTCGTTCGACTCCGGCCATCCGGCGGGTGGACGCCATCGCGGCGAACCACCCGATCGGGGCCGGAGTACCTGGGCCGTAACGGCCTTCAGCACCTAGCCGTGCTCAGAAGTAGCGGTTCAGGATGGCAACGGCGCCATCGTCCTGAATCGACTTCGTGACCTCGCCGGCCGCCTGCTTCACCTCGTCGGGCGCGGAGCCCATCGCGACTCCCAGGCCGGCGAAACGCAGCATCTCGATGTCATTGCGCCCATCCCCCATCGCCAGCAGATCTGCTGCCTGCAGGCCGAGTTCGTCCAGCGCCACCTTGAGGCCGACACTCTTGTCGACGCCCTCGGGCGCGATGTCCAGCCAGGCCGTCCAGCCAACCGCGTAGCTGACGCCGTGCAGGCCAAGACGTTCGGCCAATTCGACGAAGTCCGCCTCGGATCGTTCCGGATCGCGAATGATCAAACGCGTCACGGGTTCCGGCGCGAGTTCCTCATCCGTCACCACCCGGATCTCGCCGCCGAGGTCACCGCTGGGGAAATGCCCGGTGACGCGGTAGCCCGCCGTCGCCTCTTCGACCGCCATCAAGGCCGTCGGCGCGTGCTGCCGGACCGAGGCGATCACCCGGGTGGCGTCGAAGGTCCGCTCGTCCAGCACCTCGCCGGACGGATAGCGCAGCGTGCGCGCTCCGTTGCTGCAGACAACGATCCCGGCGGGCAGCCCGAGTTCGCGCGCCACCGTTTCGGTCATGTGCCAGGACCGGCCGGTCGCCAGGATGATCGGCACCTCGCGGGCGGCCCGGGCCACGGCGTCGCGCAGGCTGTCGGTCATTTGCTCGTTGAAGTCCATCAGCGTGCCGTCGATGTCGAGCGCGACCGCCTTCGGGCGCCAGCCGGCGTCCGGTCCGGCAATGGCGGTGGCTTCGGCGGGCTGGTCAGCGGCATGGGTCACAGCCCCGACCCTATCGGGCGTGTCAGGCTGCCGAAGTGACTTCGAGATGATGGGCTGGTAACAGCCTGCGGTCTCAGTGACCCGCCGAGCGGACGAGGGGACCATGAACAACCACAGACCCACGCATCTCGGCCGGCTGTTCTCGGTCGTCACGGGCCTGTTGCCGTTCACCCTGCTGACCCTGCTGGTCATGCTCGACTGGCCGCCGCTGCGGCAATGGGACGAGTCCGTCGCCGCGTCGGTCTACGAGTACGGCGTGGCCCACCCGGACTGGGTCGACTACTGGCAGGTGCTCGGTGCCGTCGTACTGCCCTGGGCGTCCCGCGCGGTGCTGATCATCGTGGCGGCCTACCTGTGGCGGCACCGGGCCCGCAACCTGACGTTCTGGTTGCTGATCTCCGCCGGCGCCGAGTTCGGCCTGCTGCACGCGGTCAAGCACATCTTCGGCCGGGAGCGGCCCGCGCAGCACCTCGTCGAGGCCGACGGCCTGTCGTATGTGTCCGGACATGCTGCCGCGGCCTTCGTGATGGCCGGGGCCCTGGGCGTCGTGCTGCCGTCGGTTCGCGGCTGGCGGCGCCGGTTCCGGTTGCTTGTACTGCTTCCGGCTGTTGCAGTGGTCCTGCTGGCCTCCGCGGACCGGATCATGCTCAACGTTCATTACCTGTCTGACGTCCTCGGCGGCTGGGCACTGGGGCTAGCGATCCTGACGACCACCTCGGTGGCGTTCGGGCTCCGGCCACGACCAAGGAGACGACGGCGCAAGGTGACGAACGACGATACGACGGTGCCCCCGCGCGCGGCGGTGATCGTGAACCCGATCAAGGTGGGCGACCGGCAGGCCTTCGAGCGGTTGGTGGGCAAGGCGCTGGAGATGCGCGGGTTCGACGTACCGCTGTGGTTCGAGACCACCGAGGACGACGCGGGCCACGCGATGGCCCAGCAGGCGATCGAGGAGGCCGTAGATCTGGTCTTGGTGGCGGGCGGTGACGGTACCGTCCGGGTGGTCTGCGCTCACATGGGCCGAACCGGTATCCCGGTGGGCGTGATCCCGGCCGGTACCGGCAACCTGCTGGCCCGCAACCTGGGCATTCCGCTCGACCTGGACGAGGCGATCGAGGCCGTGCTCGACGGCCGGAACCGGCGGATCGACCTGGTCAAGGTGTCCGGCGACGGGCAGGACACCACCCGGTTCGCGGTGATGGCCGGGCTCGGACTGGACGCCGCGATCATCTCGGACGCACCGCCGCAGCTGAAGAAGCAGATCGGCTGGACGGCGTACGTGATCTCGGCCGCGAAGAACATCAACCACCCGTCCGTGCGGGTGAAGATCACGCTGGACGACCGGCCACCGATCGACCGCCGGGTCCGGACCGTGGTGGTCGGCAACGTCGGCACGCTGCAGGCGAACATCCCGCTATTGCCGGACGCCGAACCCGACGACGGCCTGATCGACGTGGTGCTGATCGCGCCGCGCCGGGTGACCCAGTGGCCCCGGCTGATCCTGCGCGTGGTGGCCCGGCAGAAGAAGAGCGATCTCTACCTCGAGAGGTTCACCGCCAAGCATGTCGAGATCGACGCCGCGGTCGACGTACAACGCCAGCTCGACGGCGATCCGATCGGCCCGGGCCGCAACCTGACCGCCGAGGTCGAACCGGGCGTGCTGGTCGTCCGCGTACCCAAGGAATGAGGCCGCGGCCTGAAGGTCAGGCCTGGCGAGCGTGCTGTCCTTCGTTGGCCGGTCCACCGGCATCGGCGGGCTGGACCTGAAGGCGGAGCTGCTCGATCGCCTCGGCCTCCTCGGGCGACAGCTTGGACTCGCTGCTGAACTCGCGCACGTTCTTCGCGTACGACCGGGCGTCGCTGCGGCCGTTGATCGAGGTCAGTACGACGCCGTTGCCGAAGTCGTCGAGTAGGGCCGTCGACCAGGACAGATGGCCGCCCATGTCGCCGAAGGCGTCGTACCGGACGACGGCCAGGTGGCGAAGGGCATGGCCGAGTTCACCGCGGAGGGCGTCCAGCTCCTTGTGCAGCTGGCGCAGGTCTTCCTTCACGGTGAGCGGCTTGGCCTGCGCGGGTGGTTCGCTGACCGGGCCCGCGCTGGGCTTCAGCTGGGTGCCCGGGGTCTGCCGATGGGTCTGCTGCGGCAGCTGCTCGGCGGGCTTGCGCCGGACCGGTACGGCGGTGGCTGGGTCGCGCAGCGCCTTCAGCGCCTGGATCGCGAAGACCAGGGCCAAGGTGGCCACGAGCAGGGCGGTGAGGCCGATCACGCCGGCAAGAGTCGGGGACAACGTTCAGATCCGTCCGTCACGGAGCCGGCCTAGCCAGCGCTCGGCATCAAGGAAATCCACATCCGTACGGCCTTGGTCGCCGCGGCCGGCTTCGGTGGTGCCGGGTCGCACCGTCGCCTTGTCGTACCGGTCCCTGGGGTAGGAGCCGAGGAATCGCATATCCACGCCGAGCCGGCGCAAGCCCATGAGTGCTTCACCGAGTCTTGCGTCGGCGACATGCCCTTCTACGTCGAACGAGAACCAGTAGCGGCCTAGAGCCTGTCCAGTCGGCCTAGGGTCCAGCCGGGTCACATCCACTCCGCGGAGCGCGAACTCGTCCAAGATGGCTCGAAGCGCTCCAGGCTTCCCCTGGACTCCGAAGATTACGAGCGAGGTCTTGTCGTCACCAGTTGGCGGAAGCGGTAGGCCCGGCCGGGAGACCAGGACGAACCTGGTGCCGTTGGGGCCGAGCACCTCGCGGGTGATGACCACCGGATCGCCGTACGACAGGGCGTCGAGGGTTTCGCCGTCCGAGCCGCCGTCGACGGTCTCGATCAGCAGGAACGCGCCGTCGGCCTCCCCGTTCCGTACGGCGTCCAGCGCGGCTCGGGCCGTCGGCTGGGCCTGCAGATCGGCGGAACGGGCGGCCGGCAATGTACGCAGGGCAGCCTCGATCGACGATCCATGCGGACCGGGAAAGGCGTAGCGGGCTGGCGGCACTCCGGGCACGGTGGCCAGCTTAGGGCTTGCCGCGCCAGTCGTTGACGTATCCAGGCGGATCACAGGGCTTGCTCGCCTCCCTTTTCTCGTGAATCTCGAACGCCGCGTAGATTCACGGACGTGACACATGACCAGGAACTCCAACCGGGCGTGCATGACCTCGGTTACGCGAAACTCGATACTGACCGCCTGTCACGGACCGGTGACGCCGAAGTGGTGTACGGCGCCGGCAAGTCCCCAGAGCAGGTTGTCGAGCTGCTGCGCACCCTGCACGAGGTACATCCCGACGCCCCCGTACTGGCCACCCGCCTAGCGCCGGAGGCCCAGTCCGCCGTTCGCGCGGCCCTGCCGACCGCGATCGTCGACCCGATCGGGCGGACCGCCCTGCTCGGCACCCTGCCCACCCCGCGCGGCCTCGTCGCGGTCGTCTCCGCCGGTACGTCGGACGCGCCCGTCGCGGCCGAGGCGGCAACCACCGCGCGGGTCTTCGGCGCCGGCGTCGACCTGGTGACGGACGTCGGGGTATCGGGCCTGCATCGCGTGATGGGCGTGCGCGACCGGCTCGACGCGGCCGACTGCCTGATCGTCGCGGCCGGGATGGAAGGCGCCTTGCCGAGCGTGGTGGGCGGGCTCGTCGGCGTACCGCTGGTGGCCGTGCCGACCTCGGTGGGCTACGGCGCCTCGTTCGGCGGGGTGGCGGCGCTGCTCGCCATGCTGAACTCGTGCGCGCCCGGCGTGACGGTGGTGAACATCGACAACGGCTTCGGCGCCGGTGTCTTCGCGGCCCGCGTCGCCCGCCGCGCCCAGCCCCGCGAGACCCAAGCCCGCGACGCCCGGTCCAGTGACAGTCAGTCCAGTGACAGTCAGTCCAGCGACGGCCAGTCCGGTGAGGGCCACGGGCACCGCCATGGTCCGAGCGGTGAGCGGTGAGGATCGCCTGGATCGACTGCGCGGCGGGCGCTTCGGGTGACATGCTGCTCGGCGCCTTGCTGGACGCGGGCGCCGACCTCGACGTGGTGAACGCCGCCGTCGCGGCGGTGCACCCGAGCCTGAGCGTCTCGATCGACCAGGTCAGCCGCCACCAGATCGCGGCCACCAAGGCCACCGTGCGGGCCGACGGCGCCGCCCATCCGGAAGGCCCGGCGGCGTTCGTCGACGAAGCACCCGAACACGGCCATGAGCACGGTCACGGTCATGGCCACGGTCACGACGAGGGCGACGGCCACGGGCATGGCCACGGGGAAGAGCAGCAGACCCGGCGGTGGGCCGAGGTGCGGGCGCTGATCGAGGCGGCCGGGCTGGATCCGGCGGTCCGGGATCGGGCGCTGGACACCTTCGGCCGGCTGGCCCGGGCGGAGGCGACCGCGCATGGCGTCACGCCGGACGAGGTGCACTTCCACGAGGTCGGCGCGCTCGACGCGATCGCGGACATCGTCGGAGTGGCCGCGGCCGCGGTATCGCTCGGCCTTGGGCGCATCGTCGTCTCCACCATCTCCCTCGGCGGCGGACGCCAGGTTCGCGGTCAGCACGGCGGCATTCCGGTACCAGGTCCGGCGGTACTCGCCGTACTCGCGGAAGCCGGTGCACCCGTCACCGGCGGCGCGGCGCCGTACGAGATGACGACGCCGACCGGCGCGGCCTTGCTCGGCACGCTGGCCGACGAGTTCGGGCCGATTCCGCCGATGCGGATCGAGCGCGCGGGCGTTGGCGCGGGCGGCCGCGATCCGGTCGAGGTGCCGAACGTCGTTCGGGTCGTACTCGGCGAGAGCGTGGATCAGCCCGCCGCGGATCTGGTCTACGAGACGAACGTGGACGATCTGGATCCGCGGATCTGGCCGCAGGTTCTGACCAGGTTGCTCGAGGCCGGCGCGTCCGACGCCTGGCTGACCCCGATCCTGATGAAGAAGGGCCGGCCCGCACACACCCTGTCGGTACTGGTCACCGGCGAGCGGGCGAACGCCGTTCGCAAAGTGATCCTGACCGAGACCTCCGCGATCGGGCTGCGCGAATCGATCGTCACCAAGCACGCGGCCGACCGCGCCTTCACCACTGTCGATGTCGCCGGGCAGAAGGTCAGCGTCAAGATCGCCAGCTACGGCGGCGAGGTCGTCAACGTGCAACCGGAGTACGAGGACGTAGTGAAGGCGGCAGGCGCGTTAGGCCGTCCGATCAAGGTCGTTCTGGCTCAAGCCGTCGCGGCCGCTCACGACCACTGGAACTGAGCAGGCCACTAGCGGCCGGAGTAGGCCGGGGCAAAGAAGACCAGGAGGGCTAGGTCCTCGGTGATGTCTACGAAGCGGTGAGGCTGTTCTGCCGCGACGAAGAGCACATCACCCGGACCTACCGCCGTACGGCCCTCGTCGGTCTCCAGGTGGCCCCGGCCGGCAGTCACCACGTAGATCTCGTCTTCGCGATGTGGTTGCTGGTCGTCGACACCACCGGCCGGGATCGAGTACGTGCCGACCGAGAGCGCCTCGCGACGCAGATGCTCGACAAAGTGGTTCGGTTCGCCTTGCGGTGCCGTGTACTGCCCGGCCTGGGAAAGATGCATCTACGGAGTTAACGCCTTCTTGTCCCGTTTCGGCCAGTCGTAGGGCCACCATTGCGCGTCGCGGCGCCGGGCCCAGACGATCAGCGCGATCAGCAGGCTGAGCTCGATGATCGGGCTGATCGTGTCCCGCAGGCGGGCGCTGAACCATTCCAGCGAGCCGGACAACTCGCCCAGGAGCTGGCGAGCCCGCGGATCTCGCCCGGGCACATACGCGATGGCCAATGACGCCGTACGGACGACCATCAGCTGGTCCAGTCGCGACGAGGCCAGACAGGCCAGGGCGATCCAGGCGGTGAGGTCGTACCAAGGCAGCGTGTACATCGAGGTGAGCAGCCAGGCGATCGCGTAGATGGCCACGTAACGGATCGCGTCGGGCGTGGTGTCGTCCTCGTGCGCCTTCGGCACCACCGACTTCGGGAAGACCTGGGAGATCAGGATCGCGACCAGGAACAGGCCGACCCAGGACGCGATGCCGATGATCGTCCGGACCAGCACACCCGGCAGGAACAGGTCGAAGAAGCTGAAGATCGCCTTGTGCGGCGTACCGGTCGAGATGAACGAGCCCTGCGAGCGGGCCTGCTGGAACGCCTCCAGGCCGACGAACGAGTACAGCCCGATCATGGTCAGGCCCGCGCCGAGGCACAGCATCAGCATCTTGCGGTGGTTGGCCCGCAGGGACCACAGCATCGCGACGCCGACCAGGCCGATCGAGAGTTTCGTACAGCCCGCGATGCCGAGCAGGACGCCCGCCAGGAAGATGTGCCGGCGGAACAGCACCAGCGCGAACAGGGCGAACATCACCGCGATCGACTCGTTGTGCGCGCCGGCCAGCACGGTCCAGATCAGCAGCGGGTTCGCCATGCCGAGCAGCACCACCCGGCGGCGGCGTTCCAGATCGGGGCCGATCAGCTTGAGCAGCAGCAGACCGCTGACGATCAGTCCGATCGCCACCGACAGCTGCAACATCCACACGGTCAGGTGGATCGAGTCGCCGCCGATCTCCGACGACAGCCACTGGATCCAGGTGGCGACCGGTCCGTAGATGCTCTTCGCGCTCTGCCACGGGCGCTCGGTCGCGATGATGACCGGGTCGTAGCCGAGCCGGATGATGTCGGCCGGGGTGGTCTGATACGGATTGCCGCCGGTCGCGATGATCCGCCCGTACGCCGCGTAGATCAGCACGTCACCCGAGGCCATCGGCGGTACCAGCGTCACCGCGGCGGTGGTACCGACACCGAGCGCGATCAGCCGGTCGACCCGCGGGGCCCAGCCGTTCTTCAACGCGCGCAGCGCCACCCACACGCCGTACCCGGCGATGATCAGCGCGACGTAGATCAGGCTGCTGACCAGCCAGTCGTTAGGGCTCTCCCCGAACCAGTACGGCGGAAGCCAGCTGTGCTGGTTCGTCAGGGTCAGTACGACGACCGAAGGCCCGAGTAGTCCCGTGACCACGATCAAGGCCGTCGCGATCAAGTAGCAGGCGATAGCCCGCTTGCCGTCCCGGTTGGCCGTTGCGCGCTTGTTCGAGGTGGTGACCTCGGTGCTCATCGCAACACCTTCAACGGCGGCAGGGCCCTCCGCGCGGCTAGGGCCCGTCGCACGTGTAGGAACTGCTTGCCCCGGTGCAACTGGCCCTTGAGGTCCGTCCCGGTCGCACGATGCCGTACGTCGATGGGCACCTCCACGATCCGGAAGCCCTTCCGGCCGAGGTCAATGCTCAAGGCGGTCTCAACCCCGAACCCCGTGGCCAACGGCACAGCCGCCAGGAAGGCCTTGCGAGTCAGACAGCGCTGCCCGGACAGGGGTTGAGTCGCAGTCCAGCCAGTGGCCTTCTCGATGCCCGCACGGGACAACCGAACCACCAGGCCGTGGCCACCGGCTTTACTGCCATCGGGCCGCACCTGCGCCGGCAAGGTCCCGATGGCCATATCGGCCTCGCCAGAACGAACGGGCTCCACCAACGGCTCGGCGCCGGTGGCCGTCTCGCCCAGGTCGGCGTCCAGGAACAGCAACAGGCGCGGGACGTCCCCATCGCGGTCGATCACCGCGCCGGCGCCGGTCTCCATCGCGGCGGCCTTGCCCCGGTTGGTCTCGTGCCGGACCACCACGGCGCCCGCTTTCGTGGCGACTCCGGCCGTGTCATCGGAGGATCCGTCGTCCACCACGACGACCAGATCGACACCTGCGATTCGTGCCGCGGCTTCGACCGTGGCGGCGATCCGCTCCGCCTCGTCCTTGGCCGGGATCACACAGGCGACAGCCGCGGATCGTGCCGTGGACTCCAAGGACGGTTCAGACGGGCGTGATTCGGTACCGGACACAACACCGCAGCCTAGTTGTTCCCCGGCCGATCGCCCGCCTTCCCCGGCCTTTAGGCCCAGGTTTTGGTGTGCCCACTACCGGGACCACCTCCGACCACCACGTCCACGTTGACCCGCCGTCGACCTCGGCCCGCCGCGGGTTCCACCTCATTCAGCGACCGCGACAACCCCGCGCCATGACGCGCGAACCCAGCCTGTCGGGACGTGCCGCGCGAACCCAGCGCCGTGGCGCGCGAACCCAGCGTGATGACGCAACCCCGGCGCGCAGCGTACGGAACCACCCGAGTCGACCGGCCCAACCTCACCCGACCCGGCCTGACAATTCGCGACTCCTCAGGGGGGACGGGTGACCACGCGAATCCTGGCCCGCGAACGGACGCGCACACGCGACCACTCACCACGACTCGCGAGTGAAGACGCACGACCCTGTCGCACCGTCCGGCCCCGGCGGCCATGCCCGATCACAATCCGACCGCCGGCGCGGACCGGTCGACCTCCAGAGGAGCACCCCGACTCTCCTACCTGCGGAAAACCACAGTTCAAGTCTGCGGTTGTTCGCACTGTGCGACGCCGTGGCGGTCGGCAAACTTGTAAGCACGCACGGAGGAGCCGCCTCTGGGTGTTCTGGAGGTGGTCTGGGTGCGTCGAGGTGTTTACCTGGTGGTGGCGCTGGCGCTGCTCCTCAGCTCCGGAGCGAACGTTCCGGCGGCGCAGGCGACACCTCACGACCGGTCCGCTCTGTCGCCGGAGGCCATCTCGAGAGTCGTGGAGCAGAGCATCGGGCCGACCCGGTTGCCCGGCGTCGCGGTCGTCGTGGTGGGTTCGGGCCGAGTACTGCACAGCGGCGGGTACGGACAGGACTCCCGGGGGACGCCGATCACCGGCAATACGCTGTTCCGGATCGCCTCTGTATCGAAGGCGTTCACGGCGCTGGCCGTCCAGCAGCTCGCGGTGAGCGGCCGGCTTCGGCTCGACGATCCGGTCGCGGCGCGGCTGCCCGAGTTCGCGCCGGCCGATTCGCGCGCCCGACGGATCACCATCCGGCAGTTGCTGAACCACACTTCGGGGCTGTCGGACCGGACGTTCCCCGAGGCGACCCTGCCCCAGCCGGACTCCCTGCGCGAAGCCGTCGCCGCGCTTCGGACGGCCGAGCTGGCAACGGATCCCGGCGCCCGGCACGACTACCACAACCCGAACTACTGGGTCGCGGCCCGGTTGGTCGAGGTCGTCAGCGGGCAGTCGTTCGAGCAGTATCTGCGGCAGCGCATCCTCGGCCCGCTGGGAATGCGATCGACGGTCGCGCTCACCAACTGGAAGGAACCGGTACCGGGTCTCGCGGAGGGGTACAACCGGTTCCTCGGCTTTACCGTGGCGCGACCCGAACCAGACCGCTTCGTCGCCGGATCAGCGGGCCTGGTGTCCAGCGCCGACGATCTCGCCCGCTGGCTGCTCCTGAACAGCGGTTCCGGACCTGCTTCCGTACTGTCCGGCGCGGGCCTGGACGAACTCCACCGTCCAAGTGCTCCCGCCGACGGCCGGTACCGCGGGCGCTACGCGCTCGGCTGGGATGTTCCCGAGATCCCTGACGGCCCTCGGCAGGTGTCCCACTCGGGATCGTCCTTCACCGGGACCGCCCAGGTGGCCTTGCTTCCCGGCAGCGGTCACGCCATCGCGGTGCTGGCCAACAGCCGCATGCCACTGGAATCCGACCTCGAAGCGATCATGACCGGTCTGATCGCCCTCACTCAGGGACGGGCCGCTCCACCGGCGGGGCCGCCGGCTGCTTTCATCGCCGACCTGGTCATGATCGGCCTCGGGTTCCTGATGGGTCTGCTCGGAACGCTGACGATCCGGCGCTCCCGTGGCTGGGCTCGACGCCGCCACGGCGCACCACTGTGGCTGACAATTTTTAGGCTGCTCATGTACCTCTCACCGCTCGCTGCGCTTCTGGCCCTGCCGCGGCTGCTCGAGATCCTGACCGCCGGGCGCAGCGTCACGTTCCAGCTGGTCTCTCACATCTGGCCGACGCTCCTCGTCACGATCGCGCTGGCCGCTGTACTGGGCCTGCTGATCATCACCACCCGCGCCCTGGCCCTGCGGGACGCCGAATAGCTCGGGTCGCCAGTTCGATCACCCGTTCTCGTCCTTTCGTACGACCTCCCAACGGCCCAGGATCGTGATCAGCCGGCTTCGGGCCGGGGCAGCCAGGCGTCGTCCGGGGCGTCGAGCCAGCCTTCGGCGCGGACCAGTTCGTCCACCGCCTCGTGCAAGGCCCGCAAGCCGGGATGCTCGATGTCGTCGCGCCAGATCATCACCCAGGGGAACAACGCGACCGGTTCGATCAAGGGCCGTAGCACCGCCCCCGGTACCTCGGGCTGGGTCGTCATCGTGAGGATCGGGGCGTCGCGATCACGAACGTGCTGGGCCAGTTCGTCAACGCCCTGTACGTGCGGATGCGCGCCCGCCGCGTCAACGCCGAAGGGCGCGAGCAGTTGCAGCAGCGCGTGCTCCCACCCGGGCGTCGCGTGATTGCCCGCGCGAATGCACACGCCGGTCCCCCGCAACGACTCCAAGGTGATGGCCGCCCGCTCGGCCAGCGGATGGCCGGACGGCAGGAGCACGGCGATGGGCTCGCGCCGTACCGGACGCTGGAGAACCCCGTCGAGCGGGCCAGGACTCCGGCCGAACGTGACGTCGAGCTCGTCACCCAGCAGCGGTACGGCGGCCTGGGTCCCGGTGTGAAACCGGGCGAAGAACTCCAAGTGCGGCGCCTTCCGCCGCGCGGCCGCCAACACGACCGAGGGAGTTAATCCCGGCCCGACCACGTCGACGGTCAAGGACCGGGGTTCACCGTGCAGCTCGCGCAGGGCCCGGTCGTGCAAGGCGACCAGCTCGCGCGCCCGAACCAGCAACTTCTGTCCGGCCGGGGTGAGGCCGACCCGGCGGGTGGTCCGGTCGAGCAGCCGGACGCCAACCCGATCCTCCAGCCGCCGGATATCGCGGCTGAGGGCCTGCTGCGCCACAAAGAGGCGTTGGGCCGCACGACTGAAGTGCAGCTCCTCCGCCACCGCGATGAAGTACCGCAGCAGGCGGATGTCCAGGTCGTCGGGCATGTCGTCCTTTCTACACCCGGATTAACACGCCAGGTGCGTGAATCAGCCGTCAGCAGGTGTTGGAGTTCAAGCCGGGACCTCGGCGATGGTCGAGACATGAGATCAGCCAGCGCGAGGAGCCCGAGGCACACCATCGCCCTGTACTACGGGCTGACCGGCGTGCTCAACGCGCTCTGGGGTGCCGCGCTGCCCGCCATCGACGCCCGGCTCGACCTCGGCCCGGCGCGGCTCGGCGGCCTGTTCGCGCTACTGGCGATCAGCGCCCTCGTCGCCATGCCGATCACCGGGCGCCTGGCCGACCGCTGGGACAGCCGGTTGCTGCTCCGGGTGACGAATCCGGCGTCGGCGCTCGCGCTGATCGGCGCCGCGCTGGCACCGACGGCGTCGACCCTCGCGATCTGGACCGTGGTGATGGGCCTGCTGTTCGGCGCGCTCAACGTGGCGCTGAGCATTCAGGCCGTCGCGGTCGAACGAACGATAAGCCGCCCGGTGATGTCCGGCCTGCACGGCATTTGGACCCTCGGCGCGGTCGCCGGTGGCGTTTTGGTCACCGTGGGCCTCGGTACCGGCGCGGACGTCCGGCTCGTCATGACCTCCGGTGCCGTCGTACTGGTGGTCGCCGGTCTCACTATCGCGCCTCCCCCGGTCCGGCCTTCACCGTTGAAGGCGACGGACGAGCCCGGCCCGGTCATCAGTACGACTCTGCTCGTCACCCTCGGCCTGATCGGCGCGGCGGGATTCCTCACCGAAGGTGCCGCCACGGACTGGGCCGGTATCCACGCCACCCGGGTGCTCGGCGCCACCCCGGCAGTCGCGTCGTTCGTCTACACGGTCTTTTTCGTGGCGATGACGGTCGTGCGCTTCGCCGGAGACGCACTCCGGGCCCGATTCGGCGCCGAACGCACGGTCCGCGCCGGGGGCGGTACGGCGTCCGCCGGCTACGCGCTCGTACTGCTGGCCGGTTTGTTGCCCTCGGCAACGCCAGGGCGGATCGCCGTCGCCGTGACCGGCTGGGCCCTGGCGGGAGCCGGGATGGCGGTGATCTGGCCGGTGGTGGTGAGCACGTTGGGCGCGACCGCCGCTTCCGGCCGACGGCTGTCCACGGTGACCGCCATCGGGTACGGCGGTGGTCTGGCCGGACCCGCGCTGATCGGTCATACCGCTGCGGCGACCTCACTTTCGACCGCCCTGGTGATCCCGGCGGCCGTCACCGCGATCGCACCAACCGCACTTCGCCGGGCTCGCATCCCGCGTCCCCTGCAGCCGACTTCCCGGCCTTGATCGAAAGGAATCACCATGTACGAGACCGTCACCCGCGCCACCCTCGCCGTACCGGGCGCCGAGTTGTACTACGAGGTCCGGGGGCAGGGCCCTCTCGTCGTACTCGTCGGGGCTCCGATGGACGCGAAGGCCTTCGCCCCGCTGGCCGACCTGCTCGCCACCGACCACACCGTGCTCACCACCGATCCGCGCGGTATCAACCGAAGCTCGGTGGATGATCGTGACCAGGACTCGACTCCCGAACAACGGGCGGACGACCTCTCCCGGCTCATCGCCCACCTCGACTCCGGTCCCGCCGTGGTCTTCGGTTCCAGCGGTGGTGCCGTCACGGCCTTGGCGCTGACCCAGGCACATCCGGAACAGGTTCGCACGGTGATCGCCCACGAACCGCCGCTGGACGAACTGCTCGACGACCGCGAGGCACTTCGCGTGCAGACGGAGGAGCTGTGTACGACGTACCTGTCGGGTGACGTGATGGGCGCCTGGGAGCTGTTCATGCGGCAGGCCAACATCGACCTGCCGGAAGGCGCGCTGGAGTACATGTTCGGCGGTGACCGGGATCCGCAGGCCGTCGCGGACGAGCGGTTCTGGTTCGAGCACGAGATGCGCCCGAGCACGTGGTGGCGGCCCGATCTCGATGTTCTGCGCGCTAGCCCGGTCCGCATCGTCGTGGGCGTCGGCGAGGATTCGATCGGCCAGCACTGCGATCGCACCTCGACCGCACTGGCCTCCGAACTCGGACTGACCACCACGCCGTTCCCGGGTGATCACACCGGCTTCGCCGAGGACCCGGCCGGCTTCGAGCCGCGGCTTCGCCCGTACCTGGCGTAGCGCCCGGGTGCATTGCCGGGGGAACTGGGTTAACGGCACGATCAAAGCTCTGTGTATATTGTCGGACAATCAGACAGGGCAATGATACGCCCGCGCTCAGGCCAAGCCGGAAAACGGTCCTGGGCGGCGGGTGGTGCCGTAGCTTGGATTGAAGTTGGGTCGAGGAGAGGACGCGCCGTGAGCCGGACGTTTGGGGTCGACAGCGAGGTAGGACCGCTTCGAACGGTCATCCTGCACCGCCCGGGCAACGAGTTGCGGCGGCTGACGCCCCGGAACAACGACAAGCTCTTGTTCGACGGGATTCCTTGGGTCGGCCGGGCGCAGGACGAGCACGACGCCTTCGCGCAGACGCTGCGCGACCGCGACGTCGAGGTGCTCTACCTGGGCCAGTTGCTTACGGAGGCGCTCGGCGATCCGGACGCGCGGGCCGTCGCCGTCGCCGACTCGACCGAGGACCTCCGCCTCGGCGACACCCTGCGCGAGTATCTCCGCGGGCATCTGGGTTCGCTGGATCCGGCCGGGCTGGCCGAGACGCTGATGGCCGGCGTGCGGAACGACGAGGTCCGTGCAGGTGGTCTCGTCACCTCACTGCTGGCCGACGAGGACTTCCTGATCGATCCGCTGCCGAACCTGCTGTTCACCCGCGACTCGAGTGTCTGGATCGGCGGCTCAGTCGCGGTCACGTCGCTGGCGATGCCGGCCCGGGCCCGCGAGACGCAGCTGACCGAGCTGATCTACACGTTCCACCCGCGGTTCAAGGGCGTCGAGCGGATCTACGACCACAAGCTCGAACACGTCGAGGGCGGCGACGTACTGGCACTTGGTCCGGGCGTGCTCGCGGTCGGCGTCGGGGAGCGTACGACGCCCGCGGGGGTGGAACGGCTGGCCCGGCGGGTGTTCGCGAAGGGCCTCGCGCACACCGTGCTCGCCGTACCGATCGCGCAGCAACGGGCCACCATGCACCTGGACACCGTCTGCACGATGGTGGACGTAGACGCCGTGCTGATGTACCCGAACATGGCCGAAGAGATGCGGGCACTCGCGGTCACCGCCGAGGGCGACGAGCTGCACGTGGCCGAGCCCGAGCCGTTCCTGGTCGCCGCCGCGAAGGCGCTCGGCATCGACACCCTGCGCCGGATCGACACCGGCCTGGACCCGGTCACCGCGGAGCGCGAGCAGTGGGACGACGGCAACAACACGCTGGCGCTCGCGCCGCGGGTCTGCATCGCCTACGAGCGGACCGTGGAGACGAACGCGCGGCTCGAGGAGGCCGGCATCGAGGTCATCCGGATCGCCGGCTCGGAGCTCGGATCGGGCCGTGGCGGACCGCGCTGCATGTCCTGTCCGGTGTCCCGCGAACCACTTGCCTGACGGGTCAATCAAGGCCGATTCGGATGCTCGGATGGGCCTGACATCAACCGATTGAGCAGCGCGAACGAGCTGGCGCGGGAATTTGACACTCCGTCGGGTGTGGGACTTGTTGACGGCCCCCACTTTGAGTACTCTTCGTGTCTAGGCCCAGGCCCTGTTGCTCCCCCGTCAGCAGGACTTGGGCCGTCCACGTGAACGAAGGCCCCGCGCTCAAGCGCGGGGCCTTCGTCGTATGTCCGGACCTATCGGATGGTGAGCTGCCGGTTGGCCAGTCCGGCCCGGGCCGCGCGCTCCTCGGCGGAGAGCGGCTCGGAAGTGGCCAGCGCCTTCTCCAGCGCGGCGGCGAACTCGGCCGCCGGCTTCTCCACGTCGGCGGCGGTCGAGTCGGCGGGCAACTCCCACACCGGCGCCAGCAGACCCAGCGCGCGGAACGAGCCGATCAGGCGCGTCCCGTCACCCAGCGTGGACGAACCGGCCGCGTGCAGCCGGGCCAGCGCGTCGAGCAGCACGTCCTCGCTGTGCGGCATCACCCAGCGCAGGTAAACGCGATCGCCGATGCGCGTCCAGTACGCCGCCTCGACACTCTCCAGGCGAACGGTCGGCGCGGCAGCGGCGTTCGCACGCTCGAGCCCGGCGGCGACCTCACCGGTCGGGTCCTCGACGTTCTCGCCGACCCAGAAGTCGAAGCCGTCGTGCACGGCGATGTCGATCGGCTTGCTGACGTCGATCAGGTCCTGCAGTCGCGGTCCGGCGACCAGCAGGTCCGGCGTCTGAACCGGGTTGCCGGGCTCGGTCGCGAGCGCGGCGGTCAGTACGTGGCCGAGGTCGCGGCTCGGGTCGCCGGTGGAGTGGTGCACCTGCAAGCCGATCCAGATCGAGCCGTCGTCGCGGACCAGCCCGGGCATGGCCATCGGCAGCAGCGTGCAGAGGGTGACCGCACGGTCGGCGTGCTCCCCGGCCAGGGTGACCTTGGCGGTGGCGGCCGGTACGACCTCGCGGAAGGCGATCAGGTCGCACTCCGACGGCAGGCCTTCGAACGGACGGACCACGAACACGTCCGCGGCCTGAGCCTGCTCCTTGCCGTGGCACTGCTTGAAGCGCTTGCCCGAACCACATGGGCAGGGCTCCCGGGGCCCGACGTCGGCGAGGTCGGCCGGGTCGAGCGTGACGGTCGAGGTTTTAACGCGCTGGCGCGACTTCTTTCCCATCCCCGCAGTCTCGCAGCAACCCCACCGGTAACCACAAATGCACCGGTCCCGAGCCTCTCGCCGGCGCGTGGGTCAGCACTCGAGCGCGGGGTCAGTGCGGGAGTACGGCGAAGACGGTACGGCCACCGTTGCGCTGGCGCACGCCCCAGCTGGAGGTCAGCACGGTGACGATGGCCAGCCCACGGCCGCCGAGGGCCTCGGGGTCGGCACCGGTGATGTGCTGCGGCGCGGTCTCACCGCAACCGTCGGTGACTTCGATGTGAATGCCGCGCGGATCGATCCACCAGCTGACCCGCAGGTCTCCCGACGACAGCGGTGGCGCGTGGCGAATGGCGTTGGACAGCAGTTCGGACAGCACCAGCCGGGCGTCGTCTCGTCGATCGACCGGCACCTCGTAGCGGCGCAGGTAATCGTTGAGACCACGGCGCGCGTCCGATACCGCCGAGACGTCGTGGGGCAGCACGACCTCGACCGACCTGACGTCGGCAGGCAGAGCGACGGCGGACACGCAGGGATCTCCTCTTCGAGGCTGGGAACGGGGGATGACTCCGCTAGCTCTTCTTCCCATGATGGCGGCGGCGAAAACGTTTGACTGACATTCTGTGATGTTTTCTGCCAGGAATGCGCGGCCTTAACGGAATCTTTAGGGAGATGATCACTTAATTGAGCGCTCGAATTACGCAGCGCATTCGCCTCGTGACAACAACGAGCGTGAAAACGGTTACTTCCGTGACACGCTGGAACGATCCACCTGCTGGAACGAGGGTCAAGTCACAGTCTGGATCGTCCACCAGGTGGACGTTTTTCGCACCCTGGAGTTGATCAGCGCGGCACGGTCTTCAGCTCGCGAACGGTCTGTACCGCCATCTCCGGCCGGTCGCTGATGATCGCGTCCACCCCGATTTCCGCGCAATGCCGGACATCTTCGGGCGTATTCACGGTCCAAACGTGCACCTGATGCCCATGACCGTGCGCGCGGGCGACGTACTCCGGATGGGAAACGACCAGTTCCAGACTCGGACCGGCATGGCTGACACCGGTCGGCAACGAGCCGTCGCGGAAGCGCAGCGGTACCCGTTCCATCAGCAGTACGGTGCGCAGACTCGGCGCCATCGTGCGCATCCGGCGCAACGACAGCCAGGAGAAGCTCATCACCCGCGCGGGTGATTCCGAGCCGATCCGCGGATGCGCCCAGCCGAAGCGATCGAGCGTCTCGATCAGTTTGCGCTCGACCAGCCCGGCGTACCGGGTCGGGTGCTTGGTCTCGATGGCGAGCTCGATCGGACGGCCGCTGTCGCGGACCATGCCGAGCAGCCGGTCCAGCGTGAGCACCCGGGACATGTCCGGATCGGGCAGTTCGGCCTCGTCGTCGAGTTCGGCCCAGGGCTGCTTCCACGAACCCCAGTCGAAGGCGTTCAGCTCTTCGAGGTTCATCGTGGACAGCACGCCCTTGCCGTTCGAGGTGCGCTCGATCCGGCGATCGTGCACGCAGACCAGATGGCCGTCGGCGGTCAGCCGGATGTCACATTCGAGTGCGTCCGCGCCGGCCTCGACCGCTTTGCGATAGGCCGCCAAGGTGTGCTCAGGACTGACCTCACTGGCACCGCGGTGAGCGACAACGCTCGGGCGATTCCCCATGGCTCAACTCTGGCACGCGAACCGCGCCAACCACCGCATGCCCGGCGGTTTTTCCTCCCGTGGGGACGAGTTCTCCGTCAGGGCAGACGGTCGGTGGTGGCGTAGCGACCGTCGTGGTAGAGCAGCGGTTCGTGCTCGCGTCGCTCGGTATGGGTGGCCAGCCGGGCCACGATGATGTGGTGGTCGCCGACGCCGAAGCGGTGCTCGACCTGGCCCAGCAGAAAGCTCGGCACGTCGTCGAGCACCGGTTCCCCCGACGCCAGCCGGGACCAGCGGGTGGGTTCGGCAAAGCGGTCGATCCCACTGGTCGCGAACCGCCCGGCGAGCTCGGTCTGGGTCGCGTCGAGGAAGTTGATCACCAGGCTGTTCGCGGCGTTCACGGTCGGCCAGCTCGACGCCGAGGCCGAAATGGCGAACGACACCAGCGGCGGCAGCAGGCTCACTGAGACCAGCGACGTGGCGGTGAATCCGACCGGGCCGTGGCCGGCGTCGGCGGTGATCACGACAACACCGGCGGCATGCCGGCGAAAGACGGTGCGATAGACGTCGGCGTCCACCGGGCGCTCGGCGGCTTCGGCCGGTACGACGGACAGCGCGTGCGTCGTACCGGGGCTGTGGCGGTGCGGACGGATGGAACGGGCGGAGGTGATGGCCTGAACGGACATGACGGATCTCCCTCGGGGTCATCCACGGGCGCCCACACGCCTGCGAAACGGCCGGTGGGCAGGGCTGATCGGTGGCGCACGCGACCTGGGCAATGCCGTGGCCGCTTGGATACGGGCGCAGAGGTGGTACCGGGAATCAGCGACAGAGCGCGCTGGCGATCCGCATCTGGTCGATGTTGCGGCGGCGGGTCAACCAGGACGTGACGAGCGGCGGCAGCAACCGGCTGCGGTCCTTGCTCGTCTTGGCCATGCCCAAGACTCTCTCATCAAAGTCGACTGATTCACTAGACAATCCCACTATCCGGGACACCGGCTCCGAAGCCGGCCTCACAGCTTCGTCCGCCCGTGCGTTCTACTGACGTGATGCCAACTCCGAGCGCGCTCCCTCCGTTCCAGGCGCTGATCGACGCGCATTGGCGGGACGTGGCGCGCCTAGCCCGCGCACTGGCCGGGCCCGTCGACGGTGACGATGTGGCCCAGCGAGCCTGGGAGAAGGCGCTGAACGCCTATCCCGGTCTCACCTCCGCGAAGAACCTGCGGAGCTGGCTGCTGACCATCACCGCCCGCTGCGCGACGGACCTGCACCGCTCGCGCCGGCCCCAGTCACCGCTGGACGACGACCTGCCGCTCACGGTGGACGGGCCGGACGTGACCGACTGGCCCGATCCGGATCTGTGGCGGGCCGTCGGCGAGCTGCCCGAACGGCAACGGGTGGCCGTCACGCTGAAGTACGTCGCCGATCTCGATCACAAGGCGGTTGCCGCCGTCCTCGACACCACCCCGGCCGCGTCGCGGCGATTGGTCAGCGACGCGCTTGCCACCCTTCGCAAGGAACTGGACTCATGACCGACCTCGAGAACCGCCTCCAGACGGGCCCGGCGTACGGCGCCCCGCCGGTGCTGCCCGACTCCGACGTCTCCTACGCGCTGCACGACACCCCGATCGGCACGATGCTGCTGGCCGTCACCCACGGCCGGGTGGTGGCGAGCTCGTTCGACGACGAGGAGACCATGACCGCCCGGCTGGCCCGGACGATCTCCCCGCGAGTACTGCGCAAACCTTCGGCTGTTGACGATGTCCGCCGCCAATTGGACGAATACCTCGCCGGACGGCGGAAGGCCTTCGAGCTGGACGTCGACCTGGCCCTGGCGACGCCGTTCCAGCGGCTCGTGCTCGGGGATCTGCCGCGGCACACGTCGTTCGGGCAGACCACGACGTACGGGCGGCTGGCCGGGGAACTGCATCGCCCGAAGGCCGCCCGGGCCATCGGTACCGCGCTGGGCGCGAATCCGGTGTGCGTCGTACTGCCCTGCCATCGGGTGGTCGGCGCGAGCGGATCGCTCACCGGATACGCGGGCGGATTGGCCGCGAAGGCCTTTCTGCTGAACCTCGAACAAGCCGGTTTTCAGCCCTGATCGAAACCCTCCGGTGGTGTTATTCCGCTGAGACGGGATTGCAACGTTCAGGCCCCGGATATGAGCGTCCAGCTGGCTACGGTGAAACGACGGTGGTGAATTCCAGCAGGGAATCCTCCGCTTGATTGTGCCGTTGCGGAATCTGGGGGTTCGCCGTGGGACTGAGAATTCATTTCACTTGTGACGACGTGGCCCGGACGACCTTCGCCTCGAAGCCGGACCCGCTGTGGGAGTTGTTGCTGAGCCTGCACCAGTTGCAGACCGATGACGCGCCGGAGGTGTTCGGGCAGTGGCGGCGCCGAGTGCGGGCCAAGCTCGGCGAGCAGGAGCGAAGGCTGCTGGAACTCGCGCCGCCACTGGGATATTCGCCGGACTTCCTGACGCCACCGGAGTCCTCGAACGGCCTGGGCGCGGGTCTTGACGCACTGGCCCGGACGGATCGCGCCCGGCTTCGCGCCGAGCTCGATCGACTGGACGAGGTTCCCCGCTGGGCGGCCGGTCTGCTGGGCGCGGACGGCACGAGCCGGCTGGCGCAGGCGATGCGCGGGTACTTCCGGTCGTTCGTCAGCCCGTACTGGCCGTCGATCAGCCGGCAGGTGGAGCACGATCTGAGCAGCCGGGCGAAGACCCTGATGACCGGTGGGCTCGGCGGCCTGAGCGCCGAACTGACCAAGGGCATGGCGTGGAACTCGCCGGTGCTGGAGGTCGATGTCGGCCAGGCCCGATCGAAGGATCTGCACCTCAACGGGCGCGGGTTGCGGCTGATCCCGTCGTACTTCTGCTGGGGCTATCCGATCACGCTGCGGGACCCGGATCTTCAGCCAGTGCTGGTGTATCCGGTTCGGCACCAGCCGTTCACCGAGCCGGTCACCCAGACGCGCACGGATATCCAGCAGGCCCTGGGCAGTCTGCTCGGACGGACCCGCGCGGCGGTGTTGCGATCGATCTCTTTGGGCGGTTGCTCGACCACCGAACTGGCTCAGCGGGTGGGCATCTCCCCCGCCTCGGCCAGTGAGCACGCGCGGGTGCTCAACCAGGCCGGCCTGATCAGCACCCGGCGGGTAGGTGCCGCGGTCAACCACACGATCCGCCCAACCGGCCGCGAACTCCTCGGCGTCTGAATCGGGCGAAGGCCCCCGCCCTGGCGGGCGGGGGCCTTCATTCGCGATGACCGGCTGGGGCCTTACTTGTAGACGACCCAGAGCTCGTAGTCGTCACCCGGGAACGCGCTGCCGTCGATGCACTTGTACTTGGTCCACTTGGTACCGGCGGCACCCGCGGCGTGGCAGTCCGACTGCCAGAAGAAGTCACCGACGTACTGCCAGTTGTCGGCCGCCTGGACCGCACCGGCCGTCGCGACCGGGGCCTCGACCGCCTGCGCGGCGGGCAGTGCGAAACCACCGGCGGCGAGCGCGGCACCGGCCGCGACACCGAAGATCGTCCTGCGAATGTTCATGACGCCTCCTTCTCGGGAATTTCTTTTGATGTCCCAAGAATGCTTTTCCGGCGGTTTTAACGCTATTGATCTTCGGACCGGACCGAAAGGCGCAAATGCTTTTCGGTCAGGCCCGAACAGTCCTTGCGCCAAGCTTGCCGAGCAGGATCGCCGCGAGCATCGAAATCACGATCGAGGTGTACGTCGCCCCGAGCCAGCCGGGCACGGCGTCCGTACCGGCGAGGTCCAGCAACCGCGCCTGCAGGTCGACCCAGAAGGCGGACCAGCCCGTGACGGTGCCCGGGTTGACGAGCTGATAGGTGACGAAGCCGATCAGCCAGGCGACGGCCGGCTGCCAGCGGAACCGGGCCGCGTCGGAGACATCCCAGTTCATCTTGCTGACCACGAAGAAGTCGGCGATCGCGACCGCGAACAGCGGAATGAACACCGAGCCGATCAGGTAGAGGAACTGCGTGTAGTTGCCGAGATCAACAAACAGCGCGAGCGTGGTGGCGAGTACGCCGATCGCGATCGAGATCCAGCGGCGATCGATGTGCCCGATGATGTTGTGCGCCGCCATCGTGGTCGAGTAGACGTTCGCGTAGGCCTCGTCCACCTCGTCGACCAGCAGTACGAACAGCGCGATCGCGCCCGCAGGCAAGGTGACCAGCGCGGTGATCACGCCCTCGCTGTCGGTCTGCAGCGTCGCCACGGCAAGCACGCCGAGGGTGAAGTAGGCGATCGCGGCCAGCCCGTACCCCAGCGACGATCCGAGGAACGCGGCCTTGTTCGACTTCGAGTGCCGGGTGTAGTCGGCGGCGAGCGGCGCGAACGAGACCACGCCGGCCGCGGCCAGGTCCACCCCGGGCCAGAAGCCGAAGACCCCGTCCTGCGGAATGTCCTGCACCGGCTTACCGAGCACCTGGACGAACAGGTACACCGACGCGGCGAGCACCAGCCAGACCATGAACTTGCGCAGCACCCGCACACTGCCGAGCGGGCGAACCGCCATCGTGGTGGCGATCGCCCCGGCCAGCAGTACGAACACCCAGCGCCAGCGTTCGCCGGTGATCGCGACGGCCGCCTGGGAGATCACGATGATCTCCATCGTGGCCCAGCCGACGTTCTGCGCGATGTTCAGCACGGTGGGCGCGAGCGAACCGCGCCGCCCGAAGATGCCGCGCAGCGCGGCCATCGCCGGCGCGCCGGTCTGCGACCCGAACACCGCGGCACCACCGAGCACCAGCGCCCCGAGCGTGCAGCCGACCAGCACCGCGAGCAGGCCCTTGACCAGCGATCCGGTGTACGCCGCGACCAGCGCGCCGGTGACCGGGCCGAACAACGAGATACCGAGATTGCCCCACAACGTGAACTGGTCGAAGAAGCCCAGCGTGCGGGGTGTATCGGTAGTGAGAACAAGTGGCGCCTCGGCCTTGGCCGAATCCCCAGAGTTGCGCACAGCAGTAGACGTCATCGGTCCTGCTCCCTACGCCGGCATTACCCGGTCAGGTTCAGGCGGTCGGTGACCCGGCTCCGGCCTTTCGGTCTCCCGAAGTCAGGCCGTCACTGCTGCCACCCTCTCAGCCCGCATCCGGCGCGAGCTCCCGCGAAGGTTGGTCCGTACGCCCGCACCCTAACCTCCACCTTCCGCGTCAACAACAGCCTCGCTACCGCTGTGACCCAGCCGACGTGACGCCGTGGATGGTGGTGGCTATTTCGGGACCGCTGGTAAGGACGGGGAGGTGGGAGCCGGAGGGAAGGGTTCGCGGGGCGCCGTGAGCCAGCTCGGCCACTCGGTTGATCCACGAGGTCGGGGCGATGCGGTCGTACTTGCCGCGGAGTACGGCGACCGGGATGGCGAGTGGTTCGAGGCGGCGGGAGAGGTCGTGGCGCTGGGCGGCGCGGAGGCCGCGGATCATGGCGGCCGGACCGGTTCGAACGTACTGGCGGCGCAGAGTCGGGACGAGGCGCGCGGGTTCGTGCACGGCTGAGCGGACCCAGCGTTCCGCCAACCGCCAGAACGCCGAGGCGCCGGGATCGCCGATCGGGCCGATCAGCACGAGCCCGGCGACCAGGTCCGGCCGGGCCAGGGCCGTCTCGACGACGATCTGGCAGCTCGCCGAATGCCCGACGAGTACGGCGGAGGTGATACCGCGTGCGTCGAGCTCCCGGGCCACGACGGCACCGAGTGCCTCCGGGCGGAAGTCGTCACCGCGTCGCGACGGCAGTCCGTACCCAGGCAGGGAGATGACCTCGGACGGTTGATCCAGGCAGCGCCGTACCGGCTCGGACGACTCAGGGCCGAGACCAAGGCCCGGGACAAAAACCACGCTCATTAGCCATAGGTACCCACTCGGACTACTCCCAGGGCGGGCGCTGCGGAGCGGGTCGCACGATCGGGTTCGAGACCTCGGGCTTGAGGGCGCGATAGCCGAGGCCGAAACCGACGGCCAGCAGGATCAGCCCGAGGCCACCCCAGGCGTAGGCGATCGGCAGGCGATCGAGGGTCTCCTCCCGGCCGCCCATGCCGGTCGTGAGCACCATCACCAGCCACACCATCAGCGGCAGCAGCGAAACCAGCACCAGGGCGAAGCCGGCTCGTTCGACCGGATCGGGCTCCAGCTTCGCCTTGCGGCGGGCGATCACGTCGAGCACCCACATCCCAATGGCGGCGGCGCCGACGATCAGCACCAGCAACTGGCCGATCGAGTCGATCACGTCCGTGCGCAGCGGGTGGTTCAGGGACGAACCAGGCGCCTGCACGATCTCCCGGATCGAAACCCGCTGCACGGTCAGTACCAGCAGGCCATAGATGCCCGAGGCAATCGCCGCGACCAGCAGGACCCGCGCCGCCCGGGCATCCCGCCCGACCTCGGCCATCGGCCCGTGCCCATGGCCATACGCGTCCACCGGTGCGCCGGGCTGCTGCTGCGGATGCGCCTGGCCGGGAAATCCCTGCTGATACCCAGGCGCCGGCGCATACCCCTGCCCAGCCGGTACGCCGTACTGCGCGGGCTGTCGATACTGGCCCGGCTGTCCGTACTGCCCAGGTTGACCGACCTGCCCGGGCTGACCGTATTGCCCAGGCGGTCCGTACTGGCCGGGCTGGCCGGGCTGGGGTGGCTGGGCGTAGTGCCCGGGCTGACCGAACTGGACCGGCCCGGCGAACTGTCCGGGCTGACCGCCAAGACCGGGCTGACCACCCGGCCCGGGCTGACCGGTCTGACCAGGCGGCGTACCGGGCGGAGTGCCCGGGGCGTTCTCGTCGTACGGCGCGGGCTTGGCGTACTTGCCGGAGTCGTCGGTTTCGGCCGGATCGTCCCCACGGCCGTACGTCGGGAAATCGGATGACGACATCGAGGCTCCTCCAGTCCGGGCCAGTCCTGCTGGCAGCCTCTCACGAACGCGCGTCAGGCGACCGCGAACGAGGGGTCAGGTGGCGTTGACGGTCGGCCACGGATTGGGCAGGCAGCCGCCGAGGCCTTTGGTCTGCTGCATCATCACCGGTGCCGGTTTGCCGTCGGCCGCGCAGGTCGAGTGGCCGAAGCCGAGCGCGTGGCCGACCTCGTGATTCACCATGTACGCGCGGTAGAGATCGATCTTGCCCTGGTAGTGCGGAACCGCGTAGGCCCAGCGCTTGGCGTTGAGCACCACCCGGTCCTCGACCCGGCAGGAGACCTGGCCGCCGGTGTCGAGCGGTTCGCAGAGCTTGTCGGTAAGCGTTGGCGTCGCCACGATGATCCGGAGGTCGGGATCGGGCCCGTCGGTGCGCTCGAAGTTGACCGGGTGCGCCGACTGCCAGCCACGCTCGTCGGTCAGCGTGCGGTGGATCGCCTCGGCCACGCCCGGTCCGCTGAACGACAGGCCGTGCTCGATCTCCAGCCGGTAGGTCAGCTTGTTCTTCTCGCTCTTGGCCTTGGTTCCGCCCGACACGATCGCCAGCCGGCCGGTGGAGCGGGTGATGTTCGGCGGCGCGGGCTTGGGCGGCCGGACCGTGGACTGCGCGCTCGGATCGGGCGTGGGTTCGATGACCGGATCGGGCTCCGGGCTGACGCCCGGGGTCGGCGCGGCCGTGGGCAGCCCGCCGGAACCGCTGGGCAACTGCTCGCGCTCGGTGGTCACGCGCGCCTCGACCAGGTCGACCGCGAGACTGCTGCGCTTACCGGGATCGGGATGAACCACCACGACCATGGCGAGAACGGCGAGTGCTGTAACACTCAACCATTGACCACGATAAGACCTATGTCGACTGTGGCGGCCCTGCCGCCGCCGTCGCCGACGGTGGGCACGCGTGCGCGCCGCGTGGCGGCTATGGGACCCGACCGTCATGTCGGTTCACACTACCGACCCATTGGTAACTCCGGGAGGGGTTCGGACGGAATACTCAGGCCGTCCGGGTTCGGAGGAACTTGCCGAAGTGCGGCACCGTGAACGCCACGGTGCCTCGCTCGGCCGAGTAGACCAGGCCCTTTTTGATCAGCCCGTCCCTCGCCGGGGACAGACTTTGCGGCTTGCGCTTGAGCGACGCGGCCACTTCGGATGTCGGCACGGACCCGTCCGCGGCACCCACGCCCAGCTCGGCCATCGCCCGCATGTAGTCGCGTTCCGCCGGCGTCGCCCGCTCGTACCGCGAACCGAAAAAGCCCACGGTCAGCTCGGCCGAGGCCTCCGGTGCCGCGACCGCGACATCCTTGATCGTGATCGGGCTGGCCGGCGCGTGGTCCCAGGTCGCGTGCGCGAAGGCCTGCACGAAGTACGGATAGCCGTCGGTCTGGGCGTACAACTCGTCGAGGGCCTCGTCGTCGTACTCCACGTCCTCACTCGCGGCCGGCACCATCAACGCGCGGTCGCACGCCTCCCGGGCCAACCGGTCGACCCGGACATAGCGGAACAAGCGCTCGGAGTACGACTTGCTGGCGGAGAGTACGGCGGGTAGGTGCGGCAGGCCCGCGCCGACGACCACGAGTGGTGCCGCCTGCTGGCTGATCTCGTGGCAGGCCGCGCACAGGGCGGAGAGGTCGTCCGGATTGATGTCCTGCATCTCGTCGATGAACAGGCCGACGCCCACCGACAGATCGTTGGCCAGATCGGCGGCGTCCGCGAACAGCTCGATCAGGTCCATCTCCAGATCGCCGGAGTCCGCCCGCCCCTTGGCGGCGATCACGTCGACGGGCGGATGCCAGCGAATGCCCTTGCGATCGTCGGCGGAGGTCCGCAGCGCGAAGGCCTTGAGCACGGCGCTGAACTGTTCGACCCGGTCGTCGTCGCGATGGCGGTGCCCCAGTTCGCGCATCGCCGAGTGCAGCGCCTGGGCCAACGGCAGCCGGATGCTCTGATCCGGCCGGGCCTCGATCTTGCCGGTGCCCCAGGCCCGTTTGATGGCCTGGCTGCGCAGCGTATTGAGCAGCACGGTCTTACCAACCCCGCGCAGACCGCTCAGGACCAGGCTGCGCTCCGGCCGTCGCGCGGCGATCCGCTCGAGCACGACCTCGAACTGCCTGACCTCGGTATCCCGCCCGGCCAGTTCGGGCGGGCGTTGACCTGCTCCTGGCGCGTAGGGATTCCGAATCGGATCCATGCATCGCACTGTATGGCGTTGTCTAGCGAATCTCGTAGATTTCGCTAGCCACGGTCATAGCGTGTCGCCTCTAGGGAAATCTAGCCCCAGCGCTAGACAACCCTAGAGGGCGACATCGACTACTACAGCGGTGCTCCCGTGCTTCGAACGCCTGTTCACATACAAGCACATCCGCTGACCGGAAATCAACCTCAGCGCGCCTGCGGACACCGGCCCTCTGGGTCGCTATGGTCTCGGCATGAGTGGGGCGAAACCCCTGAGTGGGGCGGAGGAGTTGCGGCGGCTCGCGGAACCTGCGGCCGCGCAGTACGAACGCACCCACCAGCAGTATGTCGGCGGCGCGCGCAAGCTCGAAGCACTGATCAACGAGCTGATCGGTGACGAAGAGGGCATCAACTATCTGAGCGCGACCGCCCGGGCCAAGGATCCGGAGTCGTTCTACGAGAAGGCCTCGCGTCCGCATCCCGACGATCCCACCCGGCTGAAGTACGACGACCCGCTGCAGCAGATCACCGATCTGGTCGCGGCCCGGGTGATCACCTTCCTGGTCGAGGCGGTGGACCGGGTCTGCGAGGTGATCGAGTCCGAGTTCGAGATCGTCGAGCACACCGATATGGGCGCGCACACGCGGGCACAGGGCGTGTTCGGATATGCCAGCAAGCACTATCTGGTCCGGCTGAACGCCCACCGCTCCGATCTGCCCGAGTACTCCGTGCTGAAAAACCTGACGATGGAGATCCAGGTCCGTACGGCGGTTCAGCACGCCTGGGCCGAGTTCGAGCACGACATTCGCTACAAGCTGGATATTCCGCCGGAGCGCAAGCCCGAGTTCGACCGCCGGTTCCTGCTCGCGGCGGCGCTGATGGAACTCGCGGACAACGAGTTCGCCGAGATCGACAAGATGTACCGCTCGCTCGCCGCGAAGCCGGACACTTCGCCGTCACCGACCGAGGCGCTCAGCCCGGCCGCGCTCACGACGTACCTGACCAGGCGGTATCCGGACGCTCCGCACGCCAAGACCAATCACTACGTCTGGATGCTCGGCATTCTCGGGCGGCTGGGCGTGACGACCGAGCAGGAGCTGGGCGCGCTGCTGGCCGGGGTCGACAGCACCGCGGTCCAGGCGGCGATGACGCACCGCTTCCCGGCTGGAACCGTGCGCCGGCTCGACGACGACCTGCTGGCGGCCAAGGGCCAGGACTATCTCAACCTGTTCGCCGACGAGGAGCGCCGGACGAAGATCCTGCGCGGCCGCCTCAAGGCCCTCAGCCGCGCCGGTCTGGCCTGATCCAGGCTCGCCCGGCCCGCTGCGCCGGTTCGTCTCACCAGCTGGGGTTCGAGGCCTCCCCAGTCCTTGAGCAGGACTTAGACCACGGCGTGAAACTCGTTTGACGGGCCCCAGAAGCCGACGCCTAGTGTTGATGAGAGCGCCTGGCCAGCGCTCAGTCCTGCTTCGGAAACCCCTTACCTCACCCCTCTTGGGACGTCATGTCGCTGCGCGAAATTCCATTCGCCGATCCAGGTGTGCCCGACACCCGGTCAGGCCTTCGATTCATTCTCTGGCTGGAGCACCAGCAGATCCGCGGTCAGCTGGCCGCGATCGGCTGGGGCCTGCTGTTCTTCGGTTCCATCGCCGCCGCTCCGGTCGCGGTCGGTATCGCCGTGCAGGCCGTCATCGACCGGTCCTGGCCCCGGCTGCTGCTGGCCGGTGGCCTGCTGCTGGCGATGGGCGTCGTGAAAGCCATCTCCGACGCGTTCTTCCACAAGGCCGTCGTCACCAACTGGATCCGTACCGCGGCGCGGATCCAGCAGCTGCTCGCACGCAAGGCCGCCGACCTCGGATCGATGCTGACCCGCCGGATCGCGGCCGGTGAGGTGGTCGCGGTCAACAGCGGTGATGTCGAGCGGATCGGCTGGTTCGTCGAGATCATCGGCCGGTTCAGCGCCGCCCTGCTGACCTGCCTCGCCGTCGTGATCGGCCTGCTCTTCTACGAACCGCAGCTCGGTCTGGCCGTCGCGCTCGCCGTACCGGTGCTGGCGCTGTCGATCGTGCCGCTGCTGAAGCCGGCCGAGCGCCGGGCCGATGCCCAGCGCGCGAAGAACGGCCGCGCGACCGAACTGGCCGCCGATACCGTGGCGGGTCTGCGCGTGCTGCGCGGTATCGGTGGCGAGGAACTGTTCCTGGCTCGCTACCGCTCTGCCTCGCAGGAGGTCCGCAGCGCTTCGGTGCGCACCGCCCGGATGTGGTCACTGATCGCCGCGCTCCAGATCTTCCTGTTCGGCTTGTTCCTGGTCTTCATCGTGTGGTTCGGCATCAGCCTGGTGCGGTCCGGCCGGATCGGTGTCGGCGAACTCGTCACGACGTACGGCTTCGTCACGTTCCTGCTGCTGCCGTTGCAGGTGTTCGAGGAGACCGCGAGCGCCTTCATCTTCTCCAAGGTCTCCGCCAAGCGCGCAGCCCGCGTGCTGGCGATCCAGCGGACCGACGACACGATGGGCCAGGGCGTCGCGCAGGCGCCTCGCGGTGACCTGTTCGATCCGGTCTCTGGTCTGCTCGTCCAGGAGGGCAGTTTCACCGCTGTCGTCTGCGGCGATCCCGACGCCGGTGGCAAGCTCGCCGACCGGCTGGGCGGTCACAGCCCGGATGCCCTGCCTGAGGACGCCTCGGTGCTGGTGGGCGGTGTATCGCTCGACAACCTTCCGCTCGCTTCGGCGCGGGAAGCCGTGCTCGTACAGGACAAGGACCCGGTGCTGCTCTCCGGCTCGGTGCACGAACTGTTCGACGTACCGGCGAGTGGAGACGTTTCGATCGCGGACGCTCTGCGGGCCTCGCAGTGCGCGGACATCCTCGACGTACTGGCTCAGACCTTGCCGGAAGGCGTCGAGGATCCGATGGAGGCCGTACTGACCGAGCGCGGTCGTTCGCTGTCCGGAGGCCAACGGCAGCGGGTGGCCCTTGCCAGGTCGTTGTACGTCGATCCGCCGGTGCTGGTTCTCGACGAGCCCACGAGCGCAGTGGACGCGCATACCGAGGCCCGGGTGGCAGACGGCCTTGGGGCGTTGCGAGCCGGCAAGACGACCGTGGTGTTCACGTCCAGCCCGTTGGTGCTGGACCGGGCCGACCAGGTGGTGTTCGTTCCGGACGGCCGGGTGGCCGCCGTCGGCACGCATCACGAGTTGGTGCATTCCGACCGCCGCTACCGCTCGGTGGTCACCCGTGAAGATGAAGCTCTCGAGGAGACAGCGTGAAGCGCCCTGAGTACGACCCGGCCGCCCCGCAGGCGGCCGCGCGCCTGCCGGTCGGCGGGACGCCAACGGTCAAGGCGTATGTCCGTGAGCTGGCCGTGCGGCACAAGTTGGCCTTCGCCTGGCTGATCGGAGTCAACGCGATCGCGGCCATCAGCGGCATGGTCGGGCCGTACCTGCTCGGTGAGGTCGTGCAGAAGCTCACGGTGGGCCAACGCGATCTCAACCTGCCGTGGGTGATCGGGCTGTTCCTGCTCGCCCTGGTACTCCAGACGATCTTCGTGCGCCTTACCCGGTTGAAGGGCGCGGTGCTCGGTGAGCACATGCTGGCCGACCTGCGCGAGGACTTCCTGGTCCGGGCGGTCGCACTGCCGCCGGGTGTGCTGGAGCGCGCCGGAACGGGTGACCTGCTCTCGCGGATCACCACCGACGTGGACCGCCTCTCGAACGCGATGCGGCACGCCGTACCGCAGTTGACCATCGCGGTGTTGTGGGCGTTCCTGCTGCTGGGCGCGTTGATCGTGACCGCACCGGAACTCGCGATCGCCGTGGTCATCGCCGCGCCGATCCTGATCATCGGAGGCCGGTGGTACTTCCGCCGGGCGCCTTCGGCCTACCGGTCGGAGGCCGCGGGCTACGCGGCGGTGGCATCGGCGCTGGCCGAGACCGTTGACGCGGGTCGCACCGTTGAGGCCCACCGGCTGGGCGAGCGCCGGATCGGCATGAGCGATCGGCGGATCGGCCAGTGGGTCGCCTGGGAGCGGTACACCCTGTGGCTGCGGATGATGCTGTTCCCGATCGTGAACGCCACGCACACGGTGGCGCTGGTCGCCGTACTGGTGATCGGTGGCGGCTTCACGATCCAGGGGTGGATGACGGTGGGCGCACTCACCACCGGCGCCATCTACATCCAGATGCTGTCCGAGCCGGTCAACATGATGCTCCGGTGGTACGACGAACTGCAGGTGGCTCAGGTATCTCTGGCGCGGCTCGTTGGCGTCCGCGAGGTTGAAGCGGCCGCGACGGGTGACGACACCGAACCGGACGGCCGGACCGTACTGGCGGACGAGGTGCGCTTCGGCTACTTGGAAGGCCGGGACGTACTGCACGGCGTCACGCTGCGGGTGGAGCCGGGCGCGCGAGTTGCGCTGGTCGGACCGTCCGGTGCGGGCAAGTCCACGCTCGGACGCCTCCTGGCCGGGATCTACTCGCCACGGCTCGGGGACATCACCCTGGGCGGTGCAGCGCTCGACAAGATGTCCGCCGAGCGGGTCCGGAACCACGTGGCACTGGTCAACCAGGAGCACCACGTCTTCGTCGGCAGCATGCGGGACAACCTGCGGCTGGCGCGGACTAGTGCGACCGACGCGGAGCTCTGGCAGGCTCTGCGGGCTGTAGACGCTCATGCCTGGGTGGCCGGGTTGGAGAACGGTCTGGACACCGAGGTCGGTTCTGGCGGCGTATCACTCGCACCGGCTCAGGCGCAGCAGATCGCGTTGGCCCGGCTGGTACTGGCCGATCCGCACACGCTGGTCCTGGACGAGGCCACCTCGCTCATGGACCCGCGGGCCGCTCGTCACCTGGAGAGGTCCCTGGCCGGCGTACTGGAAGGCCGTACGGTCGTGGCGATCGCGCACCGGCTGCACACCGCCCACGACGCCGACGTGATCGCCGTGGTCGAGGACGGCCGCATCGTGGAGCTAGGCGGTCACGACGACCTGGTGGCCGCCGAAGGTCCCTACGCCGCCTTGTGGCACTCCTGGCATGGAGACCGTTAGTAGGTAAGTTCTATTGGTATGACCTTGCTGAGCACGCTGCTCTCGTTGCCCGCTGTCATCGCGTTCGATGTTGATGACTCCGGCCGGCTTCTAGTCGGGTACGACGGGAGCGGCGTGCGTCAGTTGCACGAGGTTTCGCCCGCTGGCGACTGGCGTGCGCTGACCGACTTGGCCGACCGGGTGACGAACGGCCAGCTCATTCCAGGCACCACCCGGGTGGTCGTCGAGCACGACACCGGCGGCAACGAGCGAGGCCAGCTGTCCGTACTGGACCTGACCGATCCGGAGCTCGAGCTCGAACCGCTCGTGCACGATCCCGAGTACTTCAACACGTTGATCGAGGTCCGGGCCGATCGGCTGCTTTATACGAGCAATCGGCGTAACGGCACCGACTTCGACCTGATCGCCCGCGAACTTGCCACCGGCGACGAAACCACCCTCTGGGACGGCGGCGGCTACGTCATGCGGGTGAAGCCCTCTCCGGACGGCCGCTGGGTGGCCGTCACCCGCGCCGGTGGGCCCGCGAACTCGAACCAGTTGCTGCTGGTCGAATCCGGCACCACCCACACCATCGAGGTCACGTCGTACGACGACCCGACGTACCTGCACGCCATCTCCTGGTTGCCGGACTCGTCCGGGCTGCTGGTCGCGTCCGACGCGGACCGGGACCGGATCGCCATTCTCCGGTACGACCTGGCCACGGGCGCGTTGTCCGACCTGCTCGTGGACGAGCGGTACGACCTGGCCGGGTGGGCCTGTCCCGACGGCGAGCACCTACTGGTCGCGACCACCGACGACGGAGAGATCTCGCTCGCCCTGCACCGCCTCGCGGACGGCGTACTGCTGGCGCCGCTCGGCCTGCCCGCGGGTGGTTGCGCGGCCCGGCACATGGCGGCCGCGGATCCGCTCTGGTCGACGGACGGGGCCTACGCGCTGATCAACTACAACTCGCCGACGGAACCGCCTTGCGTGATCCGGTACACGCGGGAGACCGGCGAGCTGCTGACCGTGCGCGCCCCGGATATGCCCGAGCTGCCGGCGAATCTGCCCACGCCGGAGAGCCACCGGGTGAAGTCGTTCGACGGCGAGCAGATCCCGGTATTCGTCTACCGCCCGGCCGACGGTGGCGACGGTTCGGCCGTGGTGCTGGTTCACGGTGGGCCCGAGTGGATGTCGGCCCGCGTGTGGCATCCGATGACGATCGCGCTCGCCGGGCAAGGCCATACCGTCGTCGTTCCGAACGTGCGCGGGTCGGCCGGATACGGCAAACGCTGGTATTCCCTCGACGACAAGTACCTGCGGCTCAACTCGGTCAAGGATCTCGCGGCGCTCCACGACTGGCTGCCCGAGCTGGGCCTCGACCCGCGACGTGCCGCGCTGTACGGCGGTTCCTACGGCGGCTACATGGTGCTCGCGGGACTGGCCTTCCAGCCGGAGCGCTGGGCCGCCGGAGTGGACGTGGTCGGCATGGCTTCGCTGGTGACGTTCCTGGAGAACACCTCGGACTACCGCCGGGTGGCCCGCGAACGCGAGTACGGGTCGTTGGCCGAAGACCGGGAATTCCTCGAACAGGCCAGCCCGCTCAACCAGGTCGACCAGATCCGCGCGCCCCTGCTGGTGATCCACGGCGCGAACGACCCGCGGGTCCCGTTGTCCGAGGCCGAGCAGATCGCCGCCGCGCTCGCCGCTCGGGACATCCCGTGCGAGCTACTGGTCTACCCCGACGAAGGCCACGGCCTGCACAAGCGGGTCAACCAGCTCGACGCATATCCGAAGGCCTTGGCGTTCTTGGCGGAAACCCTTAAATAAAAGGCGATTCACTCATGGTGAGGGTGGCCGCCGTCGCGTCGAGCACCACCGGCGCGCCGAGCGGTACCGCCAGGTTGAGGTCCGCGTGACCGACCGGCACCTGGCCGACCATCGGAATTGCCAGGGGCGCAAGGCGATCGTGGACCAGGTCCTCGACCCGGCCCGGCCCCTCGGCCTCGGTGAAGTCGCCGATGACCAGCCCTGCCACCCGATCGAACCAGCCCGCGCGCAGCAACTGCGTGAACAAGCGGTCCAGGCGGTAGACGTCCTCGCCGACATCCTCCAGTACAACGATCGCGCCGTCGGGCCGAAGCTCCGTCGGCGTACCGAGAGAGGACGCCAGCATCGCCAGGTTGCCGCCGAGCAGACGGCCTTCCGCGCGGCCGGACACCAACGTACGAGCTGCTGAAGGCGCGAGCAGATCGGTGATCGACTCGGGCTCGAACAGCAAGGCCCGCAGGCGATCCCGGCTCGCCTCGACCGCGAGCTGTTCGACCGCCGCGACCATCGGGCCGTGCACGGTGACCAGGCCCGCGGAGAGGAACACCTCGTGCAAAACCGTGACATCGCTGAAGCCGAGCAGCAGCTTGTCCGGCGCTGAGGTCAGTTCGGCGAGGTCGAGTTGCTGGAGCATGCGCTGGGCGGCGTAACCACCGCGGGCGCAGAGAACGGCCTGGTACTGCGGATCGAGCCAAGCATCGCGGAAGTCCTTCGCCCTGGCCGCGTCATCGCCTGCCAGGTAAGGGAAAACCTCGTGCCGCGCGAGTACGGACGGCATCACCACCGGGTCCAGACCCCACTCGCGAAGCAGCTTCAGCCCGACCTCCAGGCGCGCCTCAACCACCGGCCCGGACGTGGCCACCACCGCCACCCGATCCCCCACCCGAAGCCGCCGCGGCTTGCGCACCTCATCCATCCCTCGACCCTACCTTCCTTGGAACCCTTACTTTGCGACCGCTTCTTGCGACGATCGGACCCGTTTTGCCGCACGTCCGCTGCCTGTCAGGTACAGGCGGCCTCGCAGCGGCAAAACGGGTCCGATCGTCGCAAAAGTTGGGATGCGTGGACTAGCGCGTGATCGTGACGGGGGTGGACTTGGTGGTGTTGTTGACGGTGACGGTCAGGGTGATGGTGCCGGGGCGGAGGCCGGTGAGCTGGCCGCTTGCCGGGTCGAAGGCGGCGACGGACCAGAACGGCGCTTCCCGGGCCGGACCCAGGTGCAGCAGCGACGAGCCGGACCAGTCGGCCGAGACGGGGAACGCGACCGGAACTCGCCGGTTGTCCTGCACGACGGTCGCACCGGCCGGGGCCGAGGCGTTCACCTTCACCGACGCCGGCGCGTTCAGCTCCAGCGCATCCACGTGCGGGCGGAGCTCCAGCTTGAGCCACCCGCTCTCCGGCGACGACCAGTGCCGGTACGGCGCCTCGGCCGCGCGGGCCGAACCGTCCACGCCTACCAGCGCCCAGCCGGTGAAACCACCCGCGTCGGGTGCTGCCGACGGACCCTTGCCGGCGTTACCCGTGAGCGGCAGCAGTACGCCATCCGTGCGGGTGGCCGCGAACGTGCCCGCGTGGGCCGCCAGGTACGCGGCCCCCTTACCGGTCGACGCCCGGAAGTCGGCGAGCCAGCGAACCAGCAGTTCGGCCTCCTTGCGATCGGCCAGCTGGGAGTTCGCGGTCGGCGACGGGTCGTTGATCGGGTGGTGGGCCATCACCACGACGTTCCGGATCGACTTGTTCCGGGCGGCGTCGTCGAGCTGGCGGCGCAGGTCGAGGATCTGGGCGAATCCGCCCGCCCGCAACGAACCGAGCGACGAGTCACGCAGTACGAAGCGCGTGCCCTTGTGGTCGAACGTGCTGGTTGGAGCGCCGAAGACCTTCGACCATTCGGACAGATCGCCCGGGCCGTAGCTCTCATGGTTGCCCGGAACGTAGTGCACCGGAACCCGGCCGGCGACCTCCTCGTCGAGGATGCGCTTGGCCAGGGCGATGTCGTTCGCGAAGGCCCGGTCGACGAAGTCACCGTTGATAACAAGGAACTCCGGCGACTGCGCGAGCGCCTCGCGGATCGAACGACGCGCCTGCTGCACGATGTCCGAGTCCGGGTTGTCCGCGGTGAACTGAGCGTCTGAGAGTACGGCGAACTTCCACCGGTTCGGGCCGACCGTGCCGTCGGTGATCACCATCGGGTCGATCACCTTGGCGGGCGGCGCCAGGTCAACGGGCGGCGCGCTGCGCACGGTCAGGTCGTCCACCACGATCCGGCCCGAGTACTGCCGGGTCGGCGCGGTCTCCACGACGTACAGCCGGAAGAACCGCAACGGCATGGTCAGCCCCGGCGGGATGTCCGCCTCGACGTACTTCCAGCCGGTCCAGTCGACGGCCGCCGCGAGGTTCACCGTCTTCGCGGCACCACCCGCGGCGTCGTACAGGTTGGCGCGCAACCAAGCGCCCTTGCCATCGCCGTACACCCAAGCGCCGAGCTTTTGCGGCTGCCCGGGCAACGTCTGCTGAACGGTCTGGGCCAGGTACGCCGCGCGCGTGGCCGTTGTCCCGGTCAACGAGTAGTCCAGGGCGATCGCGCTACCACCATCGTGGCCTTCGGCAACGGACTTGCTCGCACTCACGACCACCGGGAAGCCCGTGGCCTGCCAGCCGTTGAGGTTGTCCAGCTCGTCGACGACCTGCGCGGTCAGACCCGCGGTGACGGCCAGTTCCGTACTCAGGCCGGCCGCCTTCGCCTTGACCACGGTCGAAACCGGGCCGTCGCCGAGCGGGGTGACGGCGAATCCATTGCCCTTGGCAACGACCTTGATCAGCGTGGCGTCGTACTCGAGGCGGAGATCGCGCGGCTCCACCCAGGTGGCGAAGCCGTTCGCGTCGTACCCGTTGATGCTGAAGGTGCTGGTGGCCGGCAGTGAGACCTGCCGGGTGGAAGGAGCGAGGCGCACGGGCTTGCCGAGAACGGTCAGCGGGAAGCGCCCGTGCGCCTGGCCACGGATCGCGGACACGGAGGTCTCACCGGCGAGCCGGCCGGTGACGACCGCTTCGCCGAGATTCCCCGCCACGCGGACATGCGGCCCGGCGGTCCACAACGGCACGCCCGCGACCGCGGCGTACGTCTCGTCGTGACCGCGAGCGGCGAGGACCCGGCTCAGGCCGGTCAGTACCCGGGCGCTGTGGCTCAGGTCGGCGTCGGCGGCGGCATCCGCCGTACCGGTCGCCTCGATTCGGAAGCCCTTCAGGCGGCCGGATCCCTTGACGGGCAGCAGGCCGAGGCCGTTCGGGGTCAGCCGCTCGGCGCCGTCGGAAGGCTTGTTCACCACCTCGGGCGTGACCTCGCCAGGCGCTCGCCGCAGCATCGTGGACGAGCCACCACCGTCGAGATTCAGTACGTCGTCCGAGCCGAGGTCGAGCATCAGCCGGCCGAGCTCCCGCTCGGTCAGACCGCGCGAATCCGCCATCCGGCCGTCCACGGTGAGCAGCACCATCCGGCGGCCGTCGGCCGAGAAGCCGATCGCGGTGCGCGGGTGCAACGCGGTGTCATCGACGTTCAGCACCTGGCCGTCACGGGCGAGCTGGATGTTGCCGCTGACGCTCACGGCGATGTCCGCCGCGTCGCTACGTGGGCCGTAGTTCACGACGACCTTCTCGCCCGGTTCGAAGGCGGTCAGCGCGGTGGCACCGGCGTCCCGGCCGATCAGCGCGAGTTCCCCGGCGGCGAGCGGCGTCGTACCGGCTGCGGTGTTGCTGGAGACGACCACCCCGTCGCGCAGCACGATCTCGCGCACAGCCGCGACACCGTCCACGGTCCTGGTCCGCGGCGTCGCGCCCCACTGCGGCGTGTAAAGACCCACGCCACCCGCCTTGACCTCCGGCGAGTTGAGGTTGGTCAGGTCGAGCTTGCTGCCGTCGTCGTCTGTTGCCGTACCGGCGAGAAAGACCTGGGCGATGCGGCCGATGCCGTCGGCGCCGATAACGGCCGACTCGTTGTGACCGCTCGCGGGCGCGTTGACGAGCCGCCCCGCGCCGCCGTCCTCATCGCGCTCAATGCCGACGCCGAGCGGTGCGCCCGTGTCGTTGATGTCGAAGAAGTCGCCGTTGACCCCGGCGATCGCACCCTTGCGGGCCACCTGCTGACTGAGCACCTCGCGGCCCGAGACCGTGCCGGGGTTGAGGTAGTCCACCTTCACCCCACCGGCGTCCAGGTCCGCGACCAGGATGTCGCCTCGCAACCAGCCGCGAGCGTCCAGCCGATCGAAGCTGGTGTACGTGACGCCGGGCGCCACCGGAGTGTCCGAGCGCCTCGTGACCAGGCCTTCGCCCGGCGGCGCCAGTGCGACATCCGGGATGTCCGAGACCGCCGACGAACCCCGGTGCGCCTCGACCACCCCGGCGGCGGCTAGCCGGTCCCGGGACAGCTCGGGCTCTGGCGTGAATGCGGCGGCGGTTGGCACTACCAAGGTGGTCACCAGACCGCCGGTGAGCACGCCGGCCAGCAAACCGCTGGCCAACCGGGATGTCTTACGGACGTACGACGGCATGGGGCCTCCTCGACAGGGCGGACGCGGCCATCCGACGCCGCGCGCCCTACCGGGAGGTGAGGCCCGGGTGTACGCCGGTCGACCGGACGGTGACAAAGTAACCCGTCCGGTGCTTAACCGGTAGATATCTGGCGAACCTATCGCAGGCTAATCCTGCGGGCAGCCCGAGCCGGGAGCCGGAAGGGCACCCATCAGCCGAGCCGCGGGTGGTCGGCGGCCAGGGCTGTGAGGTCAGTCGAAGCTGAGGGGACGGCCTGCGCCGGCCCAGGCGTACATGCCGCCGTCGAGGTTGATCACGTCGCGGCCTTCGGCGTTCAGGAACTGCGTCGCCATGCCGGAACGGCCGCCGACCGCGCAGACGCAGACGATGCGCTGGTCCTTCGGCACCTCGGCCACGCGGGCCTGCAGTTCGCCGAGCGGGATGTGCTGGGCGCCGGCGATGTGCCCGCGGGCCCATTCGTCGTCCTCGCGGACATCGAGCACATGAACATCGGCCAGCATCTCGTCGGTCAGATCGGCGAGCGTGATGGCAGGAATCTCAGACATGACCCGATCATCCCAGACCGCCTGTAGTGGCTCCGCCAGCCGTGGCGCCCACTCGCCCAGAGCACCGTCGAGCCCATCCGCCATGACTGCCGCGCGCCCAGGCCGCGATGCGCGAGGCGGAGTGCGGTCGGTCGCGGGGGTGGCGGGATAGCGATTGCCCTTGCTTTTTCGCGGAGGCCACCTTCTAATCTACTGAGCGCTATCAACCGACTACTTATCGTGCACGACTCTTTTTCCGCCCGGAACAAGCAAGGAGTCGCATGTCCAGCTTTGCTCTGCGTAGGAAGTCCTTTCGCCGCCTCGGTGGTCTCACCCTCGCCGGCACACTCGCCCTCAGCACGCTAGCCATCGGCGGCTCGTCCGCCACCCCGCCACCCACTGGCCCGGCGGGGCTCACCACCTCGGTCAACGCGCCGCCTTTGTCTGGCAAGGCTCCGGCCGGGGCGCTCGACGCGGCCGGGTATTGGACCGCCGAGAAGCTGCGAACCGCCATCCCGGCCGACAACCCCGCCGTGTTGCACGCCGCCAAGGGTGACTCACCGAAGAGCACGCCGGACTCCAATGCCGGGAAGACCGCGGGAGTGGCTTCTCACCCGGTTGCGCCGAAGCTCGGTAGCGGCAACCAGACCATGGCTGATCCCGTGCCATCGACGGCAGGCAAGGTGTTCTTCACCTACAACGGCCGCAACTACGTGTGCTCCGCTTCCACGATCAACAACAACTACAAGAACCTGACCATCACCGCGGGCCACTGCGTGCACTCCGGCGCGGGTCAGGGCTGGCATGCCAACATCGCGTTCGCCCCGGCGTACTACAACGGCCAGTCCGGCTACGGCCTGTGGAACTGGAAGACCGCCCGCGCGTTCACGTCGTGGACGAACAACAGCGACTTCAGCCATGACCAGGCTTTCGTCACGTTCCACCCGCGCAACGGGCAGAACCTCGTCGACGCCGTCGGCGGCAACGGCCTGGTCTGGGGCAACAGCCCGGACCAGGGTGGCGTCCGCATCTGGGGCTGGCCGGCGGAGCCGCCGTACAACGGGCAGGTTCCGTACTACTGCGACGGCACCTCGTACCGCTGGTACGCCGGCAGCACCGACGCGGCCTTGCCCTGCACCATGAACGGCGGCGCGAGCGGCGGGCCTTGGCTGAAGGACCGGATCAACCAGAACCTCGGCTACGTCTTCGCCGTGACCTCCCGCCGAACCACCAGCGGCACACCACTCCTCCTAGCCACCCCGAACTCAGCCGACGTGAAGTCCATGTTCGACCAGATGACCTAACCACCAGAACCGGATCCACCAGCCACAGGCGGAACCGCCTCGGCCCTGCGTCGATTCGCCTGGTTTTGCCCCGCTTGCGCGGCGGGCCAGTCTGCAAGCCAACGGTTGGCGGGCAAATCCGGGCGAATCGACGCAGAGCTGATCGGGTACGGCGTTGCGCCCAGGCGGTTCGACGCAGGAGCTCGGGTGGTACGGCGTTGCGGGCGTCTGGCTGGTTGGTTCAGGCCTCGGACTTGGCGGGGGCGTAGACGAGGTGGAGGACGCCGGTTTTGAAGGTGGTGGAGTTGATCAGGGTGAGGGGGACCTTGGCGCCGTCGGCGAAGAGCTTCTTGCCGCTGCCGACCACGACCGGGTGGACCAGCAGGTGCAGCTCGTCGACCAGGCCCTGCTCGAGCATCCAGCGGACCAAGGTGGCGCTGCCGGTGGTGCCGAGGTTCTGGTCCCGCTTGAGCGCGGTCAGTTCGGCCACGACGTCACCGTTGACGATGGACGAGTTCTCCCAGGTCGCGTCTTCCAGCGTGCTGGAGACGACGTACTTCTTGGCGCCGTTCATCTGCTCGGTGAACGGGTCGCTGGGGTCGGCCTGCGGCCAGTAGGCGGCGAACTCGTCGTACGTCTGGCGTCCCAGCAAGGTGGCGTCGGCCTCGCTCATCAGCGCGCCGACCGCAGCACCCATCTCGTCGTTGAAGTAGTCGAAGTGCCAGGTCTCCGGCGCCTCGATGACACCGTCGAGCGAGATGAAGAGGCTGGACTTGATCGATCCCATGATCGGCTCCTTGCGGTTGCGGTGACACCGGCTCTCGGTGTCTCTCACCACAGCGTCGAAGGGCCGACAGCGAAATCGACAGGGCCGCCAAAATTTATTTGAGAAGTTTTGAGAGGCGTCGATCAGCCAATGGTTTGCCGCCGGTCTGGCAGGTCGCGCAGTACTGCAGAGAGGAGTCGGCGAAGCTGACCTCGCGGATGATGTCGCCGCAGACCGGGCACTTCTGGCCCTTGCGGCCGTGCACGCGCAGGCCGCTCTTCTTCTCGGACTTGAGGTCCTGCGCCGCGAGACCGGCCGAGCGCTTGACCGCGTCCTCCAGGGTCGAGCGCATCGCGTCGTACAGCACGGTGAGCTCGTCCTCCGACAGGTTGGACGCCGGTTTGAACGGGCTCATCTTCGCCACGTGCAGGATCTCGTCGGAGTAGGCGTTGCCGATGCCGGCGATGATCGACTGGTTGCGCAGCACGCCCTTGAGCTGGACCCGCCCGGCCGCCTTCATGATCTCGGCGAAGTCCTCCGCCGTCAGCGAGAACGGATCCGGCCCGAGCTTGGAGATGCCCGGGACCTCGGCCGGGTCACGAACGACATACACCGCGAGCTTCTTCTGGGTGCCGGCCTCGGTCAGGTCGAACCCCGAACCGTCGTCGAGCACCACCCGGCAGGCGATCGGGCCCTTGCCCGGCCGGACCAGGCTGGTCGATTGCTCCTCGCGCCAGCGCAACCAGCCGGCGCGGGCCAAGTGCACGATCAGGTGCACGCCTTGGGCCGAGATATCCAGAAATTTGCCGTGCCGCTGGACATCGTCGATCAGCAGGCCCACCAGCGAGGAGATCGGCGGGTCGTAGGTCTTCAGGGCGCTGATCGCGGTGATGTCGGCACGCACGATCGCCCGCTCGACGGCTCGCTCCCGCAGGAACGCCGCCAGGGACTCCACCTCCGGCAACTCGGGCATTCCCCCATTGTGCCCTGAACCACCGACGGTTTCCGGGTGTTCCTTGGCGGGCACAGCTACGGTCTAACCAGGACGGTGAGCCGGAACGTGCCACTGGTGGCAGGTGACCGGCCGGGAAAGGAGGCCCAAGATGGGTTTCATCAAGGGTGCACTGAAGGCGGGTGTGATCGCCAAGGTCGCACAGATCGCCCAGCGTGAGCTGAGCAAGCCGGAGAACCAGCGCAAGGCCAAGGAGATGGTCCAGAAGTTGCGCGACAAGAAGCGCTGACCGGGATCAGCGGAGTTTGACGGCCTGCAGGGTGTACGAGGCCGCCAGCCGCTCCGGGCGGTCGGTCAGCCGCCATTCGCCGAGGTCCGCCTGGGTCATCAGCCCAGGCAGGGCCTCCCAGGGCACGCTGTCGTGCTCGGACAAGGCGGTGAGCTGCAGACCGGCCTCCAGCAGGGCCGTCACGATCTGGCCCAGACCGTGGTTCCACTCGTGGGTCACGGTGTGGGTGAATTCGGCCTGCGTCTCGACGTACGTGCCGGGTTCGTCGAAGACGTTCGCTTCCGGCTGCTCGAAGTACGGATAGCCGACCGTCAGCAGGCCGTCGGCCCGGGCGTCATCGAGGGACCAGAGCATCGGGTGACCCTCGCGAATGAACAACCGCCCACCCGGCTTCAACAGACCCGCCACGACCTGGGCCCAGCGATCCACGCTCGGCAGCCAGCACAACGCGCCGATACCGGTGAAGACCAGGTCGTACTGTTCGGCGCCGAGCACCTCCACCGCGTCGTACACGTCGGCCTCGTGGAAGTCGATCTCCGCGCCGGTCTTCGCGGCGAGCTGCCGCGCCTCCGTGATCGCGGCCGGGGAGAAGTCCAGCCCGCTCATCCGGGCGCCCAGCCTCGCCAGCGAGACCGTGTCAGTCCCGATGTGGCATTGCAGATGTACGCCGCGCAGGCCGCGCACCTCGCCGAGACGCGGCAGGTCGAACCGGACCACGTCGCTGAGAACAGCCGGGTCGTCCACAAACCGCTGCAGACCGTAATCGGCGGAGGCCGCATGGGCCGGAGCGCGTTCGTCCCACGCGGCCCGATTCACCTCGCGATAGTCAGCCATGCCGAGACTCTCGCATCCGTCAGCGCGGACCGCCAGCCGATTACGCGCCCCGACCCCGACGGCGGCTCAGCTGGCGGCCGTCAGCCGGAGTGGGCCTCTGCGCTAGTGTCCTGAGTCGGAAGGACACTAGTAGGCGGTGTAGCGAAGCCAGTCGAAGGTGGCGTTCAGCGGTCCGGAGTAGTTGAAGGGACCCAGCCAGCCGTCGACCCCAGTCCCTGGCCAAAGGTTCAGCATGATGCGCCCGGGATTGGTCGGCAGCGGACCGCGCGAGCCGTTCTCCTGGTGGACGAGGCGGCCGTCAACGAACCAGTTGATCGTGCCTTTGTTCCACCATTCGATGGCGTAGGTGTGATAGCCGGCCGAGGCGTCGAAGCCCAGGTTGATGACCTTCTCGTGTCCACCGACGCCGTTGGTGAAGTAGTTCGTTTGCATCTGGGTGGGATTCTTCCCCAGGATCTCGATGTCGATCTCGTCCCAGGGCTTACCGTCACTCGGGCCGGTATAGGTGAAGAATCCGGTCACCGTGCCGGCGGCCTTGACCGCCTTCATACGGACCTCGTAGCGGCCATACGAGTAGAAATCGTTGGTGCGAAGCTCCCCGGAGGCATACGGCTTGCCTGAACAGCCGCTCGGGCAAGGGACATTGTCCAGCTTGAGACCGGCGACACCGCCGCTGAACCAGACGTGGTCGGCACGCCAGCCCACGTTGAACATGCTGCCGTTGCTCCAGCCGTCAGCCTTGTGCCACCGGCCGGTGTTGAACCCGTCGAAGTTGTCCACAAAGCTGCCGCCGATCGCTGTCGGGGCCGCCTGACTGCCGGCCGGTGCCAGCCCGGCGCCGGTGATGCCCAAGGCAGCCAGCGCAAGGACCGTGGTGAGGCGAGTTCGCAATCTGAACATTTTCCCTCCGGTTCATGAAGCCAGCCAACCATCTTGCGGGCACGGCGGAAATCGGCGGATTTGGCAGGCATGAATGGCCGAACCGACCGATTCTGGCAACACCGACGTAGCGCCCTGAATGGCATTGGGAAATGCCAGGGGCGTGCCATCGGTCACGCAAGAGCTTGACTGTGGGCGGATGCGACTCGAGCGGGAGGTCGCAGCAAGATCGTGCTTTGGGAGCGCTTCCATGTCAACGGGCCCACGGTTCCGGAACTTGCTTCACAGCTTGATGAAAGCGCTACCGGTATTTGCTGATTCCGCAAACGCGCTGACCCCAAAGGGAAATCTCTGGTCCGGCGAAAATCGTCCAGCTACCGGTGAAACTGCTCTTCCTGTGCCGAGTCGCGGCGCCCAGGTCGGCGGCGCCGCGAACTCAGCGGCGGGAATCACTGGAAGGCGGCGGTCCAGATTCGGGCCTTGTAGAACTGGGCGCCGCTGCGGGAGCGGTCGGGAGAGGCGGAGAAGCGGACGGTCTTGTTGGCCCACTTGCGCGGTTCGGTGTTGTCACCGCGGATGGAGACGACCTCACCGGACGAGTGCTTCACGTACGACTTGACGCGGGTCTCGCTCGAGATCTTCCGCACGCGGAAGTTGCCGCTGTCGGTGAGCAGTTCCCAAACGCCCTTGGTGGCGGTGAGCAGCAACTTGTTCTTGTTGGTGTAGTCCGGCTGGAGGTCATGCCCCAGGTTGCCGCTGCCCAGACTGAAGTGGCGGCCGTACTTCAGCCGCGTGTTCCGTCCGCTGCCCATCACGGCGTAGTGGCTGACCCTGTTCTGCCCGACGACCCAGAGCAACTCGTACGTCGGGTCCCACAGCACGCCGTGAGCGCCGCCGTAGCTGACGGTCTGCACAGCCTTGAGAGTGCTGAGGTTCGACACCGAACTCGGCGAGTACAACGTCAACTTGCCCCCGCTGCTGGCCACGATCACCGAGCCATTGCCCGGTACGCGCTCGATCGCGTGCGGGTTACCGCCAGGCGAGGCCGACCACTTCAGGTCGTTCAGCTCGGTGTGCTTCTCGCTGCCGATGTCGACGATTCCCGCCCGACCACCGGACGCCGCCACCAGTGCGATCCAGCCCTGCGCCTCGGTGTTGCGGATCTTGATGTCGGACAGATTGCTCCAGCCGCCACCGCCCGGGCTGAAACTCCAATGCACGTTGGCGTCCGAGAACGCCTTGTTCTTCGGGAAGACCAGGATCTTGTTCTTCGTCTGCTCGGTTGTCGCGACGTAGTAGCTGGCCGCGGCGGCGTCGACCTCCTGCACCGCGGCGCCCGCCGCGAGCGCGCCTTCAGCGCCAGCCAGCGCGGCGGCCGGCGCGGCGATCGCGCTCGCGGCCAGACCGCGCAAAAACGTCCTGCGTTTCATGACGTGACTCCTTTTTCCGCTGTCGCGTGGATTCGCAGGGTAGGACGCCGGTTTCCCCGTAAGGGTTGGCTCGGGGTAGGTAAAAGTCCACCGGCGATCGAGGAGTCAGCGCGACTGATCACGGTCGAGTCCGCTGGTGGACTGAACGCATGACAACCTCCGAACTCGCGGCCCGGTCGCGCATTTCCGATGTCGACGCCTTGCGCGGGTTCGCGCTGCTCGGCATTCTCATCGTCAACATCACCTTCGCGGCGTCGGGTTATCCGATCCACGTCGCCGAGGACCCGGCGTACGACTCGGGTCTCGACCATGCGGTGCGCTGGCTCAGCAGCACCTTTGTCGACATGAAGTTCTACCTGCTTTTCTCGTTCCTGTTCGGCTACAGCTTCCAGCTGCAACTGGAGGCGGCACGGCGGGCGGGCGCGCAGTTCAAGCCGCGGATGTTGCGCCGGCTGGGTGGCCTGTTCGTACTCGGCTGGTTGCACATGATCCTCCTGATCACCGGTGACATCCTCACCGTGTACGCGCTGATCGGCCTGATCCTGCTGGCCATGCACAAGGTGAAGGACAAGACCGCCCTCATCGTTGCTGCAGGCATCTACATTTGGTTGCTACTGGCAATGGGTTCGACCGGCCTGCTGATGGACAGCTCGACCTTGCTCGACCCGGCCGGAGCCATGGCCGCGGCCCAGGAGACCACGGCCAATCTCGCCGGCGGGTTCGGCGGCGTGATCGGCGAACACCTCAAGGCTCTCCCGCTCTACGGCCTGTCGATCGTGTCGATGCAGGGCCCGACCACACTGGCCGCACTGCTGATCGGCATGGTCGCCGGACGCCGTCGCCTGCTTTCGGGTGTGACCGGCCACGAGCCGGTCCTGCGCAAGGTCCAGCTGATCGGCTTCCCCGTCGGTATCGCGGGCGGCGCCATCTACGCCACCGCCGGCGGCAACGGCCACACGCTCGCCGTACTGGCCAGTGTGATGACCGCGCCGTTCCTGACCGCGGCGTACGTCGCGACCGTGCTGCGTTTCCTGCACACCACCCGCGGTGCCGCCTTCAGCAAGGCCCTCGCGCCGACCGGCCGGATGGCCCTCTCGAACTACATCGGCCAGTCGGTCGCCACGATGATCATCTTCACCGGCGTGGGTTTCGGCCTCGTGGGCCAGGTATCACCGCTGGAGATGGTGGTCTTCGCCTTCGCGATCTTCGCGGCCCAGCTGGTGCTGAGCCGGCTGTGGATGAACCACTTCGAGTACGGGCCGCTTGAAGGCGTCCTGCGCGGCATCACCAACAAGACCCGCCCGACCTGGCGCAAGCTGCCCCAGACGGTCTGAACCGCCACCCCTCCCACAAACCTTTGCGTTCATTCGTCGGAATACGGCCGGCGTCTAAGCCGTACTCCGACGAATGAACGCAAAGGGCTGTGGATGGGCCAGCCGGGGCTGGCCGGCATCAGGCGGCGTGGCGGTGGGTGAAGGTGCGGGTGGCGCGCAACGAGAGCACGTTCTCATCCTGCGCCATCGGCTTGTGACTGAAGGGCTCGGCCGCCGCGCCCAGGGCGAGCAGGTCGAGCTTGGTCCTGGCGAGGTCGCGATCGCCGGCGGCGGTGGAGCCGTTGAGGCCCCGGCCCAGCTGCGACGAGTGGCGCCGGTTGCTGATCTCGAGGGCCGCGATGAGGGCCAGTGCGAGGACTGTGAGTACTACGATTCCGGTCATGGCAGTAATCTTGCTACCATCGAGATTCGGCCACAATTGGCAAAACTGACCCACTTCCACAAATTTCTGCCAGTCTGGAGCCATGATGCGCAAGATCGCCGTCGTGCTGCTGGAAGACGTTGCCCTGTTCGAGTTCGGCGTCCTCGCCGAGGTGTTCGGCGTGGACCGAACCGATGATGGGGTGCCGGCGTTCGACTTCCGCGTCTGCGCCTCCAAGCCGAACGAACCACTGCAGACCAGCAGCCACTCGGCCGTGATCGCGCCGTACGGACTGGACGCCCTCGAGGACGCGGACCTGGTCGCGGTTCCAGCCACCTCCAAGCGCGGCAAGTACCCGGCCGACGTACTCGAGGCCCTCCGCGCCGCGGCCGCCCGGGGCGCGATCCTGCTCACGGTCTGCTCCGGCGCGTACGTGCTCGGCGCCGCGGGTCTACTCGACGGCCGGAAGTGCGCCACGCACTGGCGCTACACCGACGACTTCCGCGAGAAGTTCCCGAAGGCGAATCTCGACCCGGACGTGCTTTTCGTCGACGACGGCAACATCATCACCAGCGCCGGTACGGCGGCCGGCATCGACGCCTGCCTACACCTGGTCCGGCGCGAACTCGGTGCCGCCGTGGCCACCCGCATCGCCCGGCGCATGGTCGTACCGCCGCAGCGCGACGGCGGACAACGGCAGTACGTCGATCTGCCCGTGCCGGAGGCCACCGGCGAAAGCCTGCAGCCGATCCTCGACTGGATGGTCGACAACCTCGCCACCGAACACACCGTGCCGGATCTCGCCCGCCGCGCGCGCATGTCCGACCGGACCTTCGCCCGGCGGTTCGTCGCCGAAACCGGCACCACCCCGCTCAAGTGGGTCACCACCCAGCGAGTGCTGCATGCCCGCACCCTGCTGGAACAGACCAACCTCGGCCTCGAGCAGATCGCCGCCGAGTCCGGCTTCGGCACCGCCGCCCTGTTGCGCCACCACTTCCGCCGGGTCGTCGGCGTGGCACCCCAGGATTACCGCCGTACGTTCCAATGTGCGGGATAACGGTTCGCCCCGGAGGCTGATCCGGCGATCTACTGAGACCTATGCCTGTTGTGTACCGGAACGCGGAAGTCGCCGAAGCCGAAGCGATCCTGGAGTTCTGGGCCCGCGCCGCCGAAGACGCCGACCGCCCACCGGACTCCCCCGACGCCATCCGCCGCCTGATCCACCGCGACCCCACCGCCCTGATCCTCGCCATCCACACCGCCGTGCCAACCCCGAGCGAGGACGTGCAAGCGGGATCGGGCGAGGGCGCGGGCGGCACCATCGTGGGCAGCATCATCGCCGGCTGGGACGGCTGGCGCTGCCACCTCTATCGCCTGGCCGTAGACCCGGCCCACCGCCGCCAGGGCATCGGCCGCGAACTCATCACCCGCGCCGAAGCCCTCCTCAAGTCGTACGGCGGAACCCGGGCGGACGCCATGGTCCACGACGCCAACACCCAGGCCCACCCCAGCTGGCGCACCGCCGGCTACACCCCCCAACCCACCTGGTCCCGCTGGACCCACCCCCTCTAGCCACCCCCTCGGCGTGTCATCGGACGCTTGTGACCAGGCGTGTCGGCACTCATCGGACGCTTGTGACCACCCACCGTCGTGTCGTCGGACGCTTAATACCGGGCGTGTCGGGCTTCATCGGACGCCTCGGACCGTGACCCGTTGACAACGTGGGACATTGCATGACACGGTGCCACAACCCTGTCACCGTGCGTGCAATACGGAGGCCCGCCATGCCCCGATCGCCCCGCCTGGCCGCTTCGCTGGCGGCCCTCGGCCTGCTCACCACCGGGCTGCACCTCGCTCCCACGGTCGCCGCCGCCGCGGTCCCGGCTGACCTGACCGCCCTGGTGAACCCGTTTGTCGGCACGCAGAACTTCGGCAACACCTTTCCCGGGGCCTCCGCGCCGTTCGGCATGGCCCAGGTCAGTCCCGACACCGGCGGTCAGGGCGGCTACGACTACACCCGCAACACTCTGTACGGCTTCAGCCAGACCCATCTGTCGGGCGTCGGCTGCGAGGTGATGGGCGAACTCCCGGTGATGCCGACGAGCGGCCCGGTCGAGTCGGTCCGGCACGACCAGTACGGCTCCGTCTTCAGTCACGCGCGCGAGTCCGCGAAACCCGGCCTCTACCAGGTACACCTCGACCGGTACGGCGTGGACGTCTCGCTCACCGCGACGGCCCGCACCGGTTGGCAGCGGTACAAGTTCGACCCGGCCAAACCGGCGAACGTGCTGTTCAACACCGGCAAAGCTCAGCAGCGGGTTTTCTCGTCGGAGTTGACCATCGTCGGCGACCGGCGGATCGAGGGCCGCATCAACGCGGGCAACTTCTGCGCGGGCGTTGACCGGCACACGCTCTACTTCAGCGCCGAGTTCGACCGGCCGTTCGCGTCGTACGGAACCTGGAAGGGCGACGTGAAGACCCCGGGCAGTCGCGAATCGGCCACCACCGGCGGCAACGGCGGCTGGGTCACCTTCGATCCGGCAACGGACGACGACGTCGTACTGAAGGTCGGCCTTTCGTACACGGGGGTGGCCGGGGCCCGGACCAACCTGGTGGCCGAGACCGGCGACAGCTTCGACTTCGACGCCACCCAGCGCAAGCTCACCGCCGAGTGGAACGAGATGCTGCACCGCATCGAGGTGGCCGGCGGTACGGCGGATCGGCAGACGGCGTTCTACACCGCGCTCTATCACTCAGTGCTACATCCGAATGTGGCGAGCGATGTCGACGGCAACTACCGCGGCTTCGACGGAACGGTGCGCAAGGCAACCGATTACACGCCGTACCAGAATTTCTCCTTGTGGGACACGTATCGCCCGCAGAATCAGCTGGTTGAACTGATCGCACCGAAGGTTGCCCGCGACACCCATCTGTCCGTCCTGGCTCACGGCCGCGAAGGCGGTTGGTTGCCTCGGTGGTCTTTGGCGAACTCCGAGACCAACATCATGACCGGCGACCCCGTGACACCGTTCCTGGTTGAGGGCTGGTCGAAGGGCCTGCTGAAGGGCTACGAGCAGGAGACCTACGAGCTGCTCCGGAAGAACGCGACCGCCGTACCGCCAGCAGAGCTGCCGCACAACGGACGAGCCGGCGCGGCGTACTACGGCGAGAGGGGATACGTACCGTTCCCGCTCGACCGGGCGCGCGATTGCCTCCACAAGGGTGGCGACAACGACTGCTCCCACGGCGCTTCGGCCACCCTGGAGTACGCCGCGGCCGACGGCAGTCTCGCCCTGATGGCGCGAGCCCTCGGCAAGAAGGCCGACGCGCGAATGTTCGCGGCTCGCGCGCAGGCCTATCGGAACATCTGGGATTCGGGCATCGGGCATTTCCGCCCGCGCACGAAGTCCGGCGTGTGGCTCAGCCCGTACGACCCGTTGGACGGCGCGCACGCGTTCCACGAAGGCGGCGCCTATCAATACCAGTGGCTCGTACCGCAGGATCCGGCCGGGCTGGTCGACCTGATGGGTGGGCGCCGCGCGACGGAGAAGCGGCTCGACGACTTTTTCGTCTACGACAAGCTCCTGACGGATCCCGCCGGTACGGCCCGAACCGACTGGGTGCAAGGGCCCTTCGAGTACTACGGCAAGGCGACGTACAACCCGAACAACGAGCCCGATCTGCTCGCGCCGTACATGTACGCGTGGACCGGCGCGCCGCACAAGACCGCGACAGTGGTCCGCGCGGCGATGACGTTGTTCACGAACGGGCCGGACGGCATGACCGGCAACGACGACCTCGGCACGATGTCCGCCTGGTACGTCTTCAGCTCGGTCGGGATCTACCCGACGATGAGCGGCGCCAACTTCTTCACGGTGACCACGCCGCAGTTCGAAAGCGTGCGCGTGAAGGTCGGAGCCTTCGGCAACCAAGGCGGCACGCTCTCGATCGTTGCCCCGGGCACCGACGACGCTCGGCGATACATCACTGCCGCGCGGATCAACGGCAAGTCCTGGAACAAGCCGTGGTTCACCTGGGACCAGCTCCGGCGCGGCGCCTCCGTCCGGTACGGCGTGTCGAACCGCCCGGGCGACTGGGGTACGGCGAAGTCGGCGCAACCACCTTCGGTCTCGGCTGGCGACGGCATTCCGTACGCCACGGTGGACGCGGCGATCAACCCCGCCGAGGTGGCCCGTCCAGCGAAGGACTCAGCACAGACCGTTGCCCTTAGCACCGAAATCCTCGTGCAGGACCGGGGATCCCGGCGCGTATCGGTACGCGCGACGGCGCCCGCTGGGTGGACGGTCAAGCCCACCGCGACGTCGCTACGAGTGGATTCGGATGGCCTACCAACGCAGAAGGCAGTAGTGCTAACGGTCGGCATTCCGGCCGGTGCGGCGCCTGGGCGGTATCCGATCAACGTGGTGGTGTCGTCACGAGGTCTTGCGGATAAGGCGGTTCAGGCCGTCGTCGTGATCCGGCAGGCCCGGTGCGCGGCGTCAACGGCCGACTCGTGCGCGGTCGACCTGTCCGAGTACTACGACCACGACGGCACGGCCACTGTCGCCGACAACGCCGCGGGCGACTTCGACGGCGGTGGCTGGAGCTACGACGCCGCGCTGTTGCCCGTCGCGGGCCAGGTCGACCTGGGCGGTACGACGTACTTCGCCCCGGACGCGTCGGGTACGGCCAAGAACTTCGTCGAGACCACGGGCGAGTCGATCCTCATCCCCGCCGGAGCCTTTAACGAGGTACGGATTGCCGGCGCGGCGCACAACGGCGCCGTCACGGGCGAAGTCCTGATCGGCTACGAGGACGGGAGTACGTCGAAGGCGCCGCTGGTGCTGACGGACTGGGCTGGATCCGCCGCTGCGGGTAACACCGTTGCCTTGCGCAACGCGCACCGGATTCAGCGCGGGGTCGGAGTGGTCGGGCCGCCCGTTTCACTCTTCGAGGCGAGACTGCCGCTGACCCCGGGCAAGCAGGTCCAGTCGATCACCCTGCCCACGGACCCCCGCCAGGAGATCTACGCCGTCACGGCAACAACCACCGCCAGCCAGCCTTCCACCACCAAGACACGCGTCCTCCCCACGCCCTCGGCAATCCCCACCTCACCCAACCCAGCGCCATAACGCCCGACATCGCATACCGTTCATCGGACCCTAGTGACGCGGCGTGTCGCCGTTCATCGGACGCTTGTGACCAGGCGTGTCGCCGTTCATCGGACGCTTGTGACCAGGCCGTGGGGTGGTCGTGGTGGCGTACCGCGGTGAGGCAGCACGTCTCGGTCGCGACGGCTGGCCTGGAGCCAGTGGTTAGGCGAGGGCGTCGGCGTACCAGGGCTTGATGATGGTGTTGATCAGGGCGAGGCGCTGCTCGAACGGCAGGAAGGCGCTCTTCATCGCGTTGATGGTGAACCAGCGGATATCCGCCAGGTCGTAGCCGAACGCCTCGGCCAGCAAGGAGAACTCGCGGCTCAGCGTGGTGCCGCTCATCAGCCGGTTGTCGGTGTTGACCGTCACGCGGAACTTGAGCGCCGTGAGCAGCCCGATCGGGTGATGCGCGATCGAGTCGGCCGCGCCGGTCTGCAGGTTCGAGCTCGGGCACATCTCGAGCGGGATCCGCCGGTCCCGCACGTACGCCGCGAGCCGGCCGAGCTCCACCTTCGCCAGGTCGACCGAGGCCAGATCCAGCAATGCGCTGTCGGCGGCCGCGATGTCGTCGACGATCCGTACGCCGTGGCCGAGGCGGTCCGCCCCGCACCACTGGATCGCCTGCCAGATCGAGGGCAGACCGAAGGCCTCGCCGGCGTGGATGGTGAAGTGCGCGTTCTCCCGCTGGAGGTACTCGAACGCGTCCAGGTGCCGGGTGGGAGGGAATCCCGCCTCGGCGCCCGCGATGTCGAACCCGGCCACCCCCGCATCGCGATAGGCAATGGCCAGTTCGGCGATCTCCATCGAGCGGGCCTGGTGCCGCATGGCCGTCAGCAACTGGCGGACCACGATCTGGTGCCCGGCGGCCTTGGCGAGCACCTCGCCTTGTTCGAACCCCTCGCGAACGGCTTCGACCACCTGATCCAGGCTCAGCCCGCCGTTCAGATGCTGCTCGGGCGCGTACCTGATCTCGGCGTACACCACACCGTCCGCGGCCAGATCCTGCACGCATTCGCTCGCGACCCGGGTGATCGCGGCGGAATTCTGCATCACCGCCACGGTGTGGTCGAACGTCTCCAGGTATCGCTCGAGCGAACCCGAATCCGCCGACTCGACGAACCACGCGCCGAGCTCATCGGGATCGGTGCGCGGCAGCGTGTGCCCGATGTCGGCGGCCAGCTCCGCGATCGTTCCCGGCCGCAACCCACCATCCAGGTGATCGTGCAGCAGTACCTTCGGCGCAGCCAACATCTGGTCCCGACTAATCATCCCCCCATCCTGACACCCACCACCGCCGAGCCGGCCCAGCGCCCACCGCCCCACCGATCCACCGGCCCGATCCGTCCGCGCAATCCCGCAATCACCGACTGCCCCGTACGGCGGCCCGGTGGTTGCCCGACGACGGCGGCGTTCTCGTGGACGGTCAACCGCCTGGACTTGACCTGGTTGATCCGCATGATGGGGCCGCAGCCAACTGAGGGAAGGTCCACCGATGCAACTCGTCCCGCACAACCCCACCGAAGGCATCTACCCGGCAAGCGACGACTACGTGCACGCGCTAGAGGTTCGCGGAGCGACCCGCACGCTGTACGTCGCCGGCACGATGGGGCTCGACGCCAACGGGCTCGCGGGTACGTCGCTGGACGAGCAACTCGCCTTGATCTGGTCGAACCTCCGCACCATCCTGGCCGCGGCCGAGATGACCGTCGACAACATCGTCCGCATCACCAGCTACCTCCGTGACGCGTCGTACGCCGAGGCCAACGCCCAGGCCCGGGTGGCCGCGCTCGGTGGTCGGGTGGTCCCGACCACCGCAATCGTCGTTCAGACCCTCGCAGACGACTGGCTCGTCGAGCTCGAAATCATCGCCGCCGCCTAACCAACCCGCGCACCGCCTCTTGGGCGGCGACCAGTCAGCTTGCTGTGGAAGTCGATCCGTAGCCGGCTGTACGCCCGACTGGTGGTTCCGCTGCGGGCACGGTGCTGAACACGATCTGGTGAAAGGTCCGTTCGGCGTCGGCGCGGACGACCTTCAGCGGCGCGGACCGCCTTCAACGGCGTGGACGCCGTAAGTGTTTACTCATTCGGGCCCTGGACTCTGCTGTCCTGCGTGCGGGGACTCCAATCCAGCACCGCCGTCATGTACGCCTGCTCCCCGGGGCCCTCTTCGCGCTCGTCAGCTGCAATTGCATCAAGCTGCAGTTTGAAAATCTGTCCTTGAGCGCTATCAGGTCGGCAGACTGGCGGTCCGGTTTGAGCTTGGAGAGGTGGTCCGATGAGGCGGCTGGTGGCAATGGGGCTGGTTGTTCTGGCAGTGTCGGGTCAGCTGCAAGCAGCACCAGCCAGCGCAGAGCCATTTCCAGGTAATTGTCACTTCGCCGGCGGCGGGAACAACCTGAAGTGGAAGGACATGACGACCACGTCGTCTTACTCGGCGGTCGCGCACGCCGCCATCGAGGCCTGGAACTCGACCAGCACCCAGTTCAACTTCACCAAGGTCACCTCCGGTGCCAACGTGACGATCACCGACGGAAATTTCGGTAAGTACTACGAGGGTGCCCCGAGCGCCGGCCTCACGCTGACCAACACCGGTGGAAATCCGCTGGAGGCGTGCACCGGCGGGACCTGGGACCAGGGACTCATCGTCTGGTTGAACACGTTCTACACCGATTCGTATCCGCCTGAACGGCGTAAGGCGAACCTGGTTCACGAACTAGGCCACGCCCTCGGCCTGGACCACACGACCCCGCCCAGGGAGGGCCAGCTCTGCTTCCCGTCGATCATGGACGTGAATCTCGACGTGAACTTCGCACGCTGCGGCCGGACGGTACCGGCCCAGGTCGACATCAACGTCGCCAATTCGCTCTACTAGCTTCACCTGATGCGTGGGCTGCCCGCGTGATAGGTGCGCCGCCGCTCGACCGGTGCGGTCGGGCACGATGACGCGTGCCGCGTGTGCGGCGCGGCGAAGTCGCCGGAGCCCGTTGAGGACCTCGCCGGGCCGAGAATCAGGCCGCGAGGTCTTGCCGAAGCCCGTCAGCATTCGGCCGCCTGCACGATCTCCGGACCCCCGTGTCGCCTACAACCAGCGAGTCCGGGGCAAGACCATCTGGACGCAGCCGCGCCGAAACCTGCTCCCACCCTCGCGAAAGGTCGGGGTGGTTAGGACGGGGTGATGCGGAAGACGGGGAAGCCGGGAGCTACCTCGAGGAGGCGGGAGTGGGGGGAGTCGGGTTTGACGTCATCGCCGAAGAAGGCGCCGACCTCCCAGGCCCACTTCTTCAGGTAGCGGCGCAGGATCTCCGGCTTCTCCTCATCGGCCAGTTCAACGCCATGGAACGTCTGCACGCGCCGCCCGATCGACAGCCGGCCCTCGGGGTTGGCGCGCAGGTTCTTCACCCACTGGGTGTGCCCGCGCGGCGCCACGAGGTACTGCACGCCGTCCACGGTCAGCAGGTTGACCGGGGTCGCACGCCATTCGCCGGACTTGCGCCCCTTGACCTCTAGCACTCGACTCCCCTGCAGGCTGATGCCGATCCGTGCCAGCCCGGAGACAGCGCCGTTCATCAATCGAAGCGGCCAACCCATGCCCTTGGTGACGTAGCGCTTCTTGTCGTACTGCTGTTCCATGGCGTTCTCCTCGGTTGGCTCGCGTGAAGTCATGACTGGAAACCCTCGACGGTGGGTGGCGACCTTCGTCGGGTCTTCGCGGTCATTCAGTGCGGTGCTCCAAAACGAGAGCACTGCTCTCGCTTTCATCAGTGAACCGGAGACCACTGCTCCAAGTCAAGAGCAGTGCTCTCGTTTGTGGTCAATGCTCTCGCAAGCTGGCAGACTGCTCGTCATGAGTGCTCCACGTACCGCCCGGGACCGCGCCCGGGCCGAGCTGACCCACGAAATCAAGGAAGCCGCTCGCCGGCAGCTCATCACCGGCGGCGCGGAGCAGCTGTCCTTGCGCGCGGTGGCTCGCGAGCTCGGGATGGTCTCGTCCGCGCTCTACCGGTACTACCCGAGCCGGGACGAACTGCTGACCGCCTTGATCATCGATGCATACGAGGCGCTCGGAGACGTTGCCGAGAAGGCCGCGGCCGCAGGGAATCCACGGAACTATCGAGCCCGCTGGCGCGCGGTCTGCCGGGCGATCCGCGACTGGGCGGTTGAGAACCCGCAGGAGTACGCGCTGATCTACGGTTCCCCCGTCGCCGGCTACAACGCGCCGCAAAGCACCGTGGACCCGGCCTCGCGAATCCCGCTCGCCTTGATCGGGATCGCCCGCGAGGCCCACGCCGCGAACCACCTCGGTACGCCGTACGGCCCGGTGATGATGAGCGCCACCCTGCGCAAACAGCTGCACGCCTTGGCAGAATTCGTCGAGGCCGGCCTTCCCGTTGAGATCCTCGGCCGCCTGATCATCGCCTGGACCCAGCTTTTCGGCATGATCAGCTTCGAGTTGTTCGGACACCTCAAGGGCAGCGTCGATCCGAGCCGTCCCTTCTTCGACTTCGCCACCGATCAAATGGCCGACTACCTAGGCCTCGAAGGGCCCTGACGCCCCGGCGGTCGTCTGCACGGCAGCCACTCTGCTTCCACCTGCACGGCTCCCATCTGCACGGCAGCCACTCTGCTTCCACCTGCACGGCTCCCATCTGCACGGCAGCCACGTTGCTCCGCGGCCACGTGGCGCGAAGAGCGCTCGAACGGCAGGCACCCACACCGCCCCGGCAACCGTGGCCCGCCCGCTCGGCGCCGAACACCCGACTCCACTGTCGGCTCGCGCGCTCGTCACAGCAAACCAGGCGAGCCCGGACGAGCCAGACGAGCCGGACGAGCCGGACGAGCCGGGAAGAACCCTGACGAGCCGGGAAAGCTACTGAGGGTTGGTGTCGCCGAAGGCCTTGGGGAGCGGGAGAGGCAGGGCCTTGGCGAGGCGGTCGAGGTAGGTGTCGCGGGGGAGGGGGATGGCGCCGAGGGTGGCGAGGTGGCTGGTGACCCATTGGATGTCGAGCACGCGGTCGGCGGCGTACTCGTCGTTGAGTAGTTCCACCAAACCGGCGACGGCGGCCTTCGACCCGTCCGTCTGGTGGTGGAACATCGACTCCCCGGCGAAGAGCCCGCCGATCGCGACGCCGTAGAGCCCGCCGGCGAGTTCGCCATCGCGCCAGGCTTCGACCGAGTGCACCCAGCCCATCCGGTGCAGCCTGGTGTACGCCGCGATGATGTCCTCGTCGATCCACGAACCCGGCCGCCGTGGATCCGCGCAGGCCCGGATGACCTGGTCGAACGCGGTGTTGACCCGGATCTCGAACGGCTTCCGTGCCCGCCGTAACGACCGTGACGGGTTGAACCCGGCCACCTCGATCACGCCGCGTTCGACCGGGGACCACCACAACAGTGGACCGTCCGAGTCGGGCATCGGGAACAGCCCGCGTCGGTACGCCGCGAGAATGGTTCCGGGTTCGAGGTCGGCCCCGGCCGCGACGACATCGCCCGGCCCGGCCACTGCGACCGGCGGGAAGTCCCACACGGAGGCTGGTGGTTCGACTGGCACCCCTCCATCCTGACCTACCGGTCGGCGGTTCAATCCACCGGTGGGGGATCGTTCGGGGTTTTGCCCGAGTGGCACGATCCGCGCGGCCACGTATGGTTGACGGGGAGCGTTCAGTCAGGTGAGGAGTGGCATGGCCGGAGTAGCCAGGTTCGTCGCCAGCAGTCTCGCGCCCGCCGCACAGCGGTTCGCCCCACAAGCCGCGGCAGGGGCGCTGCGCCGCGTCCTCGAAGTGGCGATCGACGGTTACCAACGCTTCCCGGGGGCGGAGGCGGTCGCCGCGCGCTACCTGGAGAAACAGGAGACCGACGCGCAAGGCCGTCGCGACGTGCAGGCCGCGCTCGAAGCGGTGATCGATCAGCATGTCCGGCTCGCCGGGGTGCAGGGATTCCTCACCAGCATCGGCGGTCTGATCACGCTGCCGGTCGCGCTGCCGACCAACCTGACCGGACTCGCCGTGGTGCAGACCCGCATGGTCGCGGCGATCGCCAGCCTGCGCGGTTACGACCTCGATGATCCGCGGGTGCGCACGGCCGTGATCACCTGCCTGCTCGGCGAAGACGGTGTCACCGACCGGCTGAAGAACTCCAGCCTGCCGACATCCCCGCTGGCGATGGCGACCGCGCCGGTGTTCGACCCGGAGCTGGACCGCTTGGTCTCGGCCGAGGTCGTCGGCGAACTGATCGCCCACATCGGCGGCAAGCGGATGGCCATCACGGTCACTCGGCGCGTGCCCCTGCTGGGGGGCGCGGTTGGCGCCGGCGTCGACGGCTGGTCGACGTACAAGATCGGGCAGTACGCCGACAAGGTGCTGCTGCGCCGGGCGCCACGACCGATCGAGCAGTAGCCGGGCAGTTCAGGCCTTGGCCGCACCCGCCAGATCTGGCGGGTGCGTGGCTGGGTGTCAGCCGGCCAGGGCTTGGACCACTCGGCTGGCGGCGGGTTTGCCCAGCTGGGTGGACATCCAGACGCTGGTTTCGACCAGTTTCTCCAAGTTGACGCCGGTTTCGATGCCGAGGCCGTCGAGTTGCCAGACCAGGTCCTCGGTGGCGAGATTGCCCGTCGCACTTTCCGCGTACGGGCAACCGCCCAGACCGCCGGCGGAGCTGTCGACGGTGGTCACGCCCTCGCGCAAGGCGGTCAGCGTGTTCGCGAGGGCCTGGCCGTAGGTGTCGTGGAAGTGCACCGCGAGGGATTCGACGCCAACGCCCGCCTTGCCGAAGGCCTCGATCAGCGCGATGACCTGACCGGGCGTGGCCACGCCGATGGTGTCGCCGAGGGAGAGTTCGTGGCAGCCGAGTTCGGTCAGGCGGGCGCCGACGCTCACCACCTGCTCGATCGGTACGTCGCCCTGCCAGGGATCGCCGTAACACATCGACACGTAGCCCCGGACGGCCAAACCGGCATCAAGCGCACGCCGGATCGTCGGGGCGAACATGGTGAACTGCTCGTCGACCGTCGAGTTCAGGTTCTTCGCGGCGAAGGTCTCGGTCGCACTGGCGAAGATCGCGATCTCGGCGACACCCGCTTCGAGCGCGCGGTCGAGGCCTCGCTCGTTCGGCACCAGCACGGGCGCGCGGACGCCGGGCGGTAGGTCGATCGCCTTCAGCAGTTCGGCGGCATCCGCCAGCTGCGGAACCCACTTCGGGTGCACGAAACTGGTGGTCTCGATCGTGGTCAGCCCAGCCTCGGCCAGTCGCCCGATGAAGTCGGCCTTGACCGCGACATCGACGATGGCCGACTCGTTCTGCAGGCCGTCGCGCGGTCCGACCTCGTAGACGGTGACTCGTTCGGGCAGTCCCTCGGCCCTGACCACCTGCGGTTTGCGCACCTGTGCTCCCACCTGCCCGATCCGGTCGAACCCGCGATCGGGCTCTCGACCAGAATGTCACCCGATGACAAGCCAACCAGCAAGTCCGCCGGCCGCCCTCGCCGCCATTCTGCGTGGCGTCGAACGTGGCGTCTTCCCCGCCCCGGATCTGAGCGTCACGGTCATCCCCGCGCCGTTCGAACGCGACACCTGCGTAATCGGTCTGACCGCGCACATCGTGGTCGCCGCGGACGTCGATCCGGCCTGGGTCCACCGCCAACTCCCGCCGGGCGATCTCTCGGCGCCGCTCAATCCGCCGTTCCTCGAGGCTCTCTCGAAGCTCACCGGCCGTGCGGTGAACGCGATCGACGCGATGCTGCTCGCCCCGGCCTTGACCGACGCCGCCGAACGAGCGGAACTGACAGCCGGGCTGACCGAGCTGACCGATCACGACCACCCGCGCGTACGACGGGCCTGGCAGTACCGCGACAACGTGCGGGTGTACGTCGATGCCGACGGCGGATTGGTCCTTACCGGGTACGGCCTGGCCGGGCGGCTCGAATGCGCCCTGGAGGTTCCGGAATCCAGCCGCGGCAAGGGCCACGGCCGCCGCCTCGCCAAAACCGCCCGCGCCCTCGCGCCTACGGACAGCCACGTCTGGGCGCAGGTAACCCCCGGCAACGCCGCCTCCTTCCGCGCTTTCCTGGCCGCCGGCTACCTCCCCGTAGGCTCCGAAGCCCTCCTGACAGCGATGACGTGATGCCAGCTTCGCACTGCCGCGCCTCGCCTCCCCACGCCGACGACGCGACGCGCTCAGCGATCAGCGCTCAGCGATCGGCGATCGGCGATCGGCGCCCGCGATACCAGGCCCGCGATACCAGGCCCGGCCGGTACGACGACCTAGGCGACAGCCGCAGCGCCCCTAGGAGTGGCTGGCCATCGCCGAGGTGGGTTACCACCTCGGAATCCCAGGTGGTAACCCACCTTCCGAGTGGCCAGCCACTCCCAGGGCACCGCGACCAACCGCCATCGGTCGTACGTCGCTGCGTGACGCGCTGCTGCACCGACGGGCCGATGGACCTGGCGGCGGCCAGCCGCGTCGTGGGAGGTGGCCGGCCACGCCGACGCCCATCGTGGGGCTGGTCCAGCGGGAAGGCGGGGCCCGGCTGCTCCGGATACCCGTCGCCGGTAACGACGTCGTGGTGAAGCCGCACCCGCTCGCGGTCCTGGGAAGGTCTTCCGTGCCAGGTTGGCCCGCGGCCGTCGGCGTCCACGCCGTTAGGCGGCGCGGGTGGGGTTATGGGGTGGTGGGGAGTTCGCGTGAGGGCGTCTGGCCGTGCTTCGAGGACGAGGGCGAGCGGTGGAGCTGGGTGGGGTGGAACCGGAGCTGGATTCGCCTGCTGAGTGGGAGGTGGCGGCGGTGAGGGCGCCGACGGCCTGCTGGGTTCCGGTTCCGGCCGCGCGGAGGGAGGCCGCCGCGGCAGTGAGCGCTCCACTCGCGCCACCTCCACCTCCACCGCCGACTGAAGCGCTTGAGGTGGGGTTGGACCAGCTGGGTTTGCGGGGGCCCACGGCTACTGCGCCGGTGGCGAGACCGCCCGCGGCGGCCATGCCGGCGCCCGCGCCTGCTGAACCGCCCGCGACGGCGGTGGTGATGGGGGCGATGAAGCGGAGCATCGCCGGGAGGGCCAGGACCGCCATCAGCATCATCATGAAGCCGGTCAGCGCGTTGACCAACGCGTTGCCTGGATTGAGCAGGCCTTTCTCGGCGAGCTTGATCGCGGCCGCGTAGATGATCGCCGCCGCGGGTTTGTAGGCGATGAAGGCGATCGTCCAGGTGCAGTACTTGCGGAACATCTCCCGCCCGATCTCGGTACTCGTCGCGGCCGCCGCGATCGGGAACGTGCCCGCCAGCAACACCAACATCGCCGAGCGGACCAGCATCAAGATCACCTGCATCGCCGACGCGGCGAAGACCGCCAGGCCGAGGAACATCGTGACCAGCAACGGCATCGGGCTCACCGGCGCCGCGGCACCCGTCGCAAGGACCAGCGAGCCGAGCATCGATTCGAACGACTCGTTGTTCGGCATGGCCTGCTCGATGATCCACAGCGAGAACACGTCCGCGATCTCGATCAGCGCCTGGATCACCGTCGCCGCCGCGCCGACCACAACGACCAGTGTCAGCAGGCTTTTCAGCAATTGCTGGGCGGATTCGCCGCGCATCTCCCAGGCCATTCGGGCCCCGGCGGCAATGACCGACAACGTGCAGAGCAACAACACGATCCACAGCGTGTGCTCCTGCAGGAAGGCGATCACACCGTCGCGCTCAGAGGTCTCGGTCAGGTCAGGGGAGTCGAGCGTCATCCAGAACGTCGTGACGGCCTTCAGCCCGGCGACGGCCATCTCGCCGACCTTGCCGGCCAGATCCTCGACGAGACCGCCCGCCGCGTTGGTCATGCTCTCGCCGACCTTGCACGCGATGTCCACCCGGCTGCAACTCATCGCCCGCACCAGCCGCGTAGCTCCGCCCCGAAAACGCCGAACTGCCAAGTGGACGAGGATGCCACCAGGCCGCTCCAGCCGCTCCGGCCGGTCATATTCCGCTCCAGCGCACGAAGTCGCCTAGTCCCGGCAAGCGTGAGAATGGCGCGCCGAGCTGCTGGCCCGGCCGTGGCGCGAGGATCCGCCAGTCGTCGCGATGCCACACCATCGTGAACGTCGTACTCGCGTAGGCGTCCTTCACCCGCAACGCCAACACCAGGACCACGCGGTCCGGGCTCGCATCGATGATCCGGAATCCCGCGAGCTGACTCGGTACGTCGTGACCACCTGCGCTTTCGGTGGCGAGATCGGCCAGCAGGCGGTCCGTATCGGGTCCGGGTAGCAACATCTTGGCCGCGGCCGCACCGGCTTGGCGGTTGTCGGCCAGCGCCGCAATCGCGTTGTACGCCGCGAAAACCGCGCCGGTCGGCGAATGCGCGAAGCACCGGCGGAAGCCGTCGCGTTCGATCCGGGCCGGGCCGAACTCGCCCGAGCGCGGCACGACCAGGCGGTTCCACACCTCCCACGAGATCTGCCCCGGCGGTCGCAACGGCACTCGCTGATCACCGGCCGGTACGACGCACGCGGCCGGTCCATCGCGCGGCCCGGGTTGGTTCGCGTCGCCATCAGGCCGTACGGATGGCGCGCGCGTGGCCGAATCCCCTGGTTGTAAGGACAAATCGGGCGCTACCGAACCACCCGGGTCCGCCGTACCAGCCGAGGACGTCGTACCGCCAGAGGCCGACTCCGGCGTACCGCTCGGGTCAGACGCACCGGCCGAGCGGGAGACCGAGGTGGGTGGGTCGAGGACGGCAGAAGCGACGAGGGCGAGGCCGCAGAGGGCTATCGCGCCCACGAGTATCGCCGCCGCGACAAACCCTCGATCGAACGATGGCCGCGCTGGATCACGAGACGGCTGAGAGCGACTGAACATCGGCGGATCCCCCGATCGGCAGGTGAATTTCGGCAACAGGACAAGCCTGGCAAAATTCCGTCTGGCGCCGCGAAAGTTATCCACAGGCAGGCTCTTGACCGCTCAACTGGATCTCCCTGCGTTGCCAAAAGATCACCCCGTGTAGCGGGATGCGCCGAGAGACCCGTAGGCTCTGCGTTCATGACCATCGCGCCTTCGCTTTGCTCGCCCCTAGCGCTCGCCGATGCAGAACCCACTCGCGTCACCGACTCACCGGCCACGGAGCCATGGGACACCGACGTGATCACCGCGTACGGTCTGCTGCGGGAGGCAGCGGCCGAACTCGATCATCTGATGCGCCATAGTTTGAAGCGCAGTGGCCTGCAAATGGCAATGTTCGAACTGTTGCTGCGGCTGGCCCGCAGCCCCGGCGAGAAACAGCGCCTCACCTCACTAGCACGGGAGTTGACCGTCACCACTGGCGGCATCACCCGCCTCGTCGACCGCGCCGAACATGCCGGCCTGGTTCGCCGGGAGGCCTGTCCGGACGATGCTCGCGGGTCCTTCGCGGTGCTGACCGAAGAGGGCAAACGCCGTCTTCGCGAAGCGCTGCCGGACCACCTCCTCGAGATCGACTCACTCTGGACCAGCCAGATCGGCGAAGACGCCGATGTGGTGCTCGGCCGCCTTCGCGCCGTTCGTGACAACGCACGACGCTGGCCGCACGGCCGCCCTCACCTGGGTGTTACCCACGGCTAACGGATTGGCCGCCCGGCTGGTGTCGGGCGGCCTGCCGGGGGATGGTTGAGAGGTGAATGAACCTCGGCCGGCCAGTGAGACCAAAGCGCCTGACACCAAAGCGCTGGCAGCCCTCGGCGGAATCCTCTCGGCGTTGGCCGGCCTGGCCGCCGGTTCGATAGTGGCCGCTGTTCTCGGCAGCCGGCAGACCCCGGTGGTGGCGGTCGGTTCCGCGTTCATCGACCGGGTCCCGCCGTGGCTGAAGGACCTGGCCATCTCATTGTTCGGCGTGCACGACAAAACGGCTCTGCGCGTCGGCATTCTTGTTGTTCTGCTCGTTCTCGCGGCCGTCGCCGGCATTCTCGCCGTACGACGCTGGTGGGCCGGCGCCGCTTTGACGGCAGCGCTTTCGGGCCTGGGCATTCTCGCCGCGGTGACCCGTCCGGATGCGGGCCAGCTCGACTTCGTTCCGTCGTTGGCGGGCGGGGTCGCGGCGCTGTTGATCCTTCGGTTGTTCGCGAACCGCCTCAGCACCACGACCGGGGCCTCCGGTGAAGTCACGCGTCGCGGATTCCTGCAGTTGTCCGCCGGAGTTGGCCTCGGCACCATCGCCGTGGCGGCGGGCGCGCAACTGGCCGGCGGACGCCGTACCGAGGTCGCCGACGCGCGACGTGCCCTGAACCTGCCGAAGCCGCCAACACTCGACCAACCGCCCGGTGTTCAGGCGCCTGGCGCGACTCCGTGGGCCACGCCCAACGCCGACTTCTACCGGATCGACACCGCCCTATCGGTGCCGCTGATCAAGCCGTCGGACTGGCGGTTGCGCATCCACGGCATGGTCGACAAGGAGCTCGAGCTGTCGTATTCCGAGCTGCTCGAACGCGACATCGTGCACAAGTGGGTGACGTTGACCTGCGTCAGCAACGAGGTCGGCAGCGACCTGGTCGGAAACGCCCTCTGGTCCGGCATCCTGCTCAAGGATCTGCTCGCCGAGGTAGGTCCCGCGGCGAACGCCGACGCGATCAAGTCCACCTCGAACGACGGTTTCACCGCCGGTACGCCGCTCAGCACGCTCACCGATGACCGGGATTCGATGCTGGCCTTCGCGATGAACGGCGAGCCCCTGCCGCTCGAACACGGATTCCCCGTGCGCATCGTCGTACCAGGGCTGTACGGGTACGTCTCGGCGACGAAGTGGCTGACCGATATCGAGGTGACCCGGTTCGACCGGTTCGAGGGCTATTGGACACCGCGCGGCTGGTCGGCGCAGGGGCCGATCAAACTTGCCTCGCGGATCGACGTACCCCGGTCGAAGGCCGAGCCCGGACCGGTGACCGTGGCCGGGGTGGCGTGGGACCAGCACGTCGGCATTTCCAAGGTCGAGGTTCGCGTCGATGGGGGCCCTTGGCAACAAGCAACGCTGGCTGCGGACGGGTCGATCGACACCTGGCGGCAATGGCACTGGACCTGGAACGCACCGCGGGGCAACCATGTCCTGCAGGTACGGGCGTTCGATGCCCAGGGCAACGCGCAGATCGAGGCCGAGGCACCGCCCGCGCCGGATGGCGCCACCGGCCTGCACAGCGTCGACGTACGCGTCGGCTAGCGGCTGGCTCGAATCCCTCAGCCCGAGGGTCGCGTCAGCTGAGGGTCGCGTTCAGCATCAGCGGCAGGAAGGCCCGTTCGAGCGAGCCGGCTGGTACGTCGCCCGGCTCGAGCAGACTTTGGGCGCGAGCTCCCTCGTGTACGGCGATCACGAGCCGCACGAACTGGTCCGGCCGCACCGACATCTTCAGTTCGTTGCTCTCGACAAGGTTCTCGACCAGCTCGGTCAGGCTTTGCCGGAAGGCCGCACGCTGCTCGATCCACGCCTTCGCCGCGGCCGGGTCGCGCAGCGCGTGCAGGGTGAACTCGGTCGAGATCAGATGCCACTGGCGCTGATCCGGACCGGCCTCTTCAAGCACGCCGAGCACCGCCTCGAGTAGTGACTCCGGGCGGTCGGCCAGCGCGGGCACCAGCGCGGCGATCTGTTCCAGCAGGCGATCTGTGGTGCTCTGGAACAGGGCCAGCGCGAGCTCGTCCTTGGAGCCGAAGTTCGAGTAGAAGGCCCCGCGGGTGAATCCGGCCCGCTCGCAGATGTCCTCCACCGAGGCGCCGTGGAAGCCACGCTCGGCGAAGACCTCCTGCGCGCCGGCGAGCAGACGGGCGCGGGTGGTGGAGCGACGGCGCTTGGGCGGTTCCATGGTCATAGGATACAGTTCCGTATTGAATACACAAACGTATTGAATACACTTCCGTATTGAACGAGGTCATCGATGCAGCTCAGCGCGCACGCCATCAGCGTCAAGGGCCCGCACGCCCCGATGCTGGCGCCGACGTCCATCGCCGTGTCCGGACATCAACTGGTGCTCCTGGCGGGTGATCCCGGCGCGAGTCATACGGCGGCTTCCCTCGGCCTGTCCGGTCGGCTGCGCGTCGACGGCGGCGGGGTGACGCTGGACGGCAAGGCCGATATGGCCGCGCTGCGCCGCCGGGTCGCGGTCGTGGATACGCCGGGTATCACCGAGCCGGACGACGCATTGCCGGTGCGCACGGTCATCGGCGAGGAACTGGCCATCGCGGGGCGGAAGGCCGGCCGTCGCGCCGTACAGGCCTGGCTGGAGGAGAACGACGCGAGCGAGTTCGGGGAGATGCGGTTCGAGCACCTGCCGGTCGACGCACGGACCCGGCTGCTGGCCGAACTGACCGTCGCCCGGCCCGACGTACAGGTGGTGATCCTGACGCTGCCGGATCGACTCGGTGGCGATCCGCATCACTGGTACGGCGTGGGGCGGGATCTGGCGGCGCGTGGGTACGGCGTCGTGATCACCTGCTCGGAGTCGTCGGCCCGGCTGCTGGATGTTCCGGCCGCGCGGCTTGGTTCGCTGGAGCCGCCTCCGCCGGTGCAGGTGCCTCCGGTGGTGAAGCCGGTCGAGACCACGGAGACCACGGAGGCCGTGGCCGCGGAGGAAGAGGCTGCGGAGGCGGAGGCTGCGGAGGCGGAGGCGGAGGCCGCCGAGGCGGAGGCCCCGGAGGCGGAGGTAGCCGAGGCAGGGGACGATCCGTCGCGCAAGGACATGCTGATCCCGCCGCCACCCAGCCCTAAGCCGGCCGCCGCGCCAACTGAGGCCGAGACCGACACCCAAGACGAGCCCGAGGCCGAGCCTGGGACCGCGAGCGCGGACGAGGCGGCGGACGAAGTGAGTGAAGAGCAGGACAAGAAGAGCGATGCCGGTACGTCCGGTGCGAAGGAGCAGGCATGACCGCGATCCGGATGGCGCTGAGCGAGCTTCGGCGGCTCACCGCCGGGCGGTTGCCGAAGCTGGCGGTGATCGCGCTGCTGACCGTGCCGATGCTGTACGGCGGCCTCTACCTCTACGCCAACCACGACCCGTACGGGCGGCTCGACAAGGTCCCGACCGCTCTCGTGGTCGAGGACGCGGGCACCACGTTGTCCACCGGCGAGAAGCTGACCGTCGGCCCGCGAGTGGGTGACGAACTCCTCGCGTCGCGGAGTTTCGACTGGCACAAGGTCAGTCGCGCCGAGGCCGACGCGGGTGTTGCCGACGGCAAGTACTCGTTCGCGCTCATCCTGCCGAAGACGTTCTCGGAGGATCTCGCGTCGAGCGCGGAGTTCCAGCCGCGCCGGGCGACGATCGAGCTGGCCACCAACGACGCGAACAACTACCTCGCCCATACGATCGCGAACCAGGTTGTTGCCGAGGTCACCAAGTCCGTCGCGGCCGAGGTCAGTTCGACGGCCGCCAGTAAATTGCTGGCCGGGTTCAGCACGATCCACGGGCAGGTGACGCAGGCCGCGAGTGGAGCCGCGCAGCTCAAGACGGGTCTGACCCAGGCCTCCACCGGCGCCGCGCAACTCCAGTCCGGCGCGGGCAAGCTCAAGACCGCGCAGGAACAGCTCGCCGCCGGCGCGAACAAGCTCAACACCGGCGCGGGTCAAGCAGCGAAGGGCGCGGGCGATCTCGCCAACGGCGCCGGCCAGCTCCGCACCGGGCTCAACACCCTCAAGACGAAGACGGCCTCGCTGCCCGCGGATACCCGCAAGCTCGCGAACGGCGCCGACCAGGTTGCCGATGGCAACGAGCGGATCGCCACCGTGGGCAAGGAGGTCGCGACGGCCTCTTCCACGTTGCTGCGCGACCTCTCGACCCTCGACGCCAACCTGGCGGCCCGGTTGCGCGCCCGCGGTTTCACCGAGCAGCAGGTGAAGATGGTACTGATCGAGACGTCGAAACTGCGCCGCCCGGTCATCGCCGCGAATACCAAGATCCAGTCGACGTCCCAGCAGCTCAACCAACTCGCGACCGGCTCCCGCCAAGTCTCGAACGGCGCCTCCCAGCTGGCCAACGGCATGCCCGCCCTCACCCAGGGCATCAGTACGGCGGCCAGTGGCGCGGGCAAGCTCAACACCGGCGCCAAGCAGCTCCGAACCGGCCTCGGCACGCTCCAGTCCGGCGCTTCCCAGCTGGCCACCGGCGAGCAGCAGGCCGTCACCGGCCAGACCCAGCTCGCGAATGGCGCCACCTCGCTGAACAGCGGCATGACCAAGCTCGTGACGGGCTCCACCCAGCTTGAAGCCGGTCTGGTCAACGGAGCCAAGCAAATCCCGGACCCGTCGCCTGAGGCCCGCAAGGCCATCGCGGAGACCCTTGGCGCGCCGGTAGCCCTGCAGAACTCCTCCGACGCTACGGCCGACAGCTACGGCGCGGGCCTTGCGCCGTTCTTCCTGTGCCTAGCCTGCTGGATCGGGGCGTACGTGCTCTTCCTGCTAGTCCGGCCTCTATCTCCCCGAGCCCTCGCAGCCAGCCAGTCGTCGCTCCGAGTGGCACTAGGAGGTTGGCTGCCGCCAGCCATCCTGGGAGCGGTTCAAGCCGCACTGGTCTTCACCGCGGTCAGTATCGGCCTAGGCATCAACGCGGTCCACCCGTGGCTCACGATGGCCTTCCTGGTCCTGACCTCGTTGACCTTCGTCGCGATCCTGCACGCCCTGTCGGCCTGGTTGGGCGCGGTCGGCAAGTTCCTCGGCCTCGTACTGATGGTGATCCAGTTGGTCAGCGCGGGCGGTACCTTCCCCTGGCAGACCATCCCCGAGCCGCTGTACTTCTTCCACCACGCTCTCCCGATGAGCTACGCCATCGACGGCGTCCGCCACCTCATGTACGGCGGCCCCGGCCCAAGCCTCGGCCTGGACCTCACCGTCCTACTCGCCTGGGCCCTAGCCGCCTTGTTCGCCTCCACCCTCGCCGCCCGCCACCAACGCGTCTGGCCCGCCAAAAAACTCCAACCCGAACTAGCCCTCTAGCCCACCTCCCCCCGCAGAACCCGGGCCCCACCTCCCGGCTTCTGCGGCGGGCGCTCGCTGGCTGCGGGGGCCGTTGACGCGTACGGGATCCTGCTGGGGAAGGGGCTCCGGCGCGACCAGCGCATGGTCCGGCGACTCGCGGCGGTTGGCATTCCGGCGGACGCGGAGATCGTCGCCTCGACCTGGCCAGCGTCGACGACAACAACCTTGCGCTCACGCTGCACGTCACCGGCCCTGGCATCGAACGCGATCCGCGCCCGGGGCACTACTGGGCCACCTATGAATGGCTGGCCATCGGCGAGGTGGGTTACCACCCCGGAATCCCAGGTGGTAACCCACCTTCGGAGTGGCCAGCCACTGCCAGGCAGCGGCCCGTTCAGACGTCCGGGAGGAGGACACGGCCTCCGTCGCACCAGCCCTGCCGACCGTAAGCCTGCCAATGGCCGACGGGGCGGCGTCCATAGGAGCATCCCCACTCGGCACCCGCGGACGGCCTTGGTTATAAGGGTCCGACGAAGGGCGACACGCCGCGTCACAAGGGTCCGATGATCGGAGACACGCCGTGTCACGAGGGTCCGATGAACGGTATGCAGCGGCGGGGCGGGCTAGAGAAGGGTGCGGGTCTGGGTGAGGAGGGTGTGGGTGGCGGTGGGGTCGAAGAAGCTGATCAGGGCTTCGTAGGTGCCGGTTTGGTGGGCTTCGGGGTCGACCAGGTAGCCGAAGTAGCCGTCGGTGTAGCCGATGACGCGGGTGATCGGGTACGGGCTTGCGGCTTGCAGGTGGAGACCGTGGGCCGCGAAGGGTTCGACCGGGAGGTGGATCCAGGCGATGTCGCCGAGGGTGACCACGCTGACCGGGAGGTCGTAGGCCTCAGGTAGGGCCGCGTCGCGCATTGCCGCCTGACCACGCGCGCCGTCCAGTCGCGTCTGGGCGATCCGCGCTGCCGGAGCTTCACCACGTGCCCTGCCGGAGTCACGAGCCCCGCCGGAATCGCCAGCCCCGCCGGAACCACGTGCCGCGTCGGAATCGCCAGCGCTGCCGGAATCGCGTGCGCTGCCGGAATCGCGTGCGCTGGCGGAATCGCGTGCGCTGGCGGAATCGCGTGCGCTGGCGGAATTGCCGGCCACGGCGTGTTGGGCGGCGGTGACGGTGGCGGCGATTTCGTCGGCGGGTGGCAGGTCTCGGACGGGGAGGCGGATCGTCGTACGGCGGATTTGCGGGGCTTCGGACGGTACGGCGTGGCCTTCCGTGGCGAGGGCGTCGAGCACACCGGCGGCGAGGATTCCGCCGAGGCGGCGGATTTCGGCGGCGTCGCGGCCTTGCCGGGTGAAGCGCGGGCTGACGTCACCGGCTGCGCCCTGGAGAAAGCCGACCACGGGCGCGGCCGAGATCGCCGTACGGGCCGCGCCCGGGTAGTCGGCGGACCAAAGCAGGTTTTCGGGGCCGTACGCCGTCGGATGACACGCGAAGTCGAGCAGTACGGCGGCCAGCGTGCCGTCGTACTGGCGGAGCGCGAGGGCCCCGGCGGTGTTGTCGTGCGGTCCGTCCGGGTGGTAGCGGTTGGTGCCGACGCCGGTCACCTCGGTCGAATGCCATGCGGCGATTACCGGCCGGCGCGGCAGCGAGGCGGACTCCACGGCGGCGATCAACGGTTTGTACAGCGCCGGCTCTCGCTCACCAGGGATGACCGGATGGATCGCCCCCGACCAGCCGGTCGGACCGGAGTGGGTGTGCGACGCGCAGACCAGCACCCGATCGGCGGGAATACCCGTCGCGGTCGAAGCGGCGGCGGCGAGTTCCGCGGTGAGCTCGGTTCCGGCGGCGACCGCGTCGAGGCTGAGCCAGAGCACGCCCGGATCGTCCTCGGTACTCAGCCAGATCATCGTGGCCCGGAGTGGATCCGCCGTGCCCAGCGCGGTTGCGGCGCGGGCGGCGTACCCGTCGAGGGGATGACCCGGCGGCGGTGTCACGTCGAGCGAGATTGCCCCTAGTAACAAGGTCATTCGCCGGCTCCCGAGCGGTAGACGGTGACCAGTCTCTCGTACGGTCCAAGTGGTCCCGTCGCGAGCCGGGCTGCTCCGTCCAGTGGAGTTCCGGCGGCCGGGCGTAGATCCGCCCGGGCGGGCAGGCGATCCCGCAATGGCGCAAGGAGTTGCTCGCCGGCCTGGAAAACCCCACCCACACAGGCGACCGGGACCAGGTCGACGCCTGGCAACGAGTTGATGCCTGCGGCAATAGTGTCGGCCAGTCCGGTCGCCGCGTCCAGAACGATGCCCTGAGCAACGAAATCGCCTTCCGCCGCGAATCGCAGGACAACCGGCGTGAACCGCGCGACGTCATCCACCACGGTCGGCGAGGGATAAAGGCTGATCGGGTCGAAGTCGAGACCGGCCAGCGCCGTGTCCGGCCCGCGCCCGTCGCGTGCTCGCAGCAGGGCGGAGATCCCCGCCCGGCCGATCCAGAAGGCGCTGCCGACGTCGCCGAACAGGTACCCGTGGCCGTCCACCCGATGCGAGGTGCCACCGTGATCGACCGCCAGGCAGACCGATCCAGTGCCGGCGGCGATCACCACGCCGTACCCGTCGGGCAGCGCACCCGCGTGGGCCGTCACCATGTCGACGCACAACCGGATCTCGCTGGCGTTGAGGAGTTCGGCCAGGTCCGCGGCGAGCATCCGCACGTCCGACGGATCGTTGGGATAGCCGGTCAGGCCGAGGCAGGCCACCTCAACCGGCTCACCGAGAACGCCCGCCTCGCCGGCCGCGCGACGTACGGCGGCCAGGGTAGCGGCGATCCCCTTGTCCCCGTGGGTGTAGCCGGGGCCGGAGCCACCGCGGCCGTCGGGCAATACGCGCAGTCGCAGGCCGGACTGGCCACCGTCAACCGCGATGGCCAGACCGGTCGGGATACTCATCGTGTCTCTCCTCGGGTGGTTCCGGTTTCCACTCTCGACGCCTCACCCCACCAACTCAAGCACCTCCAGTTCAACCCGCCGAGTGGCAGGGTGATCCCGATGGTCCGGCACCGGACCACCGGACAAGGCAGCCTGGGGCACAACCATGCCGGGAAGTACTACAGCTACGAGCAGGCTGCCATGACGGCCGGGCCGGTCCAGGGGCGGATTCCGCTGATCGTGGCGGCGAACGCTCCTCGCGCACTGGACGTGGTAGCCGCCCAAACGGACGGCTGGACCACGTTTCCCGGCACGGCGCCGGAGGACGAGTTCCGGGCCGCGTCGGTGAAACGGATCGAGCGGCTCGAACGCAGTGGCCGGCCGTTGCGCCGGATCCTGCTTGCCTACAGTGCGATCACGCCCTGGTCGTCGGTTGACGGTTTTCGCGCGATGGTTGCGGACTACGCGGCGATCGGCTTCGACGAGATCGGCTGCCATGCGCCAAAGCCGGAGGAGCGTGCTGTGTTCGACCAGGTCGTACCGACCCTGGCCGACTACCGCGACTGAGCTGCTGGTCAGTACGACGACCTGGTCCGGCCGGTAGTTGTGCCCGCCGTCGGTGGACTCGCCACCGGCGTCGTGTGGTCGTCGCGGGATCAGAGGCCGTTGGCGTCGGAGCGCGGTGTGGGGGTCATCCGGAGTTCGGCCGTGAAGGCGTAGCGATCGCCGCGATAGACGGCGGTGGTGTACTCGAAAACCCGCTCGCGCCGATCGAAGCTCACGCCGTGCGAAGCCAGGCACGGCTGGCTGGTCGGAATGTCGAGCCACTCGGCGGTTTTCGGATCGGGCATGGTCGGTTCCAGCTTGGACGTGCCGCTGATCAGCTCGATGCCGTACCGCTCGTCGAGTAGGTCGTACAGCGAGCCGTCGAGGTCCGAGGCCTGCAGGTCCGGCACGTAACTGCCGGGCAGGGCGGTTCGCTCGACCACCATCGGCAGGTCATCGGCCAGCCGCAACCGGGTGAACGTGATGACCGGATCCCCCACTGCGATTCGCAACCGCCGGGCCACGGCTCGATCGGCCCGGACCTGCCGGAACTCCAGCGTTTTCGTACCGGGCCGCATCCCCCGACGGCGAATGTCCTCCGCGAACGACATCATGCCCAGCCACTTCGCCACCTTCGGCCGGGTGGTGTACGTGCCGCTGCCGTGGCGGCGTACCAGCAGTTCCTCGATCACGAGTTCGTCGACGGCGCGACGTAGCGTCATGCGCGCGACGTTCCAGCGGGCGGCGAGTTCACGCTCCGCCGGCAGGGCGGCCCCTTCGGGCAGGGAGTCGATCAGGTTCAGCAGCAGGGCCCGGATCTCGGCAGCCTTCCCGGGCAGCGAACTATGCATGCCCCTTCCCTACACGCGATCCCGTCGCCAAAACAGCCCTTCGATCACCGTCCAAACCTCCCGCCTCCCCACCCGAGCTCGACACGCCCATGCAGGCGATTGCATACCGTTCATCGGGCGCTTGTTACCCGGCGTGTCGTGCTTCATCGGACGCTTTTGACGATGCCCGGGGGTTGGTTTGTTCAACCTCGGCGGCGGGTGGTCGTGTGGGGGGAGTTGGCGGGTTCCGGCTTTGGTGGTGGCGGGGTGGAGGTTGGCGACGATTCGCCCGAATTCGCCCGCCCAGGTGGGCGATCAGACTGGCCAGCCGAGGTTTGGGGCGAGCGAATGTAGACGAATCGGCGCAACGCCGGAGATCCGTGGGCGGTGGGAATGGGGCGGGGGCGAACGCGACGCTGTGGGATCCGTTGGTGGTCGGCTGCGGGCGGAGGGCGTGGCCGGAACGCCGTGCCGTCCGTCGGTGGTCAGAAGCGTCCGATGAACGGCGACACGCCGGGTCACAAGAGTCCGATGAACGGGGACACGCCGGGGCGGGGTGGGGGACGGGGATGAAAACAAGCGCGCTTGATTCTTTTTGGTTGGCGTGCGAGGCTCGGGCGGGACCGGTCGAACAGGAGTCGCCGTGGTTCAGCTGGATGAAGTGCTTGATGATCTTGCCGCCGAGAGCCAGGAGCTGGACCGCCTGGTCGCGGGTTTGCCCGCGGCCGATTGGGCGCGACCGACGCCGGCTGAGGGGTGGACGGTCGCCCACCAGATCGCCCATCTCGCGTGGACGGACCAGGCTTCGGTGCTGGCTGCGACCGATCCAGAGGGGTTCGCCCGTCATCTTGAGACGGCGTTGGCCAATCCCACCGGGTTCGTCGACGAGGGTGCCGCGGAAGGTGCCGCGTTGCCGCCCGACGAGTTGCTCTCGTTGTGGCGCGAAGGCCGTGGTGAGCTGGTTGACGCGCTCAGCGCCGTACCGGCTGGGCAGAAGGTGTCCTGGTTCGGGCCGCCGATGAGCCCGGCTTCGATGGCGACGGCGCGGTTGATGGAGACGTGGGCGCACGGGCAGGACGTGTTCGAGGCGCTGGAGGTACGACGTACGCCGAGTGAGCGGTTGCGGCATGTGGCCCACCTCGCGGTGCGGACGCGCGACTTCGCCCATCTGCTGAACGATCGCCAGCCGCCTGCGGAGGAGTTCCGGATCGAGCTCGTCGCGCCCGATCGCGAGATCTGGACCTGGGGACCGGAGGGCGCGAAGCAACGCGTGACCGGAACCGCGCTCGACTTCTGCCTGCTCGCGACCCAGCGCCGCCATCGGGACGACACCGACGTCGAGGCCGTTGGCGCCGACGCGAACGGCTGGCTCGACATCATCCAGGCGTTCGCCGGCGCGCCGGGCCCCGGCCGCCCGAAAGCCGCTCCCGGTGCTGACCGGCCGAACGGTGAACAAGGCCCGGCCGGAAGCGGCACGTCATGAGTGGGGCCACGGCTGGGATAAGGATCGGCAACGCGTCCGGGTTCTACGGCGACCGGTTCAGCGCCGTTGAGGAGATGCTCACGGGTGGGCCGCTCGACGTACTCACCGGGGACTACCTCGCCGAGCTGACGATGTTGATCCTCGGGCGGGACCGGCTGAAGGACCCGTCGCTCGGCTACGCGAAGACCTATCTCAAGCAGCTGGAAACCGGCCTGGGCCTCGCCCTCGACCGAGGCGTGAAGCTGGTCAGCAACGCGGGCGGCCTCAACCCGGCGGGCCTGGCCGAGGCCATTCAGGCGCTGTCGGATCGTCTCGGCCTGGCGCCGAAGATCGCGTACGTCGAGGGCGACGACCTCCTGCCGCGCGCGGCTGATCTCGGCCTCGGTTCACCGCTCACCGCCAACGCGTACCTCGGCGCGTGGGGCATCGCCGAGGCGCTTCGCTCCGGCGCGGACGTGGTTGTGACCGGGCGGGTTACCGACGCCTCGGTGATCGTCGGACCGGCCGCCGCGCATCACGGCTGGAAGCGGGACGACTTCGACGCCCTCGCGGGTGCGGTTGTCGCCGGGCACGTGATCGAGTGCGGCTGCCAGGCCACGGGTGGCAACTTCGCCTTCTTCACCGAATTGCCCGACCTGGCTCATCCGGGCTTCCCGATCGCGGAGATCCACGCGGACGGCAGTTGCGTCATCACCAAGCACGAGGGCACGGGTGGCGCCGTCACGGTCGACACGGTCAAGGCTCAACTCCTGTACGAGATCACCGGCCCGCGGTACGCCGGTCCCGACGTGACGGCCCGTCTCGATACCGCCGAGGTGGTCGCCGAAGGGCCCGATCGCATCCGGATCACCGGCGTTCGCGGCGAAGCGCCGCCCCCGACGTACAAGGTCTCGCTCAATTCGGTCGGCGGTTTCCGCAACGAGGTGGCCTTTGTACTGACCGGGCTCGAGCTGGAGGCGAAGGCGGAGCTGGTTCGGCGGCAGCTGCTGCCGAAGGCCGGCGAGGTGACCTGGACGTTCGCGCGGACCGAACAGCCCGACGCGCCGACCGAAGAGCAGGCCAGCGCGGTGTTGCGCTGCGCGGTGAAGGACCCGGATCCGAAGGTCGTCGGCCGCGCGTTCTCGAACCAGGCGGTCGAACTGGCGCTGGCGAGCTACCCGGGCTTTCACGTCACGGCGCCACCCGGGGACGCCGCGCCGTACGGCGTGTTCAAGCCCGCGTACGTCGGGGCCGGGTTGATCGAGCACACGGTGGTCCGGCCCGACGGGACTCGCCATCGCATCGAGCCCTCGGCCGAATCCAGGTCGTTGGAGGACCTCGCCGAGCCGGAACCGCCCGCGGCATTGCCGTCGACCATGGTTCGGCGGGTTCCACTCGGCACGCTCGCGGGCGCGCGCAGCGGCGACAAAGGTGGTGACGCGAACGTCGGGGTCTGGGTTCGCGACGCGACGGCCTGGCGCTGGCTCGCGCACTACCTGACGGTCGACCGACTGCAAGTATTGTTGCCTGAGGCAAAGGAATTGCCGGTCAGGCGGCATCTGCTGCCGAACCTGTGGGCCGTCAACTTCGTCATTTCAGGCATCCTCGGCGAAGGTGTCGCCTCGCAAGCGCGGTTCGATCCGCAGGCGAAGGCGCTCGGCGAGTGGTTGCGGTCCCGCCTTGTCGACGTACCGGAGGTCCTGCTGTCGTGAACACCCAAGAGCGCGAGGCGCTGCGCGAGACCGTACGTCGATTCATGGCCGCGGAGGTCCTGCCGTACCTGGACGACTGGGAGCGCGCCGGCGAACTGCCGCGCGACCTGCACAAGAAGGCGGGCGCGCTCGGTCTACTGGGCGTGGGCCTGGTCGATCAGGACGACAGCCGGCTCGCGGACGCCATCGCGGTGGTCGAGGAGATGCACTACGCGGGTGGTTCGGGCGGTCTGGTCGCGTCCTTGCTGACCTGCGGTATCGCCCTGCCGCACATCATCGCCGCGGGCGATCCCAACCACCTCGCCCGCTGGGTCGAACCAACCCTGGCGGGCGAACTCATCGGCGCGCTGGCGATCACCGAGCCGGACGGTGGTTCGGACGTCGCCTCGATCCGGACGACGGCCGTGCGCGACGGGGACCACTACGTCGTCAACGGTTCGAAGACCTACATCACCTCGGGGTGCCGCGCCGACTTCGTGACCACGGCCGTCCGCACCGGTGGACCCGGAGCGCACGGGATCTCCCTGCTGGTGATCGAGCGGGATAGGCCCGGCTTCACCGTTTCGCGCAAGCTGGAGAAGATGGGCTGGGCCTGTTCCGACACGGCCGAGTTGTCGTTCACCGACTGCCGGGTGCCGGTGGCGAACCTGGTCGGCGCCGAAGGCAGTGGGTTCGTTCAACTCGCGCTCAACTTCGTCAGCGAGCGACTCACCTTGGCGGTTCAGGCGTACGCCGGGGCACAGCGGGCGCTCGACCTCAGCGTCGAGTGGTGCCGTGTGCGGGAGACGTTCGGCCGGCCGTTGATGGCGCGCCAGACCGTTCAGCACACGCTGGCGGAGATGGCCCGGCGGGTCGACGTGGCCCGCGTCTACGTGCATGACGTCGTACGGCGCGCACAGGCGGGTGAGGACGTCATCGCCGAGGTCTGTTTCGCGAAGAACACCGCGGTCGAGGCGGGCCAATGGGTGACGGACCGGGCTTTGCAGTTGCACGGCGGCCTCGGCTACATGCGCGAGTCCGAGGTCGAACGGCAGTACCGCGACCAGAAGATCCTCGCCATCGGAGGCGGGACCACCGAAATCATGACCGGCCTAGCCGCCAAACGACTGGGGTACAGCGTATGAAGAACTGTTGCGTTCATTCGTCGCGATCCGCCCTTCCAGCGCTGCTGCCCGCGTCTGAAGGCTCACGGCGAAGGGCGGATTGCGACGAATGAACGCAACAACGGTTGAGAACGCCGAGGCCATGTTGGAGAAGTTGGCGGCCTTGGAGGTCGAGCACGCGAAGGCGCTCGCCGGAGGTGGCGAGAAGTACGTCGAGCGGCATCATCGGCGGGGCAAACTCCTGGCGCGCGAGCGGATCGAACTGCTGCTGGATCCGGATTCGCCGTTCCTGGAGTTGTCGCCGTTGGCCGGCTGGGGTTCGGACTTCACCGTTGGCGCCTCGCTGGTGACCGGGATCGGCGTCGTCGAGGGAGTCGAGTGCCTGATCACGGCGAACGACCCGACGGTCAAAGGCGGCGCGAGCAACCCGTGGACGCTGCGCAAGGCCTTACGTGCCGACGAGATCGCCCGGCAGAACCGCCTTCCGGTGATCAGCCTGGTCGAGTCCGGCGGCGCGGATCTGCCTACCCAGAAAGAGATCTTCATTCCGGGTGGCGCGATGTTCCGCAACCTGACCCGGTTGTCGGCCGAGGGCATTCCGACGATCGCGCTGGTGTTCGGCAACTCCACCGCGGGCGGCGCGTACATCCCCGGCATGAGCGATCACGTGGTGATGGTCGACGGTGGCGCCAAGGTGTTCCTGGCCGGACCGCCGCTGGTGAAGATGGCGACAGGCGAGGACGCCGACGACGAATCCCTCGGCGGCGGCGCGATGCACGCTCGCACCTCGGGCCTGGCCGACTACCTGGCCGTTGACGAGGTGGACGCGATCCGCCTCGGCCGGCAGATCGTCTCCCGCCTGAACTGGAAGAAGCTCGGCCCGCCACCTGCTTCGTCGTACGACGAGCCGTTGTTCGACGCGGAGGAGTTGCTCGGGATCGTGCCGGGTGATCTGAAGATCCCGTTCGATCCGCGAGACGTGATCGCCCGGGTGGTGGACGGTTCTTCCTTCGACGAGTTCAAACCGCTGTATGGCTCGAGTCTCGCGACCGGCTGGGCCTCGCTGCACGGGTATCCCGTCGGCATTCTGGCGAACGCGCGCGGGGTGTTGTTCAGCGCGGAGGCGCAGAAGGCGGCGCAGTTCATCCAGCTGGCCAACCAGGCGAACACGCCGTTGATCTTCCTGCACAACACCACCGGTTACATGGTCGGCCAGGAGTACGAACAAGGCGGCATCATCAAGCACGGCGCCCAGATGATCAACGCCGTCTCGAACTCGCTGGTCCCGCACATCTCGATCCTGATGGGCGCTTCGTACGGCGCCGGGCACTACGGCATGTGCGGGCGCGCGTTCGATCCGCGCTTCCTGTTCGCCTGGCCGTCCGCGAAGTCCGCGGTGATGGGCCCGCAGCAACTCGCGGGCGTGCTCTCGATCGTCGCCCGGGCCGCCGCGGCCGCGAAGAACCAGCCGTACGACGAGGAAGGCGATGCCGCGATGCGGGCCTACGTGGAAGGCCAGATCGAGGCGGAGTCGCTGCCGATGTTCCTGTCCGGGCGCCTGTACGACGACGGGGTGATCGATCCGCGGGACACCCGGACCGTGCTCGGGTTGTGCCTGTCCGCCATCCATTCGGCTCCGGTCGAGGGAACCCGCTTCGACGGCGCCAACTTCGGCGTCTTCCGGATGTGAGGCCGATGATCACGTCAGTACTGGTCGCCAACCGGGGTGAGATCGCGCTGCGGATCTTCCGGACCGCGCGCGAACTCGGGCTGGAATGTGTCGCGGTCTATTCGACGGCCGACGCGTCCTCGCCGCACGTTGCCGAGGCCGACGCCGCCGTACATCTGCCGGGCAATACGCCGAGTGAGACGTACTTGCGGGCCGACCTGCTGATCGAGGCCGCGCGCAAGACCGGCGCGGACGCGATCCACCCGGGCTACGGCTTCCTGTCGGAGAACGCCTCGTTCGCCCGGGCGGTGATCGAGGCCGGGCTGACCTGGATCGGGCCGACGCCGGAATCGATTGAGTCGATGGGATCGAAGGTCGAGTCCAAGCGGTTGATGGCCGCGGCGGGAGTTCCCGTTCTCACGCAGCTCTCGGACGTGACGGCGGATGACCTGCCGGTGCTGGTGAAGGCGTCCGCGGGTGGTGGTGGTCGCGGCATGCGCGTGGTCCGCCGGCTGGAGGATCTCGCGGGCGAGCTGGAAGCCGCCGAGGCCGAGGCGTTGTCGGCGTTCGGGGACGGGACGGTGTTTTGCGAGCCCTATCTCGCGACTGGGCGGCATATCGAGGTTCAGGTTCTTGCGGACACTCACGGCACGGTGTGGGCGGTTGGCGAGCGCGAGTGCTCGATCCAGCGCCGTCATCAAAAGGTCGTGGAGGAAGCGCCTTCGCCGTTGGTGTCACGGTTGCCGGCCATGCGGGCCGAGTTGTTCGAGGCGGCTCGGAAGGCGGCTGCCGCGATTGGGTACGTCGGCGCGGGCACGGTCGAGTTCCTTGCGGATGACGACGGGCGGTTCTTCTTTCTCGAGATGAACACGCGGTTGCAGGTCGAGCACCCGGTGACGGAATTGACGACTGGCCTGGATTTGGTCGCCCTTCAGCTGTCGATCGCGGACGGCGTCGCGTTGCCGCCCGCGCCACCGGCGACGGTTGGGCATGCGATCGAGGTCCGGCTGTACGCGGAGGACCCGGCCCATGATTGGCAACCCCAGAGCGGAGTCCTGCATCGGTTCCAGGTAGGTGACTTTGCGACGAGTGAACGCGTTCTGCGCCCCAACGTCGGCACGGTTGACCAGATTTCAGGGAATATCCCGGACGAGGAAGGGGCGCAAAACGCGTCCACTCGTCGCAAAGTAGGCGTGCGGGTGGATTCGGGGGTGGCGGACGGCGGCGTGGTGTCGGTGTTCTACGACCCGATGCTGGCGAAGGTGATCTGCTGGGCGCCGGAGCGGGAGACCGCCGCGCGAAGGCTTTCCGCCGTACTGGCCCGGGCGGAGATCCACGGCGTCACCACCAACCGGGACCTGCTGGTCCGGATTCTGCGACACCCCGCCTTCCTCGCCGGTGAGACCGACACCGCGTTCTTCGAGCGGCACGGCCTCGCCACACTGGCGGAACCACTTGCCGACAAGGAGACCGAGGAACTCTCGGCTTTGGCAGCCGCGTTGGCCGACGCCGCGGTCCGTCGTACCTCCGCCAAGGTCCAAGGCCGTTTGCCCGGCGGATGGCGGAATCTCGCGTCCGCGCCGCAGCGCAAGACCTACGCCACGGCCAACGGCACGTACGAGATCGCCTACCGGTTCGCCCGCGACGGGCGGCTCCTCGGCGAGCACGAACTCCTCAGCTGCACGCCGAACGAGGTCGTGCTGGCGGTCGGCGGCGTACGTCGTACCTTCCGGGTCGCGGCGTACCCGGGCCTGGTCTGCGTGGATTCACCGCTCGGGCCCGTCGCGCTGACCCCGGTCGAGCGATTCCCCGACCCCACGGCACAGGTCGCGGCCGGTTCGTTGCTGGCGCCGATGCCGGGCACGGTGGTCCGCGTTGCCGTGGCGGTGGGGGATCAGGTCAAACAAGGTGAGCCTCTGCTCTGGCTGGAGGCGATGAAGATGGAGCACACTGTCGCGGCACCGGCCGACGGCATTGTCACCGAACTGTCCGCGGAACCCGGCCGTCAGGTCGAGGTCGGCGCCGTACTCGCAGTGGTCCAAGCACCGGAGGAATCAGCATGAGCTTCGTCGAGACCGAAGAACGCCGGGCACTGCGAGCTGCCGTGAGCGAGCTCGGCCGCAAGTACGGCTACGCCTACTTCAACGAGAAGGCCCGTTCCGGTGGGCAGACCACCGAGCTGTGGCAGGAGGCAGGCAAGCTCGGCTACCTCGGCGTGAACCTGCCTGAGCAGTACGGCGGTGGTGGTGGCGGTATGGCCGATCTCTCGATCGTGCTGGAGGAACTCGGCGCCGCCGGATGTCCGCTGCTGATGATGGTGGTCTCGCCCGCGATCTGCGGCACGGTCATCGCCCGCTTCGGCACGCAGGGCCAGAAGGAACAGTGGCTGCCCGGACTGGCCGACGGCTCGACCACGATGGCGTTCGCGATCACGGAGCCCGACGCCGGATCGAACTCACACGGCATCACCACCACGGCCCGGCGAACGGACTCGGGCTGGACGTTGTCCGGCCGCAAGGTCTACATCTCCGGCCTCGACGTGGCGAAGGCCGTCCTGGTCGTCGGCCGGACCGAGGACGCCCGCACGGGCCGGTTGAAGCCCGCGCTGTTCGTCGTACCGACGGATGCGCCGGGGGTGGAGTTCCGGCAGATCGAGATGGACCTGATCAGCCCGGACAAGCAGTTCGCGTTGTTCCTCGATGATGTCGCGCTGCCGCCCGAGGCCCTGGTGGGTTCGGAGGACGCGGGCCTGATGCAGCTGTTCGCCGGGCTCAACCCCGAGCGGGTGATGGCGTCCGCGTTCGCCATCGGGATCGGCCGGCACGCGCTGGACAAGGCCGTCGCCTACGTCAAGCAACGCGAGGTGTGGGGCAAGCCGATCGGCAGCCACCAAGGCCTCGCGCATCCGCTGGCGCAGTGCAAGATCGAGCTCGAACTGGCCCGGCTGATGATGCAGAAGGCCGCCGCGCTGTACGACGCGGGTGATGACGTCGGCGCGGGCGAGGCCGCGAACATGGCCAAGTACGCCGCCGCGGAAGCGACCGTGCGCGCCACCGACCAGGCCGTCCAGTGCCTCGGCGGTAACGGCATGACGGTCGAGTACGGCGTGGCCTCGCTGGTCGCGGCCGCCCGGGCCAGCCGGATCGCGCCGGTCAGCCGCGAGATGATCCTCAGCTTTGTCGCCCAGCACAGCCTGGGCCTGCCGAAGTCGTACTGAAATCCGTCTCTCTGGAGGTTCCGCCCGATGGTGATCCGCAGTGAGTACCCCGATATCGAGATCCTGGATGTGCCGATCCATGACGCGGTGCTCGGACGTGCCGCGGAGTACGGCGACCGGCCCGCGCTGATCGACGGTGTGACCGGCAAGGAGATCACCTACCACCAGCTGGACGCGATGACCCGGCGGATGGCCGCGGCCTTTGCCGAGCTAGGGGTTCGGCACGGGGACACGATCGCGCTGTACAGCCCGAACACGATCCTCTACCCGGTCGTGTTCTACGGCGCCACCCGGGCGGGCGCCACCGTCACGACGGTGAACGCGCTCTACAACGCGGCGGAGCTGGCGAAACAGCTGAAGGACTCGGGCGCGCGGTTCCTCGTCACCGTGTCGGTCTTCCTGCCGGTCGCGACCGAGGCCGTCGCGGGGACTTCGGTGGAGGAGGTCTTCGTCTGCGACGAGGCGGAGGGCTTCCGCTCGGTGCTGGAGTTGCTCGGCACGAAAGCACCCGAGCCGGTGGTGGAGATCGACCCGGCCAACGATGTCGCCGTACTGCCGTACTCGAGTGGTACCACCGGCGCGGCCAAGGGCGTGATGCTGACCCACCGCAATATCGGCACGAACATCGTGCAGGCCGAGGCCTCGATCAACGTCGCTCCGGGTGAGCGGATCATCGCGATCCTGCCGTTCTTCCATATCTACGGGCTGACCGTGCTGATGAACCTGCCGTTGCGGCTCGGCGCCACGGTAGTGGTGCTGCCGAAGTTCGACCTGCAGCAGTTCCTCACGGTTTTGCAGGACCACAAGATCAACCGGGCCTTCGTCGCGCCGCCGATCGTGCTGGCGCTGGCGAAACACCCGGCGGTGGACGGCGTCGACCTGTCCGAGCTGAAGTACGTCACGTCCGCGGCGGCACCACTCGATGGCGTCCTGGCCGAGGCCTGCGCGAAACGGCTCGGGCTGCACGCCGTACTGCAGGCCTATGGCATGACCGAGCTCTCGCCCGGCACGCACGCCGTGCCGCAGGACGAGGTGGATCCGCCGGCTGGTGCCGTGGGCAAGCTTTTCCCGTCCACCGAGATGCGGCTGGTGGATGCCGAGGGCAACGACACCGAGGTGGGCGAGATCTGGATCCGTGGCCCGCAGGTGATGAAGGGCTATCTCGGCCGCCCGGCGGAGACCGAGGCAACGATCGACCGCGATGGCTGGTTGCACACCGGCGATATCGGCCGCGTCGACGAGCGGGGCTACCTGTATGTGGTGGATCGGTTGAAGGAGCTGATCAAGTACCACGGCTACCAGGTTCCGCCGGCCGAGCTGGAGGCCGTCCTGCTCACCGACGACCGGATCGCCGACGCGGCCGTCATCGGTGTGGCCGACGCGGACGGGCACGAACTACCCAAGGCGTTTGTCGTACCGATGCCGGGCGTGACGCTGACCGAGCACGACGTGATCGCGTACGTCGCGGAACGGGTCGCGCCGTACAAGAAGATCCGCCGGGTCGAGTTCATCGAGGCGGTACCGAAAGCGGCATCGGGCAAGATCCTTCGCCGTGAACTCCGGGCCCGGGAGGCCAGCGCATGACACTCGCCGGCAAGACCATGATCATGTCGGGCGGCAGCCGCGGTATCGGCCTCGCGATCGCCCTGCGCGCCGCCCGCGACGGCGCGAACGTGGCGCTGGTCGCGAAGACCACCGATCCGCATCCGCAACTGCCCGGCACCATCTACTCGGCGGCCAAGGAGATCGAGGCCGCGGGCGGTAAGGCCCTGCCGATCGTCGGCGACGTACGCAACGACGAATCCGTCGCCGAGGCCGTCACCCGGACGGTCGAGGCCTTCGGCGGTATCGACATCGTGGTGAACAACGCGAGCGCGATCGACCTGTCGAAGACCGACGAGATCAGCATGAAGCGGTACGACCTGATGCAGGACATCAACGCCCGCGGCACGTTCCTGCTGTCGAAACTCGCCATCCCGGCGCTACGGCGATCCCCGCACGGACATATCCTCACGCTGTCCCCACCGTTGAACCTGTCGCCGCGATGGGCCGGCGCGCACCTGGCCTACACGATGGCCAAGTACGGAATGAGCCTCACCACGCTGGGCCTGGCCGAGGAACTACGGCCCGACGGGATCTCGGTGAACTCGCTCTGGCCCCGTACGTTGATCGCGACCGCCGCGGTGCAGAACCTGCTCGGCGGTGCCGAAGCGACAGCCCGGTCGCGCACGCCGGAGATCGTGGCCGACGCGGCGTACGTCGTACTGAGTGGCTCGGAGACCGGGCAGTTCTTCATCGACGACGAGGTACTGGCCTCGGCCGGCGTGACCGACCTGACGCCGTACCGGCTGGCGGCGAGCGAAGCTGACCTGGCGCCGGATATCTTCCTCGATTGACATGTCTGAACTTCCGAAAGAGCCTCAGCAGGACCGAAGCCGGGCCACCCGGCAGAAGTTGCTCGAGGCCGCAGTCGAATCCCTGGCCGCCGTCGGCTACGCCGCGACCACAGTGGCGGTCGTCGCGGCGAGGGCCGGGGTATCGCGTGGTGCCGCACAGCACCACTTCCCGACCCGAGCCGACCTGTTCGCGGCGGCGGTCGAGTACATGACCGAGGTACGACTGGCCGAGATCCGCGAACAAGCCGCCGCCCTTCCGGGTGGCGCCGGCCGCACCGAGGCCATCGTGAGCATGCTGGCCGACGTCTACACCGGCCCGCTGTTCCGCGCGGCCCTGCACCTGTGGGTCGCGGCCTCGACCGAAGAACCGCTACGACGCCAAATCACCAGCCTCGAAAGCCACGTAGGCCGCCAAGCCCACCGCGCCCTACTGGAAGTCCTCGAAGTCGACGAACGCACCCCCGGCGTCCGCGAAACCGTACAAGGCGTCCTGGACATGGCCCGCGGCCTAGGCCTGGCCGACCTCCTAACCGACGACAGCGCCCGCCGCCAACGCATCGTCCACCACTGGGCCCACCTCCTGGACCAATCCCTCCCGCGCTGACCCGCCCCCCGGACGCCGCATCGGCTGGCCGCGCGGCTACCGGGTTCTGGCGCGGCTACCGGGTTTCGGGTTGCCCGCTGCCGAGTTGTTTGACCGCTACCCGGTTGCAGCCAGGTACTCATGAAGAAACTCGGCAGCCGTCCCAAAAGCCGGTACCCGCCGACGTCAATCACCGCATTCCGCGTCCGACCGTCGGAAAGAATCCACCCGCACCACCCGTGCCAGCCGAAGCCACCCCACGACCAAGCATCCACATCCGCCACCACCCCGGCGCGGCGGAAGACGTCGTACCGGCGCCGGAAGACCTCGTACCGACCGCGGAATACCGTACCGACGGCGGTGGTCTAGGTATGCGTGCCTGGAGTGTGGCCGAAGGCGCGGCGGAAGACGTCGATGAAGGCGCTGGCGGAGGACCAGCCGCACTGGTGGGCGACTGCGGTGACCGGGTGCTGTTCCGCGAGTAGGCGGAGGGCCAGGTGCAGGCGGAGCTGCGTTCGCCACTGCGGAAAGGTCATGCCGAGATCGGTACGGCACAACCGGCTGAGGGTGCGTTCGGAGGCGATGCCCTTGCCGAGCTCGGTCAGGGTGCTGTTGTTGGCCGGGTCCTCGTGCAGCATGGCGCACACCGCCGCGAGTCGTGGATCGCGTGGGCTCGGCAGATGCGTCGGCCGCTGCGAGGAGTGCCGCAACTGATCGAGCAGTACGGCGCGCAGGCGGTCCCGCTCGGCGGCCTCGGCCGGGCTGAGCGGTACGGACGGGCCTGCCACGGGTTCGTCGTACCGGCCGTCGGTGTAGGCCAGGATCAACTCGCGCAGCAGCGAACTGACCACCAGCGCCGACGGCGTGGAGAGCCCGAGCGGGTTGTCCTGGATCGGCAAGGCCACCGCGTGCATGGAGGTTTCCCCGTACGCGCGGTGCTCGTGCACGGTGCCGGCCGGCAGCCAGATCGCCCGGGTCGCCGGGGCGATCCAGCTGCCCGCGTCGGTGGTCACCGCCAGCAGGCCGCTGCCCGCGTAGATGATCTGGTGATGCTCGTGCCAGTGCGCGTCGATCCCGCCACCGGCGCGCATCGGCGTGACACCGGTGGTGGCGGGCAGCAGTTGGCGGGTATCCGGCATAGCTTGGCATTTTATCGGAAGTCGGCCAGTGCCTGACTCGGCATCATCAGTAGGTGAAGAAGTCTGGCCGATGGAGCTGACGGCCGTCGCGTACGGCACGGCCATCCGCACCACTCTGGGGGAGTCGGTAAATGCGCAAGGACAGCAGGTTCGGACCGGTGTGCGTCGTGGGCTGGGGAGGCTCGGGACCGCTCGAACCACTCGAGTTGCTCGACCCGGTCGCACCGGACCACGAGGAGCAGACGTCACACGAGCAGCCCGACGGTAACCCGGAACTCGCCACCGCCTGCTGATCACGCCGGAGGTCACCTCCTGAGGGCCGCAATTTCGGGTGATGCTTGTTGCCGCGATGACATAGGTTTTCTTTGTCATGACAACGGAACGGATCGAGCCCGAGGGCGTGGGTCTGCGCTCGCGGCGTGGGCCGGTACTGCTGGCGGTGATGCTGAGCGTCGGGCTGGTCGCGATCGACGCGACCATTCTCGCGACGGCGGTGCCGTCCGTGGTCGAGGATCTGGGCGGGTTCACGCAGTTCCCGTGGCTGTTCTCCATCTACCTGCTGGCGCAGGCCGTTTCAGTGCCGATCTACGGCAAGCTCGCGGATCTGCGTGGGCGCAAGCCGATCATGCTGCTGGGCATCGGCCTGTTCGTGCTCGGTTCGGTGTTGTGCGGGTTCGCCTGGAACATGGCCTCGCTGATCGTGTTCCGGTTGATCCAGGGGCTGGGCGCGGGCGCGGTCCAGCCGATCAGCATGACCATCGTCGGCGATATCTACACCGTGGCCGAGCGGGCCCGGGTGCAGGGCTATATCGCGAGTATCTGGGGAATCGCCTCGTTCGTGGGTCCGACCCTGGGCGGCGTCTTCTCGGACTACCTGTCCTGGCGGTGGATCTTCTTCGTGAACATCCCGCTCGGCATCGCCGCGGCCTGGATGATCTTCCGCCGGTTCGAGGAGAAGGTGCAGCGCGAGGGCCGGCCGCGGATCGACTACGCCGGCACCACCTTGCTGGCCATCGGTGGCACGTTGCTGCTGCTCGGCCTGCTCGAAGGTGGCGTCGTCTGGGCGTGGGACTCCGCCGTCAGCATCACGGTCCTGGCCGTCGCCGCGATCACGCTGACCGCCTTCGTCCTGGTCGAACGCCGGGCCGCCGAGCCGGTGCTGCCCCTGTGGGTGCTGAACCACCGGGTGCTGAACTCCGCGAATGCCTCCGCGCTGCTGATCGGCGTACTGATGGTCGGCCTCTCGACGTACGTGCCGCTGTTCGCGCAGGGCGTGCTCGGGCAGAGCGCGCTGGTGGCCGGATTCGCGCTGGCCGCGATGACGCTGGGCTGGCCGATCGCGGCCTCGCTGGCCGGACGGTTCTACCTGCGGCTCGGATTCCGTACGACGATGCTGCTCGGGTCCGCCGTGGTGGTGACCGGCGCAGGTCTGCTGGTGAGCGTGGGCTCGACCAGTTCGGTGGTGTACCTCGGGTTCGCGTGTTTTGTGATCGGTATCGGGCTCGGGTTCTGCTCCTCGCCCGCGATCGTCGCGGCGCAGTCGTCGGTGAACTGGCAAAGCCGTGGCGTGGTGACCGGAGCCACCATGTTCGCCCGATCGGTGGGTAGCGCGGTCGGGGTGGCGGTGTTCGGCGCCGTCGCGAACGCCGTCGTCGCCTCGCGGCTGGGTGGCGCGCACGATGACCTGGAACACCTGCCGGCCGACGTACTGGAACCGGCCATTCACGACGTCTATCTAGGCGCAGCGATCGCGGCGGTGTTCCTGATCGTCGCGGCGGCGTTCATGCCGAACCGCATGACGCCGGTCGAATAGCGCCGGTCAAGGTCTGGGCGCGAAGAGAGCGGCGGCGAGACTGGCCGCCAGCAGAATCAGCCAGGTGGTCGTCGCCACCCGGCCCGCGACCGTGAGATGCGCCTTCGTCGTCGGCTCCGGGCGGAACTTCCTGAACAGCAGCGACGCGATCGCCAGCAACAAAAGATAGAGGAACAACACGAGAAACCCGCAGGCCCAACCGAAGCCGAGGGGCCGGCTGTCGGCCAGCGCGGCGCCGAAGCGCTCCTGATCGGTCTCATGCCGGCCCGGCAGCAGCATGGCGGCGCTCCCGGCCCAGACGATCCCGGCGTACCCGATCGCCACCTTCACCGGCCGGCTCATCCGCTCCTTGAGCCAGACGAGCAGGGACCACGCGAGCAAGGGCCCGCCGCCCCAGCACCAGCCGATCAACCGCAGGGCCAACTCGTCATGCCCGGCGATCCGGCCGAGCGCGCCCACCACGTGCGGCGCGAGCTGGCTGCCGCCGAGGCCGCAGACCAGAAGGACCAGGAGCAACGTGCCGACCGCTCGGCGCTGCGTCGGCGTCGGCTTGCGGACCGCCGTTCCGGTCGCGGGATCGGTGCTCACGGCAGCACTCTGGCAGACCCCCAGCTCAGGTCGTACTGGCTCAGGTCGTACTGGCTCAGGTCGTACCGGGCCGCGGAAAGGTGTCGGCGCGGTGAGGCAGGGTGTGGTCATGACCGTTGAGCCGCGCGACCCGGAACTCGATTGCGTCGGGGCGCTGATCCAGGACGCGCGCGGCCGCGTCTTCGTGCAGCGCCGAACGGCGGAGCGACGTCTGCTGCCCGGAATCTGGGACATCGTCGGTGGCCATCTCGAACCAGGTGAGACCCCGGCGCAGGCACTCGCGCGGGAGATCGAGGAAGAGACCGGCTGGGTGCTGCGCGAGACCGTGGCACTGATCGCCGACTGGCAGTGGGAGTACGACGGGGTCGTGCGGCGCGAACTCGACTACCTGGTGACGGTCGACGGCGACCTGACGGCACCCCGGCTCGAAGTGGGCAAGCACGACGCCACCGCCTGGGTCGGACCGGACGACCTCGAACTGCTGATGGTGGGCCGTACCGATGGCGACCGCCGACTGCTCGACATCGTCGGCCGGGCGGTCCGGTGCACGGTGACGGACCGGTTGCGGCTCGAACCGGTCACAACCGGACATGCGGCGGACCTCCACGCCGTACAAGCGGACCCCTGGGTCGCCGAGTGGTACGACGGCGCCTGGTCGTACGACGAGGCGAAGGCCCGCGCCGCGTGGTTCGAGGACCAGTGGCGGGCCGACGGCGTGAGCAAGTGGCTGGCCTACCGTCGTACCGGCGAGCTGGTCGGCCGCGGCGGGCTGTCCTGCCTCGCGCCGGACAACCCACTCGTGGCGGCGATCGCGTCGGTGCTGCCCGCCTCGGTGGCGGAGGTGTGGCGCCGGGACCGGCTGGAAGTCGGGTGGGCGCTGACCGCGCAAGGGCGGGGCCACGGATACGCCGCGGAGATCGGGCGCGCCGGGCTGGACCTGGCGTTCGGGAAAGTTGGCGCGGCCGCCGTGGTGGCGTTCACCGAGCAGCACAACCAGGCGTCCCGGGCGGTGATGGCCCGGCTCGGAATGCGGTTCGCCGGGGAATTCACGGCGGAGGGCCTGCGCGAGGGCGCGGCCGGAGTGGTGCCGGATGCGGCGTTCGCGTTGTGCGTGATCGGCCCGGACGTCCGCTAGGCATCCGGCCCGCCGTCCGCACGAACAGCCGCGAACACCTTCCTTGACCGGGGAACGACGCGGGGCGGACGGGCCCACGCGTCGTACCAGGCCGCTGCCGGTACGGCGCCGGGCGGACGGGCCCAGGTGGTCGTACCAGGTTGGTCGGTGCCGGTACGGCCTTTGGGCGGACGGGCCCGGCGGTCGCACCGTTTCACCTCACGCTGGGTGACCGTCCAGGCGCGACGGTCACACAGCGGAGTGGCCAGCCGCTGAAGGTGCTCGGTGTGTGAGGCACGACGAGCGCGCGCTCCGGCGGGAGGTGTTGGCCAGTGAGGTGGTTCTTTGGATCGGCTGGGCGGCGGCGACACAGGGAATCAACCGCGGCCCAGCCGGGCCGTTGGTGATGCGGTCCGGATCTGAGGAGGGATCCGGACCGCATCAGATGTCCGGGACTGAGGATTGCCCCGGACCCTCTCCGTGCTCCTGGATGTGAGGAGGTCCCAGGAACACCTGCCGAGGTCCCTGAGGAGGACCCGACTGGTCTGATGTGTGCTGGTACAGCGCTAGAGGTCGGCCGGAGCCTGCGGTCCGAGCAGATCGTTGGTGACCCGCAGACCGGCGAAACGCCGGCGCATGGCCTGCTCGTAGCGGGCGGCGAGCGGCGCGTCGGCGACGTACTGCGCGATCACGTGCTCCCCGAACCAGACCCGCACCCGGCGTCGGTGCTGTCTTGATGTCAATTCTGCTACAGGCACTACTCACTCACCCCGTAACTCTAGGCCGGTTCAACCAGTTGGAATTACTGGTTGTCATGGCAGTAATGGTGCACGGGCCATGAGTGACCGCTCTAGGACCTGGGAAGGACATGTACAGGACCTTTGGCGGACATCTGCAGGACTGCACCTTGTAGTGAGGCCGAAGTCAAGACAACGTCTCATCTGACGTCAACGGGAGGCATCGATGGCGGGTAGGCATACGCCAAAGACGGTTCTGGCGCATTTGATCTCGCGCCGGGACCAGACCTACTCAGAGATCGTTGCCGAGTTCGTCGAGCTGGGTGGCACCATCACCGAGCGGCATCTGCGGCGCCTCGCCTCCGGCGAGCGTGCAGGTACCACGCCACAGACCCGGCGCACCCTGCAAAAGATGTTCGGAAAGCCGGTCGAGGAACTGCTCGCCCCGTACCAGCCGGAACAGGCCGCCACCTCGGTGGCCCTGGTGCCGGCCCACGGCGGGCGGATTTCGACCGGCAATGAGATGGAGGTACTCGACATGGCTGCCAGCCGTGCGCGGGCTTTTGCCCTCGCGGCCCAGACCGGCCTCGGCAACGAGGCGATGGAGCAGGTGTACGACGACGTCCGGCATGTTGCGAAGGCTTACCCGCAGCGGCCGCTCCCGGAGATCCTCGGCCAGCTGGTCGAGACCCAGGACCTCGTCTTCGCCCTGCTCGAGAGCCGGCAGCGGCCGGAGCACCTACGGCAGCTCTACTTCCTGGGGGGCGTCACCGGCGGTCTGCTGGCCAAGGCCTCCCACGACCTGGGCAACCCGCATGCCGCGATGACCCAGGCCCGAACCGCCTTCCTTTGTGCGGACAATGCCGACCACCACGGTCTGCGCGCCTGGGTCCGTGGCCTGCAGTCCCTGGTCTCCTACTGGGCCGGCAACCCGCACGACTCGGTGCGCTACGCCCAGTTGGGCGCCGGTTATGCCGAGCAGGCGAACAGCACCACCGGCGTCTGGCTACCGGTGAGCGAGGCCCGCGCCTGGGCCGCGCTGGGCAACGCCGACGCCGCCCGCGCCGCGCTGGAGCGCGCGGAGAACGCGTGGAACAACGTGCAGGGCGACGAGCTCGACGAGATGGGCGGCCTGTGCACGTTCGGGCGCAACCGCCAGTTGTACTACGCCGCCGACGCGCTCGCGTGGCTGCCGGGTGAAGTTGACACCGCAGAGAGTTACTCTCGGCAGGCAGTCGACGCGTACACGGACCAGAGCCACCCGGAATGGGCCTTCGGCGATGCCGCCGGAAGCCACGCCGCCATGGCGATCACACGGATCGCCCACGGGGAACTGGACGGGGCCGCGGACGCACTCGCGCCCGTTCTCGGGCTGCCGGCCGAGCGGCGGATCAACGGAGTCGTGCACTCCGCCCGCCGGGTTCACCAGGCTCTTCGGCAGTCCGGGCACGCAGCTGATGCCCGTGAACTGCAGGAGGAGATCGAGATGTTCACCAGGACCCCGATACAGAGTTTCCCCCGGTAGCCGGGCTACCGAGGTGTACCCCGTGCGCCTCACCGGCGCTGGCGTCGGCCTGCGCGAATTCAGGCCCGAGGACGTCGACGACGTGCTCGCCATCATCGGTGACGACCGGGTGACGTCATGGCTGTCGTTCGACAGCCGTGACCGCGCCCAAGCGGTGGAGATGGTCACCACCGTGGTGGCGCGGGCCCAGGAGGTCCCGCGCCAGGAGTACTACCTCGCCGTCACCCGGGCCGCGCCCCACGACGACCGCCTGATCGGTTTCGCCCGGCTCGCCCTCGACGGCGTACAGGCCGCCAAACTCGGTTACGCGATCGCGGCCGATCACTGGGGCCACGGTTATGCCACCGAAGCGGTCCGGACCATGCTGGTCTTCGGCTTCGGAACGCTCGGCCTGCATCGTGTCAGCGCCGCCATCGGCCCGGAGAATCAGTCCTCCATCGCGGTGGTGAAACGCCTCGGTCTCAGCTACGAGGGCCGCATCCGCCACCATGTCCGGACCAACGGCCAGTGGCGCGACTCCTTGCTCTACTCGATTCTCGACGAGGACTGGAGCCGCGCGACCCGTCCCACCGAGTTCCCCAGCTGAGCCGATTGCCCCTCCGGGCGAGTTCAGCTGCTTGCCATCGACAACAGTCCCGCTCCGGCGTAACTTGAAAACGGCTCGAGGTACATGTCGCCGGGGGGCGACTGCTGTCTAGCAGGCGATGCTCGTTGAACCGGGGGTTCCCATCATGCGGTACCGAAGTGTGTCCTTGTTGTGCCTGTCGGCCATGGTCTCGGCCCTGGTCGTCGCCGTTCCCGCCGGCCCGGTGAATGCGAGCTCAGAGCGCGCCGTCACCCGCTCCGGCGAGGTCAAACCGGGTATCTCCAAACCCGTTCGCAGCTTTCCCAAGGCCAAGGCGAAAAGTACCTCGCCCGGCCTGACCATCGACAAGGCGCTCACCCAGCCCACCCGCAAAGGGTCGGCTGACCAGGCCATCCAGACCCGGGAGGCGCCGGTCAACGACGACCTGACGGCACCGCTGGTGAACTTCGCGGGCATGCAGGGCGGCGGCCCGCCCGACCCGGTCGGAGACGTCGGCCCGAATCACTACGTGCAGATGATCAACTCGACATTCCAGATCTGGAACAAGGACGGCACCTCGCCGGCCGGTGGCGGTCCGTTCAACATCAACACGTTGTGGACCAGCAACAGCGTGAACGACAACGGCTGTGACACCCAGAACGCCGGCGATCCGATCGTGCTCTACGACCAGACCGTCGACCGCTGGATGCTGGCGCAGTTCACCTCACCGAACACCGCGCCATTCGATATGTGCATCGCGTATTCGCAGACGCCGGATCCGACCGGGGCCTTCTTCACCTACTCGTTCCGGCTGAGTGCCAGCCACGACTACGAGAAGTTCGGCATCTGGCCCGACGGCCTCTACATGTCCACCTTCGAAGGCGGCACCAACGGCGCGTACGTGTTCGACCGGGCCGCGATGATCAGCGGCAGCCCCGCGACCTTCCAGTACTTCGGCAGTGGCGCGGGCGCACTCGGCGCCGGCATCGGCGCAGGTGGCCGGGTTCGGGTCTTCCCGAGTGACTGGGACGGTGTGAACGCACCGCTGCCTGGCGAGCCGAACCACTTCCTGTTGTCCCGCGACACCGACAACGGCCAAGGCGGTACGCAGGACAGCATCGAGATCTGGGACTTCCACGTCGATTGGAACAACCCGGCCAACAGCACCTTCGCCTTGGCCAGCACGCTGAACACCCAGCCGTTCGACATCAACGTCGGTTGTACCGACGCGGATGGCAACGGCGTCGCCCGCGACTGCATCGCGCAGCCCGGCACCACGCAGCAGATCGACGCCCTGCCGGGCCGGCTGATGCACCGCGTGCAGTACCGCAACTTCGGCACCCACGAGGCCATGGTCGCGGTGCAGTCCTCGGTAGATGCCGATGGCAACGATCGCGTCGGCACCCGGTGGTACGAACTGCGCAACACCGGTGCCGGCTGGGGAATTCACCAGCAGGGCACCTATGCGCCGTCGTCGACCAACAGCACACCCGATCGCTGGATGGGCTCGGCCGCGATGGACAAGAACGGCAACATCGCGCTCGGCTACAGCATCGTCGACGCGACGAACAACGTCTTCCCGTCGATCGCGTACACCGGCCGCTCGGTCAACGCACCGCTCGGCGCGATGTCCGAGCCGGAGCAGTTCATCTTCAACGGCACCAGCTCGCAGAACTTCGACCGCTGGGGCGACTACAGCTCGATGAACGTCGACCCGGTGGACGACTGCACCTTCTGGTACACCACCCAGCACAGCGGCAATCTGCAGACCCGGATCGCGTCGTTCCGGTTCACCGCCTGCGATCAGACGGATCTGCGCATCACCAAGACCGATTCGCCTGACCCGGTGTACGCCGGGCAGCAGCTCACGTACAACATCAACGTCACCAACGATGGACCGAACACCGCACACGACGTCACCGTCACCGACGTACTGCCGGCCGGTGTGACCTTCCTGTCCAGCGCTCCGGCCTGTACGAACGCGGCCGGCACGCTCACCTGCGAGCTCGGCGAGATCCTGCCGGGCCAGACCGTACCGCTCACCATTCAGGTACAGATCCCGGCCAACTTCGCCGGTAGCACGATCAGCAATACCGCCACCGTCAGTGCAGCGGACCAGTTCGATCCGGTTCCGGGCAACAACACGGCCACGGCGGTCACCACGGTGAAGACCGCGGCCGATCTCGCGGTCAGCAAGATCTGTAAACCCGACATACCCGCTCAGGCCGGTACAAACGGCTTCTGCGACATTCACGTCGACAACCTCGGGCCGTCCAACGCCCAGGACGTTGTCCTGAAGGACGTGCTCACCTCGGCGACGCCGTTCTCGGTCGTTTCGGTCACCACCACCCAGGGCACGTGCGCGCCGCCCAACTCGGGTCCGGTCACGAGCTTCACCGTCACCTGCAACCTGGGCACGCTCGCGGCGGGTGCTCGAGCCACCATCCGGGTGACAGTGACGGCGGCTGATGTCGCCCAGGTGAACGACGTGGCCACGGTGACAAGCTCCACCACCGATCCGAATACGGCGAACAATCAGGCCACCGGCAGAGTCGACTTCTATGGCTCGGCGGACCTCAGCCTGGTCAAGACCGGTCCGGCCACGGTGGTCGCCGGTACGAACCTGACCTACACCATCACCGTGCACAACAGCGGACCGTCCGTGGCGCACAACGTGCTGGTTCAGGATCAACTGCCGGGTGGCGTCAGCTTCGTCTCGGTCACGCCTTCGCAGGGCACCTGCACCTATGGCCAGCCGACCGCGCGGGACATGCGTTGCGGTCTCGGCAACCTGGCCGCCGGTGCCAGCGCCACCATCACGGTGGTCGGCAAGGTGGCTCCGCAGGTGGCTCCGGGCACGCTGCTCGTCAACGACGCGATCGTGTCCAGCTCCACCGCCGATCCCGACAACGACGACGTTCGCGGCAGTGTGCCGACGACCGTCACCGCGTCGGCCGACCTCTCGGTCACCAAGACCGATTCGCCGGACCCGGTGGTCGCGGGCAAGCCGCTGACCTACACCATCACCGCCACGAACAGCGGACCGTCGACAGCGCAGGAGGTCATCGTGACCGACACGCTGCCGGCCGGTACCAGCTTCGTCAGTGGCGTGGACGGCAACGGCAACACGGTCTGCACCCTGGTCCAGAACGATCAGGTCGTCTGTGCCCTCGGTGCACTCGATCCAAATCAGTCCAAGGTCGTCTTCCTGACCGTTCTGGTCGGGCCGTCGGTCCCCAACGGCACCGTGCTGACCAACTCGGTCACCGTCTCGTCGGCAACACCCGACCCGAACGGCGCCAACAACACCGCGACCGCGGGCACCACGGTGCGGACCTCCGCCGAGCTCTGGCTCGACAAGCAGGCCTCGCAACGCAGCGGCAACCCGTCTCCGACGGTGATCTACACCTTGGTCGTGCACAACGACAAGGGGTGTGAGACCGACGCGCAGTCGACACCGACACCCACCTGCGGTGAGGGTGGCCCATCGGACGCGCAGAACGTCACCGTGGTGGACACCCTGCCGCTCGATCCGAAGAAGCTCGTTGTCCAGTACGTGTCGCCGCAATGCACCTACGTGAAGGCGACCCACCAGGTGACCTGTACGGCGGCGACCGTGCCGGCCGGAGCCACGGTGACGTTTGTCATCGAGGCCCAGGCGGCCGGCAGTGTCCGGACGATCACCAACACCGCCACCCTCACGAGCACGACGCCCGATCCGGTCGCGGCCAACAACAAGAACGCCGCCACCATCGTGGTGAAGGGTGGCACGGGTAGATAGCAGATCGAGGGGCCGTCGCTACTGAATGCCGGTCACATAAGTGAGCGGTACGAGAACGGCGGCCCCGGCGATCACCGTCACCCCACGCTCCGGGGCGGATTGGAACCCCCTGACCGGTTCGCCCCGGACCACGTACGCACCGGAACCAACCAGCACCACGGCATGGCCATCGGCCCCGGTCCGGCCGTTCGCCACCACCTCACCACCTGTGGTCAGCACGACGTACGACGTGTTGGCGCGGGGGACCGGGTCACAGCGCGGGTCGTACGTCGGCGGCCGGTGCGGGCACTGCTCTCCGATCTGCGTGACGATATCCAGCGCTGCGCGCCCCGGCTCCGGCCGCACCGTCGTACTGGCCGTCGGCCACGCGGTCGGGGTAGTCATCGGAGCTGTTCGCGAAGCTGGAGATGCGGGCGAGGGATCGGTGGGACCAGCGAAGCGTGACGTATCGGCGCAGCCGGTCAGCACCAGCAAGCAGCAGATCGTGGCGACTGTTCCGCCCACCATGGATCGAGTCTAAGCCCGGAATCACGCGTCCTGTTCACCGTGGAGCCATGAAAAATCAGCTGGGCGGTCTTGTCAGGACAACCGACCTCTGCGAGATTGCGCGGCATGGCTGAAACGCGCGCGGTGCCGGAGTGGGCTGATGGTGAGGTGCCGCAGGAGCGGCTCGACTCGCAGGGGGTGTCGCGGCGAGGGCTGATCCGGGGCGCGGGTCTGCTCGGCGCCGGGTTCGCCGCGTCGGCGGCCCTACCGAGCCAGGCGGCCGCGGCTGCTGCTGTGACCGCTACCGAGGCGTCCGGTGCGGATCCGGAGTTGGTGTATCTGGTGGGAGATCACCACGTGCACAGCCGGTACAGCCATGACGCGAAATACGACTTCACCCAGTTGGCGTTGCGGGGTTCGCAGTTCGGGCTGGACTGGATGGCGTTCACCGAGCACGCGAACTTCGGGCATGCCGACAAGGGCGCGGAGGCCGAGCGGCAGGAGATCCTGAAGGCGCGGGCGGAGAACCCGCGGATGCTGATCTTCCAGGGCCTCGAGTGGTACATCCCCGCTGCCGAACACGGCACGGTCCTGGTCGCGCCGGGCCCGAACGAGGCGGAGCTGCTGCGCCGGTTCGAACGCGAGTGGGACGGCAAGCTCACCGGCCGGGCCGATTCGACGCCCGCGAACGAGCAGCACGCGGTCAAGGCCTTACGCTGGCTCGCCGAGCAGAAGCGCACCGGGTTCGTCGACGATGTGCTGGTCTTCGCGAACCACCCGATGCGGCTCGGTATCGACGCTCCGCATGAACTCCGTGGCTGGCGCGACGCCGCCGCCGGGATCTGCGTGGGCATGGAAGGCGCGCCCGGTTCACAGGGTGACGCCGATCCGGCCTGGGCGGCGTTCCGCGGCGCGACCAACGCCCAGCGCGGCGAATACGTCAACGCGCCAAGGCCGGACAGCTTCCCGGGCTATCCGGCCGACGCCTATCGCACGTACGGCGGGTTCGACTGGGCCACGGCGACCGTCGGTGGTTTGTGGGACGCGATGCTTGCCGAGGGCAAGTTGTTCTCGATCACCTCGAACTCCGACAACCACCGGACCATCTGGGACACCTGGCGTGACGGCGTTTTCCCGCCCGGCGAGAACTTCGACTCGCTCGGCTGGAAGCCCTCGCCCACCGACACCGGTACGCCGCAGCCAGGTTCCGACTTCTGGCCCGGGCAGTTCAGCCGTACGCACGTGGGGGTGAGGCGGTACGGCTATCTCGACGTGATGGCGGGTCTGCGAGCCGGCCGAGTCTGGGTCGATCACGGTCAACTCGTCGACGGGATCGACGTACGCCTGGCGCCGGCCGGATCACGCCATCGCGGTACGACGCTCGGCGGCAGGTTGTCGGTACATCGCGGCGAGCGGCTCGAACTGCGGATCACCGTGACGAGCGCGACCCGGCCGAACTTCCACGGGTTGTTGCCGCGCCTCGCGCATCTCGACGTCATTCGCGGCGTGGTGACGGGCCAGCCCGCCGATCCGGACGGCTGGAAGGCCCCGGACACCAGGGTCTTCGACCAGGTGGACGTGAGCAAGCGGACCGGGACCTACACCGTGCGGATTCCGCTCGGGCGGGCCGAGCGCTCGCACTACGTCCGGGTCCGCGGTAGCGACGGCCGACGCAACGGAACCGGCTACCTGGGCCGGGCGGTCGACCCGTGCGGTCCGATCCAGCACCCCACGAACGACGGCGATCCGTGGCTCGACACCTGGCTCTACACCAACCCCATCTTCGTGGACGTTCATCGCTAAGCCGCTTGCATAAGTTCGCTTGGGGTGGTGGGGACACTGGCGATATGGCCCCGCCCGAGAATGGCCGACTTGTCGGTGTGCTCGATCCCGTCCGCGACGGGCTGGCCCGGATGATCATGACGAAGGTCGCCGGCCCAAATCCGCAAGCGGCCCGGTTGTCCGTGCACGCGAGTCCGGGCGAACGCTGGTTCGCCCCGGACAGCCCGATCCGCCGGGTGCACGGGGACGCTTCGATGTTCGTCGGTGGATTGCGCGCGCTGTTGCTGCAGTCGTTGCACCCGCTCGCGATGGCCGCAGTTGCGGCGCACTCGGGTTATCGCGGCGATCCGTGGGGCCGGTTGCAGCGGACCAGCTACTTCCTCGCCATCACCACCTTTGGCGCGGCGGCTGACGCCGAATCCGCAGTCGAGCGGGTGCGCGCGGTGCACGAGCGCGTACGCGGGACCAGCCCGGACGGCCGCAAGTACGTCGCGTCGGATCCGCACCTGCTCAAGTGGGTCCACATCGCCGAGGTGGACAGCTTCCTCGCGGCCCACCAGCGCTACGGGATGAACCCGCTCGACGCCGAAGGCTGTGATGGCTACGTCGCCGACGCCGCGCGAGTGGCCCGCGCCCTTGGGGTGGAAGACCCGCCGGTGACCGAGGCCGAACTACACGAGGCCATCGCGTCGTACCGGCCGGAGTTACGCGGGACGGCCGCGGCGCGGGAGGCGGCCCGGTTCATGCTGGTCCATCCGCCCGTGCCACTCGTGGCCCGCCCGGCGTACGGCGTACTGACCGCGGCGGCCGTCGGACTGTTGCCCTGGTGGACTCGTTGGCCGCTCCGCCTGCCGTACTTACCGTTGGCCGAAGCCACCCTCGTTCGCGCGTCCGGCACGGCTCTCACTAATACGATCCGCTGGGCGCTGACGTCTCCCGAGCTCTAACCGGTTCAGACCGCCGTGAGATGGATGACCGTCGCTTGCGCCGGAGCCAGCGTGGGGAACGGTAAGCCCAGCGAGGCCAGTACGGCGCCGGGCAACGTCACGCCCTCGGTGTACCAGCTAGGCGCGGCAACCTCGTGGCGATGCGGTAGACCCATCTCCGTGCGTACGCGAACTTGGTAGACCTTGGACGGGTCCAACCCCGGCAAGGTGATTCGGCCGGAGTGAGCCGCACTGCTCGTACCGAGACGCGCCCAGCTGTAGACGGCCTTCGAACGGTCTGGCGCGACTACACCCGACAGGAGCGTTTCCGGGTCCAGTACGTCGGCCCTTACCGTCGTACCGCCGTGCAGTAGTTCGCGTAGTTCTCGGTAGAGGCCAGTCCAGGCCTTGAGGACTTCAAGCTCCTCGGCCGAGCAAGCCGTCAGGTCCCACTCCAACCCGGCATGACCGAACAGAGCGGTCGCCAACCGGAACGAGAGGTCCGTACTCCGGTGAGTGGTGTGAGCCGTCGCAGGACCGACATGGCCACCAACAAGCTCCGGCGGCAGCAGTAGACCCGTCCACCGCTGGATGGACTGACGCTCGACCGGGTCGTTGCAGTCCGAGGCCCAGACGCGATGCGTGCGCTGGAGTATTCCGAGGTCCACCCGGGCTCCGCCGCTCGCGCAGGACTCGATCTCCAGCGATGGATGCCGGGCGATCAACTCGTCCAGCAGGGCGTAGAGCGCGCTGGTCTGGCGATGTACGCCGGGCCCGCCCGCGTCGACGGCCTCGTGCAGATCGCGGTTGTGGTCCCACTTGAGGAAGTCGATGCCGTACTCGGTGACCAGCGCGTCGAGGCGTTCCAGCAGGTACGCCGAGGCCTCCGGGTTGGCCACGTCGAGCACGTACTGGTTGCGCCACGGCACCGGCACTCCGGCCTCTGGCGAGAGCAGCCAGGACGGGTGTTCGCGGACGAGATCCGAGTCGAGGTTGACCATCTCCGGTTCGACCCACAGGCCGAACTGCATGCCAAGACCGTGCACCCGCTCGACCAGCGGCCCGAGGCCCTTCGGCCAGACGTCCGCGTCGACCCACCAGTCACCGAGACCGGCGTGATCGCCCCGACGCCCTGCGAACCAGCCGTCGTCCAGCACGAATCGCTCGACGCCGATCTGCGCGGCCCGTTCCGCCAGCGCGGTCAACCGCTCGAGGTCGTGGTCGAAGTAGACCGCCTCCCAGGTGTTCAGGACCACCGGGCGTGGGCTCGCCGGATGCGCGGCGAAGGCCCGCACGTGGGCGTGCAGGCGTTCGCTCAGACCGTCGAGGCCTTGGCCGGACCAGGCGAAAACCAGCTCCGGACTCCGATAGGTATCGCCTGCCGCGAGGCGGATTTCCCCAGCACGCAGCAGTTCGCCGCCGCCGAGGACCGAGCGGTTGACCCCGGCGCCTTCGGGCAGCCGCTCGACGACGTACTCCTGGTCGCCGCTCCACGCGACATGCGTGGCCCAGACCTCGCCCGAGCGAAAGCCGAAGCCGGGTGTACCCACGACGGTCAGCAGTGCCGCGTCGTGCCCGGTCCGGCCGCGTCGTACGGCCCGTCGATGGGCGCCGTCCCGAACCGGGGTCCGCTGCGGCGATCGCTCGCGGCACCACTTGCCGGTCAGGTCGAGAATCTCGCCCGCCCGTTCCGGCAGCGGCAGCAGGATCCGCAGCTCGGCCAAGTCGAATCGGCCTTCGCCGGCAGGCCGATGGACCTCCGCGCCGGCCGTCAGGACGCCGTACTGGTCGAGGCGATACCGCAGCGCGAGCTCGAGGCCCGTGATCGCGTCATCCAGCCGGAGCAGGAGTTCGCCCGCGGTGACGTCGTACGACGTGAGGGCGAACCGGGGTGTGGTGTGGTTGCCGTCGAGATGACCGGCGATACCGGGACTGCCGGACCAGCCTTCGGCCTCGGTGGGCAGTAGGCCGAAGCGGCGCGGACGATCCATCGAGCTGTTCAGCACGGGCGGATCCGCGGTTTCGGCGATCGCCGCCAGGGCGGTTTCATCCAGCTCGCCGGGATCGGCGCCCCAATGCAGCAGCCGGGGTGGCGCGGCGGCGGTGACGTCGAAGATCGCGCTCACTCCCGCGGACCGCAACTGGACGACCTTCGGCATGGTTGAACTTCCCCGTTCGTAGATACTTGACGATGTCAATAAATCATTCTTAGGGTGGCGCGGCAAGCTGGTTTCGCGTCGTCCCGACGGCCGGAACCGGCCAGTCGCTCTCCGCGCCAACCGGCCCGCCGCTCTGCTCACCCGTCCGGCCACGGCGGGGACCCGGAAAGAAGGCCGGAATGTCGACAAATCTCCCTATCCGCCGCGTTTGCCGATGTGGCCGTGTTGCGGGCCCCGCGGCTTGTAGTTTGTTCACCGTGACGCACCTCCCGTTCGGAACCGCCTCGTGAGAACGGCGCCGCGCCTGCCGCTGGCGACTCCGGCCGCGGTCGAGGTGCTGACCCGGATCCTCACCCAAGGTCCGATCGCCCGGGTCGAGATCGCCCGCAAGACCGGGCTTTCCCAGGCCGCCGTGACCAAGGCCGTCGCGCCGCTGGTCGAGGCCGGCTACGTGGTGGACGCGCCCAGTGCGCGCGACGACACCGTGATCGGGCGGCCGGTCAGCCCGTTGTCGGTGGTCGAGTCGAGCGTGGCGGCGATCGGCATCAAGGTCACGCCGGGCGAGCTCTTCGGCGTGGTGACCGATCTGCGGGCGAACATCCGGATCGCCCGCAGCAAGACCCTGCCGGACACCAGCCCGGAAACCGCCCTCGACCTGCTCGCCATCCTGGTCGGCGAACTGCTCGCGGCGGTCGAGACCGGTGACAGTCCGCTCAGCACGGGTACGACGGCCCTGGCCGGGGTTGGCGTTTCGGTGTCGGGTGACGTGGACGCGACCGCTGGGGTGGTTCGGCACTCGGCGTTCATGGGCTGGCGGGATCTGCCGCTCGGTGCACTGCTGCACGAACGGATCAACCTGCCCGTCGTGGTGACAAACGACGTGCGCGCCTTGACCGTGGCCGAGCACTGGTTCGGCATCGGCGTGAACGCGAACTCCTTCGCCATCGTGACGATCGGCTCCGGCATCGGCTGCGGGCTCTACCTCAACGGTGACGTGGTCGAGGGCGCGCACGGTGTCGCCGGGGAGATCGGCCATCTACCGCTCGCCCCGGAGAACCTCGTCTGCACCTGCGGACGGCACGGCTGCGTGGAAACCGTGGCGTCGTCCGACGCGATCCTGGCCCGCGTCCGCGAGGACACCGGGCGCGCGGAGCTCGACCTGGCCGGAGCGATCGACCTCGCACACGCGGGTGACGAACAGGCCCGGGCGGCGTTCGACCGCGCGGGCCAGGTGATCGGCTCGGCCCTCGCGGCGATGGTGAACCTGGCTGGACCCGAACTGGTGGTGATCGCGGGTGAAGGCGTCGCCGACTACGACCTCTACGACCACCGGATTCGGGCCGCCTTCGCGCAGCACGCGTTCGGCGCGGCCGCCGACTGCGAGCTCACGATCCGCTCACACACCTTCGACGACTGGGCTCGCGGCGCCGCTGCCACCGTCATCCGCAGCTACATCCGCACCGAACCCCCGTTCTGACTCATCTCTTTCTTTGCGTCATTCGTCGCAAAGATGGGGTAGGCGCCAGCGTCCGAGGAACCACGCAGGTGGGGCTCCTCGGACGGTTGAGGCCCAGGTCAGCTGCGGGCGGCGGCGAGGATCTTGCGCCACACCTTGCGGTACGCCTCGAGGCCGTCTTCGGCCAGCGGTCCGGTCGGGCCCGCGGTGATCGCGACCCGCTCGGGGATCGTGCCCCAGACCGGGATGCCCTCCTCGGCGTACGTCGCCATCGTCTCCTGGTAGGACCGGGTATACGTCCGGGCCGAACAGATCACCAGGCCGACCGGGGTGTCTTCCGGCACCAGGTCGAGCACCGCCCGCACCCGGGGTGTCTCGACGCCGCCGATCCGGGTCGGAATGACCACGATCCGGGCCCGCTCGAGCGCCTTGTTCAGCAGCCGCTCGTGCGACGGGGGCATGTCGACGACACCGATGCCCTCCGGTGGAACCTTGTCCAGCGCCTTCGTCAGCAAACGCTCGGTCGGGGCCTCGGCGATCTCGATCCGGGCCAGGTGGTCGTCGTCGGAGTTCTCGATCCAGTCCGCGGCGCTGCCTTGCGGATCGGCGTCGACGAGGGTGGCCGTACGGCGGTTCGAGGATGCCAGCGCGGCGAGGTACACCGACGTGGTTGTCTTCCCGACCCCGCCCTTCAGTGCAGCTGTCACGATGATCATGAGATGACGCTACCCGGTCCAGACCGATTTCCGGCGTGTCTTCGGCGTTGCCCTCAGACGTCGTGATAATTGCCCCCAGCCCCTAAGGGCCCTCGGCAACGCATTCGGCCCGAAAGCGCCAAGGAACTCCGGACGCAGGGCACTAGCGCACCAGGCAGGGGCGCTTGGGGTCGAATGCCCAGTCCTTCACCAGGAACTGCATCGCCATCGCGTCGTCACGGGCGCCGAGGCCTTTGCTGAGGTAGAGCTCGTGCGCGGCCTGCAGCGCGTCCCGGTCCAGCTCGACGCCGAGCCCAGGTGCGGTCGGTACGGTGATGCGGCCGTCGGCGATCCGCAACGGATTCGTCGTCAGAGCCTGGCCGTCCTGCCAGATCCAATGGGTGTCCAGGGCCGTGATCTCGCCGGGTGCGGCGGCGCCGACGTGGCTGAACATGGCCAGCGAGATGTCGAAATGGTTGTTCGAGTGTGAGCCCCAGGTAAGCCCGAGGTCGTTGCACAGCTGGGCCACTCGTACCGAGCCGTTCATCGTCCAGAAGTGCGGGTCGGCCAGCGGGATGTCCACCGCGTTCGCCCGGATGGCGTGGCTCAGCTCGCGCCAGTCCGTCGCGATCATGTTGGTCGCGGTGCGCAGTCCGGTGGCGCGCTTGAACTCGGCCATCGTCTCGCGGCCGGAGAACCCTGCCTCCGGGCCACACGGGTCTTCGACGTACGCGAGCACGTCGTCGCGGCCCCGGCACAGCTCGATCGCCTCCTGGACCGGCCAGGCGCCGTTGGGATCCACCGTTATCCGGGCCGCCGGGAAGCGCTTCGCCAGTGCGGTGACCGCGGCGAGCTCCTCCTCGCCGGCGAGCACTCCGCCCTTGAGCTTGAAGTCGGCGAAACCGTAGCGCTCCTGTGCCGCCTCGGCCAACGCCACCACGGCTTCCGGCGTCAGCGCCTCTGAGCGACGTACCCGGGACCAGCGATCGTCTCCGCCGTCACCGGTCACGTACGGCAGGTCCGTGGCGGACGTGTCGCCGACATAGAAGAGGTACCCGAGCACCGGCACGGTCTCGCGCTGCCGGCCGTCGCCGAGCAGTTCGGCCACCGGCACCCCGAGGTGCCGGCCGATCAGGTCGAGCAGCGCCGACTCCAGCCCGGTGACGGCATGCACCGTGGTGCGCAGGTCGAACGTCTGGGCTCCGCGGCCGCCGGCATCACGATCGGCGAAGGCCTTGGCGACCGACTGCAGCAGCCCACGGTAGCGCGCGATCTCGTTGCCACGCAGGAGTTCTCCGGCCTCGACGATCGTCGACGCGATCCGGCCGCCGCCCGGGACCTCACCGAGGCCGACGTTGCCCTCGCTGTCGGTCACGATGACGATATTCCGGGTGAAGAACGGTCCGTGCGCACCGCTGAGGTTGAGCAGCATGCTGTCGTACCCGGCGACCGGCACGACCTCGACCGAGCTGATGGTGGGCGTCATTTGACGTTGCCGACCAGGGCTGTCAGCTGCGCCAGCTCTTCCTCGTTCAAATCTTGCAGGGGTGGGCGGACCGGCCCGGCGGGGCGGCCGATCGCGGTGAGGCCCGCCTTCACGATCGACACCGCATAGCCCTGCATCCGGTCCCGAATGTCCAGGTAGGGAAGGATGAACTCGTTGAGCTTGCGGTAGACGGCATCGCGATCCTGCGCGCGCACGTCCTGGTAGAAGCCGAGCGCGAACTCGGGCACGAAGTTGAAGATGGCCGAGGAATACGTGCTGACCCCGAGCTGCAGCAGCGGCAGCGCGAACGTCTCGGCGGTGGGCAGGCCGCCGATGTAGGTGAGGCGATCGCCGACCCGCGCGTAGATGCGGGTCATCATCTCGATGTTGCCCACGCCGTCTTTGAGGCAGACCAGGTTGGGGTTGCGCTCGACCAGCCGCAGGACGGACACGTCGTTCAGGACCGCGTTGGCCCGGCTGTAAACGGTCACGCCGAGGCCGGTGCTGCGGCACACGGCCGAGACGTGCTCGACCAGACCATCCTGTCCGGCTTCGGTGAGGTACGGCGGGAGCAGCAGCAGGCCGTCCGCCCCGGCAGCCTCGGCCGCCTGCGCCTGGGCGATGGCGGCGGCGGTACCACCCGTGGCCGGCGCCAGCACGGGCACCTTGCCCCCGATCTCCGAGACGGCCGCGCGGACGACGGTGTCGATCTCGGCCGGGGTCAGCGAGAAGCCCTCACCGGTGCCGCCGGCGGCGAAGAGCCCAGCGACGTCGTACTGGCTCAGCCAGGACAGGTGCTCGCGGTAGCCGGTCTCGTCGAAGCTGAGGTCCTTCGTGAAGTGCGTGACGGGGAAGGACAGTAGCCCGGTCTTGAGCTGGGCCGCGAGCTCGTGGGGGTTGTAGTGCGTCAAGCTGACGGTCCTTTATCTGTGGGCCGCGAACTAGTGGGGCAGCCGGTGGGGTCGGGATGCCGTCAGATTAGAGAGCGCTACTGATGCCTGTCCAAGATCGTTTTTGTATTCATTGATGCTCTCAAGGTATTAACCAGATTCAGAAGTCGTCGAGCAGTTCCAGCACGCGGTGCAGGACAGGGCTGGCCGATTCACGGCTCCAGATCGCGTGCAGCTCGACCGGCAGCCCCGGCACCTCGGCATCGGCCACCGACTCACTTCCGCCGTCAACGAGATCGCAGTAGACGACGCCCTGGACGCCCAGTGTGCGCGCGGAGGCCGGGACCAGCGCGACACCACGACCGGCGGCAACCAGCAGCACCACGGTGAGGATCTGCTGGACCCGCTGCTCGATCCGGGGGTGGGCATTGGCGAGGAACCGCACCGTGAGCTCGTGGAAGTAGCGGGCCTGCGTGGGCGAGTAGCTGATCACCTGCTCGTTGGAGAAGTCCGCCGGGGCCAGCGGCCTGCCGAGCGTCGCCAGCCGATGGCTGCTCGGGACCACGGCGCACAGCGTTTCGCGGAACACGACCCGGGAGCCCAGGGCCACCGAGTCGAACGGCGGCCGGCCCAGCCCCAGGTCGAGTTCGCCCCTGAGCAGACCTTCCACCTGCGCCGGCGTGACCCCTTCGTGCAGGATCACGTCCACGCCTGGCAACTGCTCTGACATCCGGCGCAGAAAGGAGCCCAGCGTTCCGATCGCGGAGACGGCGGTGAACCCGAGCCGCAAGGTCCCCTCCGCGCCCTGGTCGACGCGCCGGGCCAACTCACCGGCGGTCTCGACGAGGGCCAGCATCCTGCGAGCCTCGGTCAGAAAGGCCCGACCGGCCTCGGTGAGCGCCACCCGGCGGTTGTCCCGCTCGAGCAGCCTGACCCCGATGGACCGCTCCAACTTCTGGATCTGCCGGCTGAGTGGAGGCTGGGTCATGTTGAGCCGTTCGGCGGCTCGGCCGAAGTGCAGCTCCTCGGCGACGGCGACGAACACGCTGAGCTGATCGAGCGAAAACATGATTCGCAAAAGGTATCACTCTATGCCGAATCAGCCTTGGACAGGCATCATCGGCCGCCCCTACGCTCTCGAGATCGGCACCCGCGCACCGCAGCGTCGACCTCTCCGCATCGCAGTGCCGACCTCTCAGAGGAGGAACTCCATGAAGTTCGCAGAGACCAGCCGCCGGGCCGTACTGGTGGCGGCCACCGGCGTGACCACCGCGGCGATGCTCTCCGCCTGTGGTGGGGTCAAAACGTCGTCGACCGGCAGCGGTGAGGGCGAGTATCCGACCGGCAACATCCAGATGAGTGTCGGCGCCTCGCCCGGCGGCAGCACCGACCTGATCACCCGGGCGATCGCGGAGGGTATCGGCAAGGAGCTGGGCGTCTCGGTGCCAGTGGTCAACAAGCCGGGCGCGAACGGCGCGCTCAACGCCAAAGAGCTGCAGTCCGCCAAGGCCGACGGCTACAAGATCGCCGTGCAGAACGCCTCGCTGTTCACCATCACCCCACTGGCCGTGTCCGCGGCCGAGGCGGTGAAGATCGACAGCTTCGATCTCATCACCGGTGTCTCGCAGGACGACTACATGCTGGCGGCGCAGGTCGATTCGGGCTACAAGAGCATCGCCGACCTGAAGAAGGCCGGCAAGAACATCAAGTACGGCACCACCGGAGTCGGTACCGGCGCGCAGCTGGCGTCCGCGCTGACCTTCAAGGTGGCCGGCATTCCGGCCACGGACGTGCCGTTCGACGGCGGTGCGCCGGCGATGACGGCGCTGCTCGGCAAGCAGGTCGACGTGGCCACCTTCCAGCTCGGCGAGGGCATCGAGAACGTCAAGGCCGGCAAGCTGGTCCCGCTGGGAGTCTTCTCCGCGGAGCGAATCAAGTTCCTGCCGGACGTGCCCACCGCCAAGGAGCAGGGGTACGACGTGGTCGTCTCCCAGTACCGCTTCCTAACGGCACCGAAGGGCACCCCCGAGGACGTGAAGACCAAGCTGGCCGAGGCTGCCAAGAAGACTTTCGCCACCGACGCGTACAAGAAGTTCAACGAGACCAACTTCCTCACGCCGGTCGAGGTCCCACCCGCCGAGATCGCGAAGATCCTCGACGACGCCACCGCGAAGTACAAGTCGCAGATCGAGCAGTACGGCATCGAACTGGGCGCCGGCAAGTGAATCCGGACCAGGCGGCGCTCATTGCCGAACTGGAGGAGGACCGCCCACCCCACGCCGGTCCGGTGTCGCAACTGAGCGCCGCGATCGTGACCACCCTGATCGGAGTAGCCGGCCTGGCCGGTTCACTCCGGCTCGGCCTCGGCGAACTCACCGCACCCGGTCCGGGCCTGTGGCCGTTCGTGATCAGCGTGGTGATCACCTCACTGTCCGTCGTGCTGGCATTCGTAGGACGCCAGGCGAAGGACACCGAGAAGTTCTCCCGGGCCAGTGTGCAGACGGCTGTCGCCATTGCCACCCTCGTCCTACTGGCGCTCGCGCTGCCGGTGATCGGCTTCGAGATCCCGTCGCTGGCGCTGACTTTCGTCTGGCTGCGTTTCCTCGGCAAGGAGTCCTGGCGGTCCTCGATCGTCATCAGCCTGGGCACGGTGATCGCGTTCTACGTGCTCTTCGTGCTGCTCCTCCAGATCCCGCTGCCACGGCTTTTCTGAGGATCTCGCGATGGACTTCCTCAACCCCGCCATCGACGGCTTCGGCGTCGTACTGGAACCGGCCAACCTGCTGTACTGCCTGCTGGGCGTGATCATCGGCATGCTGATCGGGGTGCTGCCCGGACTCGGCCCGGCCGCCACCATCGCCATCCTGCTCCCGATCACCTACGGCATCGAGCCGGTGCCGGCGATCATCATGCTGGCGGGCATCTTCTACGGCGCCCAGTACGGCGGCACCATCACCTCGGTTCTGCTGCGCCTTCCCGGCGAGGCCTCCTCAGTGGTCACCGTCTTCGACGGCTATGCCCTGGCGAAACAGGGCAAGGCCGGCACCGCCCTCGGCATCGCCGCCATCGGCTCGTTCATCGGTGGCACCGTGTCCATCGTCGGCCTGACGCTGCTGGCGCCTGTCGTGGCCGGCTTCGCGCTGAACTTCGGCCCACCCGAATACGCCACGCTCGCGCTGCTCGGCGTACTGCTCGTCGCGACCGTCGGGAACGGCGGCAGGACGAAGTCGATCATCGCGGCCGCCGTCGGACTGCTGCTCGCCACGGTCGGGCGGGACACCTTCACCGGGGCCGGCCGGTTCACCTTCGACAGCCTGAACCTTGCCGATGGCATCGACTTCGTGCCGATCGCGATGGGTCTCTTCGGCCTCGGTGAAATCCTCTACAACCTGGAGGAGCGGCACAACAAGGTGCACGTCCCAGCGAAGGTCGCGAACGTGTGGCCCTCGCGCCAGGAGCTTCGCCAGTCCAGTGGTGCCATCGGTCGCGGCTCGGTGATCGGCTTCCTGCTCGGCGTCCTGCCAGGCGGGGGCGCCACCCTGTCGTCCCTGGTCGCGTACGCCGTGGAGAAGCGGCGCGCCAAGCAGCCCGAACGGTTCGGCCGCGGCGCCCTCGAAGGAGTGGCAGCACCGGAGACCGCCAACAACGCGGCGGCCACCTCGTCGTTCATCCCGCTGCTGACCCTCGGCATCCCGGCGAACGCCACCATGGCGCTGATGTTCGGGGCCCTGCTGATCCAGGGCATCCCGCCCGGACCGCAGCTGATCTCGGACCATCCCGACGTGTTCTGGGGCGTCATCAACTCCATGTACATCGGCAACATCCTGCTGCTGGTGATGAGCATCCCGATGGTGGGCATCTTCGTGAAGATCCTCCGGGTGCGCCCGGCGATCCTGGCGCCGATCACCGTGCTGATCACCCTGCTCGGCGTCTACACCGTGGCCAACCAGGTCTTCGACATCTTCCTGGTGATCATCTTCGGGGTGATCGGCTACCTGATGAAGAAGTTCGGGTTCGAGCCTGGGCCGCTGGTACTGGCTTTTGTTCTCGGCAGCATGATGGAGACCGCCGTCCGCCAGTCGCTGCTGATCTTCGAGGGCGATGTCACCGGTTTCTTCACCCGGCCGATCTCCGGCACGATCCTGGCGATTCTGCTCGCGGTTCTCGTCTTCCCGCTGGTCCAACTCGTACTGAAGAAGAAACCCTCGAAGCAGAAGGAATTGCTATGACCGCCTCGCGGATCTCCAGGGTCGTCGTCACACCGGTCGCGTTCACCGACCCGCCACTGCTCAACGTGGTGGGCGTGCACCAGCCCTTCGCTTTGCGCGCGATCATCCAGATCCACACCGACAGCGGCACCGTCGGGCTTGGGGAGACGTACGCGGACGAGGCACACCTCGCGCGGCTGGGCACCGTGGCCGACGTACTCGCCGGCCTGGACGTCTTCGACCTGAACGGGCTGCGACGCAGGGTGGTCGACGTACTCGAAGACGGCGGCGGCGCGAAGGTCGCCGGCATGCTTGCTTTGAAGAACCCGGCCGATGTCGTGCTCTCCCCGTTCGAGGTCGCGCTGCTCGACATCCAGGGCAAGGAGCTCGGTCGCCCGGTCTCCGATCTGCTCGGCGGCGCGGTTCGCGACGAGGTGCCTTTCAGCGCCTACCTGTTCTACAAGTGGGCCGGCCATCCGGGCAGCGATGCTGACGCCTGGGGGGAGGCACTCGACCCGGACGCCATCGTCGCCCAGGCCACCCGGATGGTCGACGCGTACGGCTTCACCGCGATCAAGCTCAAAGGCGGCGTGTTCGCGCCCCAGCAGGAGGTCGAGGCGGTCAAGGCGCTGTCCGCGGCCTTTCCCGATCACAAGCTCCGCATCGATCCCAACGGCGCCTGGACGGTCGGCACCTCGATCCAGGTGGCCAAGGAGCTCGAGGGCCTGATCGAGTATCTCGAGGACCCGACCCCCGGCATCGACGGCATGGCGCAGGTGGCGCGCCAGACGGACATTCCGCTGGCCACGAACATGTGCGTGATCGCGTTCGACCATCTCAAGCCCGCGGTCGGGGCAGACGCCGTACAGGTCGTGCTGTCCGATCACCACTACTGGGGCGGTCTGCAGCGGTCGCGTCTGCTCGGCGGGATCTGCGACACCTTCGGGATGGGACTGTCGATGCACAGCAACTCGCACCTGGGGATCAGCCTCGCGGCCATGACCCATCTTGCGGCCGCGACGCCGAACCTCACCTATGCGTGCGACACGCACTACCCCTGGAAGACCGAGGATCTGATCAAGCCCGGCGTACTGGACTTCGCCGGCGGCAGCGTGCAGGTCCCGAACGCGCCGGGTCTCGGGGTCGAGCTCGACGAGGACGCACTCGGGCGGCTGCACGAGCAGTACCTCAGCTGCGGCATCCGCGGTCGCGACGATACGGCGTACCTGCGAACTTTCCAGCCGGACTTCACCCCGAACACCGCCCGCTGGTGACTAGGTTTTCAAACGGTGGCGTGAGTTGGACAAGTGCACGCGGACCGCGGCGCGAGCGCCTTCGGGGTCGGAGCGGGCGATGGCGTCGTAGATGTTCTCGTGCTCCAGCGCGACTCGGGTGAAATGCGTGGCATCACCCAGCGAGTACGACGCGTCGAGGCGGGTCCGCGGCAGCATGATCACCATCGGCCCGAGTGAGCCGAGCAGCTCGGTGTAGAAGCGATTGCCCGACGCCGAGGCGATCTTGAGGTGGAACGCGAAGTCCGCTTCCACCGCCCTGCTGGGGTTCTCGCTGGTACGTCGGAAGTCGGCCAGAGCTCGTTCGATGGCCTTGAGCTGGTGCTCGGTCCGCCGAGCGGCCGCCAGCCCGGCCGCCTCGGCCTCGAGCCCGATCCGGAAGTCGAGCATGTCCAGTACGTCGCGGTGCGAGCGGATCTGCGATGCCTCGAGCGAGAACGTGGTGGTCGTTTCCGGCAGCGCCAGCACGAACGAGCCGCGGCCTTGGAACGTCTCCACCAGCCCGGCGGCCTGCAACCGGGAGATGGCCTCACGGACCACGGTGCGGCTGACGGAGAACTCGGTCATCAGTGAGCTCTCGGGCGGCAGCTTCTGGCCTGGCTCGATGTCGCCGCCGAGGATCCGTTCCTTGAGCCGCTCCACCAACTCGTGAGCCAACCCGCGCCCGGTGTCACGATCCAGCTCCTGCGCCTGAGCTGCCTCGCGCGTCTGCTCTGCCATGCTCGACAACCTATCCGCGCCGGCTCACCGGGTGCCGAACTCGCAGCTGTCGACCGTCCACGCCGCGCATTGCTCGCTGGTGGTGAAGCCCAGCCCTGGCCGGTCCGGCACCAGCATCCGGCCGTCGAGAGTCTCCAGCCGCTCGTTGAAGAGCGGGTTCAGCCACTCGAAGTGCTCGACCCATGGTTCTCGCGGGTACGCCGCCGCGAGGTGGAGGTGGATCTCCATCGCGAAGTGCGGGGCCAACTGCAGCCCGGCGTGATCGGCCAGCGCGGCCAGCCGCAGGAACGGGGTGATGCCGCCGATGCGCGGGGCGTCGGGCTGGATGATGTCCGCGGCGCCGGCCTCGATCAGGCGGACGTGCTCGGCGACACTCGACAGCATCTCGCCGGTCGCGATCGGGGTGTCCAGCGCGGCCGCCAGTTGGGCGTGCCCCACCGCGTCGTACGCGTCGAGCGGCTCCTCGATCCAGACCAGGTCGAACTGCTCCAGCGCCCGCCCGAAGCGCAGTGCCGTCGGCCGGTCCCACTGCTGATTGGCGTCGACCATCAGCGGTACGCCATCGCCCAGGTGCTCGCGGACGGCCCGCACGCGCTCCAGGTCGATCCGGGTGTCGGGCTGGCCCACCTTGATCTTGATGCCGCCGATGCCGTCCGCCAGGGACTTGGAGGCGCGCTCTTTCACCTCTTCGACAGAGGCTTGCAGGAACCCGCCCGAGGTGTTGTAGACCCGCACGGAGTCGCGATGCGCGCCGAGGAGTTTCGCCAACGGAAGGCTCGCGCGCTTGGCCTTGAGGTCCCACAGCGCGATGTCGATGGCCGCGATGGCCTGGGTGGCGACGCCTGAGCGGCCGACGGATGCGCCCGCCCAGAGCAACTTGTCGTACAACCTGCCGATGTCCGACGGGTCCTCGCCGATCAGGTCGCCCGCGATCTCCTTCGCGTGCGCGAACTGCGCCGGGCCGCCGGCTCGCTTGGAGTAGCTGATCCCGATGCCGTGCTGGTCCTGCTCCGTGGCGATCTCGGCGAACAGGAAGACGATCTCGGTCATCGGCCGCTGCCGGCCGGTCAGCACCTTGGCATCGCTGATCGGCCGGTCGAGCGGGAGCACCACGGAGGAAAGCCTCAGATGGCGGATGCGGTCACTGATCACAAAGAGATCGTACAAGTTCCCCACCTGTACGACAAGCAACGGCCGGCCGCGGTTGTCGGCGCCCCCGCGGTGGGATTACTTGCCGCCCGGACGGTCGGCAACCGGGCCTCGGAAGGGCATCTCGGGGCACCTTCGGGCGGGTCGGCCTAGCACGGCAAACGCCCATGCCGACTGCACTACGGTTGGCCCGGAAAGGGTGCGCAAGGCAAGACAGGAATCGCCGGATGAACACGGACATGATCCAGCCCGACTGCTATGGCGAGATCCTTGATCACCTGAAAGCCCAGGTACGCGCTGCACAGCTGCGCGCGCACCGCATCGTCAACACCGAACTGCTCGGCCTGTATTGGACGATCGGCAGGACCATCCTGGAACGTCAGGCCGCCGAGGGCTGGGGCGCCCGCGTGATCAACCGGCTCGCGAACGATCTGCGCGCCGAGTTTCCGGACGTGCGAGGGTTCTCGGGCCGCAACCTCCAATACATGGCGTCTGCCGCCCGGGCGTGGCCAGCTCCAATTGCGCAGCAAGCTGCTGCGCAATTGCCATGGGGTCACATCATGGTGTTGCTCGACCGCCTCGACGACCAGGCCGAACGCGACTGGTACGTCGCCGCAGCGACCGAACACGGCTGGTCCCGCAGCGTCTTGCTGAACCAGATCAAGAACCAGTTGCGGCTGCGCACCGGAGCCGCGCCGTCCAGCTTCCCCGCCAGCCTCCCACCAGCCGACTCCGACCTGGCCCAGCAGCTCACGCGAGACCCATACGTCTTCGACTTCCTCGACATCACCGCAACAACCAACGAGCGCGCACTTGGGCAAGGCCTCATCGACAGCCTCCAGGCCACTCTGTCCGAATTCGGCCGAGGGTTCAGCTTCGTCGGGCGCCAAGTTCACTTCGACGTCGATGGCAAGGACTTCTACATCGACCTGCTGTTCTTCCACAACGACCAGCTGCGCCATGTCGTTGTCGAACTCAAGATCGGACCGTTCGAACCCCAATTCACCGGCCAGCTCGCCTTCTACGTCTCCCTTGTCGACGACAAGCTACGCAAACTGGACCGGCACGCACCGACTGTCGGGATCCTGCTCTGCGCGGAACGCAACGACCGAGTGGTGCGGTACGCCCTCGCCGGCGGCCGCGCATCCCATCGCTGTCGCGGACTACACGTTCGCCGACCGGGGCCGAATCCCGGCCGGGGCGTTGCCCACAGCCACAGAACTCGCCGATGTCGTCGACACCGCCATTACGCGACCGGAGACGACGACTGACTGACGCCGAGAGTAAGCATAGACCCGCCGATGAGCCCGGTCGCGAACTACTTGCCGAGCCAGGCGTCTACCTTGGGGCGGTTGGCGTCGACCCACTTCTTGGCGGCGGCTTCGGCGGTGAGCTTGTCCTCGGCGATGTACTTGGCGACCTGGTTCTGGTCGTCATTGGTCCAGGAGAACGCCTTGACGAGGTCGTACGCCGGGCTGCCCGAGTCCGCGAACTTCTTGCTGACGATCTTGTCCAGCTTGTACTCGGGGTAGTCGCAGGCGACCTTCGCCGGGGTGGCGTCGCAGCCAGGGGTGTACGGCGGCAGGTTGACCTTGACCAGCTTGAGCTCGTTGAACAGCCACTGCGGCTCGTAGAAGTACCCGATCAGGGGCTTCTTCTGCTTCTCCGCCTGGCGGAACGCCTGGATCAGCGCCGTCTCACTCCCGGCGTACACGACCTTGAAGTCGAGCTTGAGGTTCTTCACCAGGGCCTCGTCGTTGGTGACGAACGAGGGGTCACCGTCGAGCAGCTGGCCCTTGTTGCCGGACTCCGAGGTCTTGAACAGCGAGGCGTACCGGTTGAGGTTCTTCCATTCCTTCAGCTCGGGCTTGTCGGCCGCGAGCCACGGCGGCAGGTACCAGCCGATCACACCGGTGTTGCCGGTCGGCCCGGCCTCGACCGCGACCTTCTGCTCGGTGATGTACTTCTTCTTCAGATCCTCGTGGCCCCAGTTCTCCACCACGGCGTCGACCTCACCGGTGGCGAAGCCCTGCCAGGAGATCTCCTCCTTGAGGTCCTTCTTCACCACCTTGCAGCCGAGGTCCTTCTCCGCGACGTACGCGTAAACGGCCGCGTTGGCCTCGTAGCCGACCCAGGGGCTGACCGCCAGGTTGACCGTGCCGCAGTCCTTGCCCGACGGTGCGGTCGCGCCCGGGTCGTCGATCTTCTGGCCGCCACAACCGGCGGCGGCCAGCGCCAGCACGGTGAACAGGCCTGCGGTCCTGAGCTTCAGGGCTACCACTTCTTCTTGTCTCCTCTGGATTCGGACGGGCCCGCGGCGGTACGGCGGGCCGCGGCCTGGGTGATGCGGTCGAGCAGGACGCCGAGCAGCACGATCGCCAGACCGGCGGCGAGCCCCTTGCCGTACAGCTCGCTCTGCGAGAAGCCGGCCGACACGTCGTAGCCGAGGGCGCCGGCGCCGACCAGGCCACCGACCACCACCATCGACAGAACATAGATCAGGCCTTGGTTGGCCGCGAGCGTGATAGCCCGGCGCGCGACGGGCAACTGCACCTTGGTGATCACCTGCCACGCGCTCGAACCGGCCGAAGTGGCCGCCTCCACGGTCGCGGCGGGCACCGCGCGGATGCCGTCGGCAACGATCTTGCTGGTCACCGGTACGGCGAACACCACCGCGGCCGCGATCGCCGTGAACCGGCTGGTACCGAACAGGGCCAGGAACGGTACGAGGTACACGAACGCGGGCATGGTCTGACCGGCGTCGAGGGCCGGGCGCAACCAACTGTCGACCTTGCGGCTGCGGCCCATCCAGACACCGAGCAGCACGCCGACGGCAACAACCACGGCGGTGGCGAGCAAGGTCGAGGCCAGCGTCACCATCGCGTCCTGCCAAACCCCGGTGCCGACCAGCAGCCCAAGGCACACCGCGGCCGGCAGGGCACCGCGCAGGCCGCCAACGAGCCAGGCGAACGTCACCACCACGGCGGAGACGAGCCACCAGGGCGATCCGGTCAGCAATGCCTCGAGCGGATTGAGTACGCCGTGCGTGACGCCATCGCGGACCCCGAAGGTGATCGAGCCGAACCGCTCCAGGAACCACGTGGACGCGGAATCCGCCGCCATCGCGATCTTGCCGCCGATCGAACCGGCCGTCGGGAACTCCGCCGCCCACAAGTAGGTGCGGGAGTACCAGATCGCCACCAACGTCACCACGCCACCAGCCGCGAGGAACACCTTGCGGCGGGTCGAAGCCGGTCGCGGTACGCGGGCGCCCGCGGCGGTGGTGGCCCGGTCGAGCACGATGGCCAGTACGACGATCGCGAGGCCGGCGTTGAACGCGATACCGACGTCCAGCGTCTGCAGCGCCTTCAGCACGGTCTTACCGAGGCCGGGCGCATCGATCAGCGCGGCCACGGTCACCATCGAGAGGGCCGCCATGATCGTCTGGTTGACCCCGACGACGACCGTACTGCGGGACATCGGCAGCAGCACCTTCGTCAGCGTCTGCGTGCCGGTGGACCCGAGCGAGCGGGCCGCCTCGACGCTGGCCGGGGATACCGACCGGATCGCGTGGGCGGTCAGCCGGACCGCCGGTGGCGCCGCGTAGATCAAGGTGGCGATCGTGGCCGCGGCCGGGCCGATCGCGAAGACGAGGGTCAGCGGGGCCAGGTACACGAACGTCGGCATGGCCTGCATCAGGTCGAGCACCAGCGACACGACCCGGTAGGCCCGGTCGGACAGGCCCGCCCAGATCCCGATCGGGATCGCCACCAGCAACGCCAGGCCGACCGCCGCGAGGGTCAGCGCGAGCGTGTCCATGCTCTCCTGCCACAACCCCTGCAGGCCGACGAACACCAGGCCCGCCGCGGTCAGCAGCGCCACTCGCCAGGTGCCGAAGGCCCAGGCGACGTACGACGCGAGGGCGACGACGCCGAGCCAGCCGAGCGCGGGCACGGGCCGGCCGAACGAGGGCTGCGAGATGAGCGCCTGCAGCAGCGTGACGAGTTGATCGATGACCACGCGGATCGCGGTGAAGAAGGCGTTGCGATCGGGACCGGTCTGGTCGCGCAGATCGGTCAGCCAGCGGTGCAGCGGCGTGGTCTCCTGGCCTCCCAGCGGCAGCGTGTGGATGCCACGGAAGACGAAAAAGAGCAGCACCCAGCACAGCAGCAGCACTCCGACGACGTAGATCCGCCGGGGTCTGGGCAGCCGGACGTGCAGGGAACCGGTGATGGCCGCCATCAAACCCCCGCGACCACGGCGAGAATCTCCTCGCCGCCGACCACGCCGAGCAGTTCACCGTTCGCGACCACCTTGACCGGACGGTCCGCGCCGAGAACGGCCCTGGTCGCCTCGCGGACGACAACATCCGGGCCCAACTCCGGCCCGTCCAGTACGTCGTCGTCGGTCGGCGGGCGCATGATCCAGCGCAGGGTGAGTACGTCGGCCTTGGACACGTCGCGGACGAACTCGCGCACGTAGTCGTCAGCGGGATTCCCGACCAGCTCCGCGCCGGTGCCGAGCTGGATGGCGGCTCCGTCACGCATGAGCAGGATCCGGTCGCCCAGTTTGAGCGCCTCGGTCAGGTCGTGCGTGACGAACACCATGGTCTTGCCGACCTCCTGGTGCAGCCGGACGACCTCACTCTGCATCTCGCGCCGGATGAGCGGGTCGAGCGCCGAGAACGGCTCGTCGAACAGCATCACGTCCGGATCGCCCGCAAGCGCCCGGGCGAGGCCCACACGCTGCTGCATACCTCCGGACAGTTCCTCGGGGTAGAGCTGCTCCGAACCGGCTAGGCCGACTAGCTCGATCACTTCCTGCGCACGGCGACGGCGATCGGACTTGTTCTCCCCGCGCACCTCCAGGCCGTACGAGACGTTGTCGATGACTCTGCGGTGTGGAAGCAGCCCGAAGTGCTGGAAGACCATCGAGAACTTGCTGCGGCGCAACTCCCGCAAGCGCTTCTCGTCGGCCGCACGCAAGTCCTCGCCCTCGAAGAAGAGCCCGCCGGCCGTCGGCTCGATCAGCCGGGTCAGGCAGCGCACGAGGGTGGACTTGCCGGAACCGGACAGGCCCATCACCACAAAGACCTCGCCGGGGGCCACGTCGAAGCTCAGGTCGCGCACAGCCGCCGTACAGCCGGTCTTCTGCTTCAGCTGACGGCGGTCCAGGGCGGCCAGGTCGGGCCGTCGCGGCACCCGGGCAGCCTTCGGCCCGAACACCTTCCAGAGTCCTTGCACGGAGATGGCGGGTTCGGCCGCCGAAGGTGCGTCGGCGGGGTACTCGAGCTGTGCGGTCACTGCTGCTCCAGGCCTCGCAGGCGGTCGGTCGTGCTCGTGACCTTACCCAAGACCACGGTCCGGCAATGACTGAGTGGTCAAGATTTGGCTCACATCTGGCATGAGAAGAAAGTGTCGGTGGCAGCTGATTCGATGGTCTCAGTCGAGAGGAGACCGGCTGATGCCGACCGCCGAGGAGATGCTCAGCACGCCTGCCGTCGCCGCGCTGGGCGAGATCCTGGCCGCGCCGACCGTAGCGGCCGTGGACCTGCGTGGCGCGACGTTCAGCGAGCGCGGGCGGCTCGTGCGCGACGCCCTGCTCACCGACCTGCCAGGGGAGTACGACGAGTTCGACCGGGCCATCCGCAAGGCGCTGGCCGACGACGCGTTCACCGGCTGGATGATCTGGCCGGTCACCGAAGCCCTGGCGGTCCGCGCGGTCGACGCCAACGCCCTGGATGCGGGTTTGGCCCTGCTGGCGGAGTTGACCGGGCGTTTGACCGGGGAGTTCGCCCTGCGCACGTTCCTCGCGGCGGATGTGGATCGCACCCTGGCGACCGCGCTGGAGTGGACGACGCATCCCGATGAGCACGTGCGGCGTCTCGCGACCGAGGGGACGCGATCCCGCCTGCCCTGGGCTCGGCAGGTGCCCGCCCTGCTGGAGAAACCCCGGACGCTGGCGATTCTCGACGCGCTGCGCTCGGATTCGTCGGCCTACGTGCGGCGCTCGGTCGCGAACCACCTGAACGATCTGAGCCGGGACCACCCCACCGCGGCCGTTTCACTGGCATCGCGCTGGGCGGAGCCGGGCGACGAGCGCAGCGGGTGGATCATTCGCCACGGTCTCCGGACCTTGGTGAAGAAGGGCGATCCCGGCGCGCTGGGACTGCTCGGATTCGCGCCGCCCGTCGGGGTGGAGGTGATCGGGCCCACCCTGAGCAAGAGCGAGATCGACTTCGGCGGGGAGCTGACCTTCGAGGCGACCGTGACGAACACCTCCGCCGAGCCGGTTCGATTGGCCGTCGACTACGTGATCCACCACCAGAAGGCCAACGGCAAGCTCGCGCCGAAGGTCTTCAAGCTCACCGTTCGCGAACTGCTGCCCGGTGCCTCGGCCGTGCTGCAGAAACGCCACTCGTTCCGCCCGATCTCGACCCGCCGCTACTACCCAGGCCCGCACGCCGTGGAGCTCCAGGTCAACGGCCGCCCGACCGAACCAACCCCCTTCACCCTGCTGCCGTAGCCCACCCGGGCTCAGAAGCGGCGAGTCGATGCCGGTGGGCGGCGACGGCGATACCTCGTCGCATCCAGGCCCTTGAGCCGAAGCAGGTATCTGGCGCGACACAATAGGAATAGGCGGTCTCTACGGTCGTACCCACTGGTCTTGTCGCAGTTTTGGCCCGGCAGCCCGCCCACCAAGTCATCGTTTCCGATGCGCAACGCGACCATGTCCGCCTACGGCCGATGCACTTTCGTGGCTGCCGCCGGTGAACAATCTGGTGCCCGGATTCAGGCTCGCCACGCGGTCGCACACGGTCGACCGTTGTTGCTGGCCTACGAAGTCGTGGCAACCACCAGCTGGGGCCGCAAGCTGGCCGACTCGACGTACGCCGTTCAGGTCGTCCGGACACCGGGGGAGGCAGTCGACGCTGTCCTCAGAATCCTGGATCGCTCCCAGAGCATTGATGACCTCCTCGCCGAGCTGCAGGTATGAGCGTTGACGACCGAAAAGCCGGGTATCTCGGTGAGATTGCCGGCGTTATGTGCAATCCCATTCGCTGGCACGAGCGGACTTGCAGGGTTTGCGCCCGGGCGCAAATCCGGGCCACCCGATGTGCATCCGCTGTCGTCAGCACTACATCGCCCACGCTCTGCCTGACTGGTCCAGGTCTCGTACGGCCGATCTCGTCGTACCGCTCACTTACGCGGTCAGGGCCGAGACGGCCTACTACGACATGTACAACTACAAGAACCCCGATCTCAGTCCATCAGTTGTCGCACAGGCAAAAGCTGACGCGGATCCTGCCTGCTGATTGGCCGAGGATCCCGCTCGCGCCTAGCGAGAATCTGCCAGACGAAACCAACGAGCGCAGAGAGATCCCGCCTTCTACCGGTGCGACGTCGATCTCACCGGCCAACACGTCGTGCTGTTCGACGACACGTGGGTCTCCGGCGGCCATGCGCAGGGAGCTGCCGTCTGTCTGCGGGATGCTGGTGCCGAAAGAGTCACAATTCTCGTGATCGCCCGCATGCTCGACACTCGGTGGGACGAGACGCGTGAGTTCGTACGGGACTTCAAGCTGCCATCCGGGAGGCCCTACGACCTCGGGAAGTACCCAGTCACTGGCCACCTCTGCCCTGAGAAGGACCCGGGCTTCCACAGCTAGTGTCCTGAGTCGGAAGGTCCTGTCGACGCCAAAGCGCGGGGTACTGGCCATCCGTTGGGATATGCGAGGCTTCCGCCATGAGTGATCCGACCGGACCAGTGTCAGCCGAGCTCGACCTTGAACGGCGCGACCGCCGGGGCTGGGCGTTGGCGCGGGTGGTCTACCTCGGTATTCCGGCGATCTTCTTCGTACTGCTCTGCTGGATCGGTCTCGCGAGCCGTCATCCCGGCCCGGCGCTGGCGCTGGCGATTCCGGCCGCGATGTTCGTGATCAACCTGCGGCAGATGCGGAAGAACCGGTATCTGCCGATGCGCTGGCCTGTTGCCGGTTACGTCGGCGGCGGTATTACCGGCCTGGTCGTATCGCTGTCCACCATCGTGCTGGACTTCGACTGGCTGGTGACGTTGTTCTTGGTGGCGATGTTCGGGGGCGCGCTGATCGGCCGGGCCCTCGGCAACGCGGGTAATCGCGCCGTCAGCATGCCACCCGGGCCGGATCTGGCCGAGTCGCCGTACGAGTTGATCTACCGGCTGCGCTCGCCGCGGAACATGGTGCTCGTGCTGAACCAGGACAAGCTCGCGATCAAGGCGCTGATCCTGCGACGCTCCCCGAACGACGTCAATCGCACCGGTCTGGGCGTCGGGCCGGACTACCCGATCGAGGCGATCACCGGCACGCATGAGGTTTCGCTGTCCGGGGCGGAGCGGTTGAAGTTCCCCGTCGATCTGCAGACTCGGCCGCAGTCCAGCCCGGGGCCGGCGTTGATCGTCCAGCTCAAGGGGATCGACTGGGTCCTGCCGATCCGTCACGCCGCCGGGCTCGCCGCGCTGATCTCCCGCCGCGCCGAACTCCGCCGTACCCAGGTCGAGCAGGAACTCCTCGCCGCCCTCGAGGCCGATGGTCCGGAAGAGTCGGACCACCGTACGGAGTGAGGTGGAACCGGGTGGGCCATTAGCGACGATTGGTCAGGATTCGCCCGCGAACCGTTGCCGGCACAGTGAACCGCCGCTGGGGCGGGCGAATCCAGACCAATCGACGCAGTGCAGAGGGAAACCCCAGTGTCAGGCGGGGGTGGTGTTCGCTTCGCGTTCGGCGCGGGCGGTTTCGGCCTTTTCGGCCTGCCAACCGTCCTCGTTCTTGCCGCGACGCCAGTAGCCCGAAATCGAGAGCCGCTCGCGGGTGATACCGCGCTCGCGCAGCGGCTTGCGCAGGCGCTGTACGAAACCGGCCTCGCCGTGTACGAACGCTTGCCCGTCACCCGGCTCGAAGGTGAACGCCTCGACCGCGGCCACCAGCTGATCGCCCGGCTCGGCGGTGGACCCAGCACGGTAGAGCCAGGTCAGCTCGACGTCACCCGAACCGCCGAACTTCTGCTCCTCCGACGCGTCCTCGACCTCAACGATGACCCGCGCGCGGGCACCTGGCGGCAAGGCCTCGATCGCTGCGCCGATGGCCGGCAGGGCACTCTCGTCCCCGACCAGCAGATGCCAGTCGGCGGTCGGGTCAGGCTTGTACGCACCGCCCGGGCCGACGAACCAGATCTCGTCACCGGCCTTCGCGGCGGCGGCCCACGGCCCGGCGACACCTTCGTCCCCGTGGTACACGAAGTCGATCGTCACCTCGGCCGCGACCGGATCCCAGGCGCGAACCGTGTACGTCCGGCTGGTCGGCCAGTACTCCGGCGGGACCTTCTCCCGGATCACGCCCATGTCCAGCGGCTCCGGGTACTTGAGCCCGGCCTGCGGGAAGAGCAGCTTCACGTACTTGTCGGTGCAGCCGTTGTCCGCGAACTCGGGGGCGCTCAGCACCAGCCGGATCATGTGCGGCGTCAGCCGTTCGGCGCGACGGACTACCGCCACCTTGATGGGGTTGGTGCGGGCCACGGGCGGGTCCTCTCACTGGCTACTTAGGTATGCCTTACTTAGGCTAGCCCACCAGGTCAAAGCGCCAGTGTTAGGCGTGCGTCGGGTGCTCGTGGTCCGCATGGCCGATCGGTTCGAGCTGGAACGTCGAGTGCTCCACGTCGAAGTGACCCGCCAGACAGGTCTGGAGCCGGTCCAGCAATTGCGGCGCATGCCCGTCCTCGAAGCACTCCGAGTCGACCACCACGTGGGCGGTCAGTACGGGCAGGCCCGAGGTGACCGTGTACACGTGCAGGTCGTGCACGTCGTGGATGTGGTCCACCTCGGTGATGTGCCGGCGGATCTCGTCCAGGTCGATGCCGGCCGGAGTGGTCTCCAGCAGGATGTCCGCCGCCTCGCGCAGCAGCTTGATCGCCCGCGGCACGATGACGAGGCCGATCAGCAGCGACACGATCGGGTCGGCCCGGGTGAACCCGGTCAGCTGGATGACCAGGGCCGCGACGAGTACGCCGACCGAGGTCGCGCTGTCGGTGGCGACCTCGAGGAAAGCGCCTCGCATGTTCAGGCTGTCGGCACGCGCTTTGAACAGGATGGCGACGGCGATCAGGTTGCCGATCAGGCCGATCGCACCGAACAGGGCCATGCCACCCGGCTCAACCGCGGCCGGCTCGATCAAACGGCGCACGCCCTGGATCACGACGTACACGCCCATGCCGGACAGGATCAGGCCGTTCACCGCCGCGGCGAGGATCTCGGCCCGGGCCCAGCCGAAGGTCCGTCGCCCGGAGGCGGGCCGGCTCGCGAGCAACGCGGCGCCCAGGGCCATCGCGACGCCGCCCGCGTCGGCCAGCACATGCCCGGCGTCCGCGAACAGCGCGAGGCTGCCGGTCAGAAAGGCGCCGACAAGCTGGATCGCGGCGATCGTCAGCGAGATCAGCACGACCAGCGCGAGCACCTTGCGATGCCTGCCGGTCGCGGTCACCCCATGACCGTGGCCGTGCCCATGTCCGTGCCCGTGGCCGCTCACTTCTGGTCGTTCTCCCGCTCGGGGTGGATGGCTTCGGTGTGTTCGGTGTGCGCGACCGCGAGGTCGACCAGCATGCGCACGTGGGCGTCATCGAGACGGTAGTAGGCCATCCGCCCGTCGCGGCGGACCGACACCACCCGATGCGCGCGAAGCAGGCGCAACGCGTGGGAGGTCGACGACTCGCTCATCCCGGTGAGGGCCGCCAGATCGCAGACGCACAGCTCACCATCGAGCAGCGCGACCAGCAGCTTCAGCCGCCGGGGATCGCCAAGCAGGCTGAACACGTCGGCCGTGTCGACCACGTCCTGCTCAGACGGCATCCGCGCATGCACCGCCGCAACCCGCTCCGGGTCCACCAGCCGCACATTGCACGCGTCCAGCGAATGCACATCTGCAGATCTGTTCATACGTCACACAGTAACCACCCGCACCTCCGCCGTCCAGCTGACGCCCACGACCTTCTTTGCGACGATCGGACCCGTTTGCCGCTGCAAGGCCGCCTGCACCTGACAGTTCGCGGACGAGCGGCAAAACGGGTCCGATCGTCGCAAAGAAGGCACAAGAAGAGCGCCCCGCCGGGGTGTCCCGGCGGGGCGCTCGCGTTGATCGAAGGGTCAGGCGTCGATGACGACGGGGATGATGACCGGGCGGCGGCGCCAGTGGCGCCAGGTCCAGTTGCCGACGGCCCGGTTGATGAGTTCCTCGAGCTGGCGGGTGTCGCCGATGCCTTCGCGGGCCGCCTTGTCCAGGGCGTCCTCGATGACCGGGATCAGCACCTTGAAGGTGGTGTCGTCGTAGTTGAACCCGCGGGCCAGGAAGTCCGGCGGTTCGGCCAGTTTGCCGGTGTGCGAGTCGACGATCGCGACCACGCTCACCACGCCTTCCTCGGACAGCGTGCGCCGGTCCTTCAGGTTGGCCTCGGTGACACCGCCCACGGTCATCGCGTCGACGTACACGTAACCGGCCTCGACCTTGCCGGCGATCTTCACCCGGCCCTTGTGCAGGTCGACGACCACGCCGTCCTCTGCGATGACGACGTGCTCGCGCGGTACGCCGGTGTCGATGGCGAGTTGCGCGTTGGCCTTGAGGTGACGGAACTCACCGTGCACCGGCATCACGTTGCGCGGCTTGACCAGGTTGTAGCAGTAGACGAGCTCGCCCGCGCTGGCGTGACCGGAGACGTGCACCTTGGCGTTGCCCTTGTGTACGACGTTCGCGCCCCAGCGGATCAGGCCGTTGATCACGCCGTAGATGGCGTTCTCGTTGCCGGGGATCAGCGAGCTGGCCATCAGAACGGTGTCGCCGTCGCCGATCCGGATCATGTGATCGCGGTTCGCCATCCGGGACAGCGCGGCCATCGGCTCACCCTGCGACCCGGTGCAGACCAGCGTGACCTTGCGGTCGGGCAGGCGCTCGAGTTCCTTCAGGTCGACGATCAGGCCCTTGGGAATGTTCAGGTAACCGAGGTCACCGGCGATCGCCATGTTGCGGACCATCGAACGACCGACGAAGGCGACCTTGCGGTTGTTCACCTTGGCGGCGTCGAGGACCTGCTGGATCCGGTGCACGTGGCTGGCGAAGCTGGACACGATGATCCGGCCGGGCGCGGTGCGGAAGACCGCCTCGATCGCCGGGCCGAGGTCCTTCTCGGCGGTGGTGAAGCCGGGCACGTCGGCGTTGGTCGAGTCCGTCATGAACAGGTCGACGCCCTCCTCACCGAGGCGGGCGAAGCCGCGCAGGTCGGTGAGGCGCTTGTCCAGCGGGAACTGGTCCATCTTGAAGTCGCCGGTGTGCAGCACGGTGCCGGCCTTGGTGCGCAGCGCGACCGCGAGGCTGTCCGGGATCGAGTGGTTCACCGCGAGGAACTCGAGGTCGAACGGGCCGACCTTGCGCCGCTCGCCCTCCTTGACCACGATCTCGTTCGGCTTGATCCGGTGTTCCTTCAGCTTCGCGGCCAGGAACCCGAGCGTCAGCCGCGAGCCGATCACGGGAATCGTGCCGCGTTCCTTCAGCAGGTACGGCACGCCACCGATGTGGTCCTCGTGACCGTGGGTGAGCACGATGCCGTCGATCTTGTCGAGCCGGTCCCGGATCCAGCTGAAGTCGGGCAGGATCACGTCGACGCCGGGCTGGTGCTCCTCGGGGAACAGCACGCCACAGTCGATGACGAGCAACCGGCCCTCGTGCTCGAACACGGTCATGTTGCGGCCGATCTCGCCCAGGCCGCCTAGGGGCACGACCCGCAGGGCGCCTCGGGCCAGTCCGGGCGGGCGGCCGAGTTCAGGATGGGGATGACTCATGGCCCACACGGTACGTGAATCAGCCGCAACACCCATCGTCACAGCCGTCGGAACCGCTCGCCGGCCCACCGTCGGCACCGGCCAGCGGCGGGCAGCAGCCCTGTCCGCGCCAGGCCTGAACGCCCTCACGCAGCGCGACCGCGGCGATGATCAGACCGGCCAGCGGGTCCGCCCAGAACCAGCCGAGCGTCGCGTTCAGCACCAGCCCGGCCAGCAGTACGGCGGACAGGTACGTGCACAACATGGTCTGGGTCCCGTCCGCGACCACGGCGTTCGACCCGAGGGCCCGGCCGGTACGGCGCTGGGCCCGCGACAGCAGCGGCATCACGATCAGTGAGGCGATCGCCAGCCCGATACCGATCGAGGACGAGTCCGGCGTGGACCGCTCGAACAAGGCCCGCACCGACTCGAAGCCGACGTACGCCGCGAGGGCGAAGAAGGACAGGGCGATCAGCCGGAGCGCGCGCCGTTCCCGCGTCTGCGGCAGCTTGTGCCGGAACTGCCACAAGATGATCAGGCCGCTGGCCACCTCGACGATCGAGTCCAGCCCGAAGCCGACCAGCGCCACCGAGCCGGCGATCGTGCCGGCCGAGATGGCGATCACCGCCTCGACCAGGTTGTACGTCACACTCGCGCCGGCCAGCAGCTGCGCCCGCCGCCCAAGCCGCCGCCGTTCCGCCTGAACGGCTGGATCCGGCTCGGCGGGTGGTCTCCCGATGAGCGGGAGTTGCTCGGTCATCGGCATTCTCCCGTCGTGTCCGGGCGGCAGCAGGCCGGATCGACCGCGAGTACGACGTTCAGCAGCTCGATCAGGGCGGTACCGAGGCTCGGGTCGGCCAGCTCATAGCGAGTACGACGGCCTTCCGGCTCGGCGACGACCAGGCCACAACCGCGCAAACAGGCGAGGTGGTTCGACAGCGACTGCCGGCTGACCCCGATCCGCTCGGCCAGATCGGCCGGATAACTCGGGCCTTCCTGCAGCACGAGCATCACCTGCGTACGCGTCGGGTCGGACAGCGCGTGCCCGAATCGCGCCAGCACCTCACTACGGCTGATCGTGTCCATACCGAGAACCGTACAGCCAAATCTGTATTCAGCAAAAGCTGTACCGCAGCCACCCCAAGCCGCTACCCGTTGACGTCCGCCGCCGACTCGACGTACAGCCGGCGGCTTGTCGCCACCGCGTCCGCGTCCGTCCACAGCCGCGCACAGAACTCGGAAGCCGGCTCCTGGATGAGCAGTGGCACAAAGGAGAAGGGTCAGGGCCAGATGGCGGTTACCCATTCGGGGTGGTCGATGAAGGGGTTGCGGTTGCGCTGGTAGGTGTCGTAGATGACCTGGTTGCGGCGCTTTTCGAAGGCGTCGGGCGGGTCGCCGGCGTGCCAGGCCTTCAGCACCGAGAGCTTGCCCATCGCGGGGGCGGTGCCGTTGCCGACCTGGTCGTTGGGTTCGAGGTTCGGCCAGCCGTCGTTGCCCTCGTAGCGCACGGCCATGTAGAGGATCATCCGGGCCACGTCACCCTTGACCGCCGCGCGCGGTTCGAACGAGTCGGCGTCGGTCCGGCTGCCCGGGGCCTCCGCGACGGTGGTGCCGCCGTTGTCGAAGTCCTTGTTGCCGCGGACCGAGTTGACCGTGACGTCCTCCGGCCGGAGGTGATGGATGTCCGTGCCGGGCCCGGTCGCCGTACCGAAGTCGCCGTGGGACTTGGCCCAGACGTGCTCGCGGTTCCAGTCGTTCGCGTCACCGCCGTTGGTGGTCTTGCTCTGCGAACGGCCGGAGTAGAGCAGGATCACGTTGTTCGTATTGGCCGGATCCTGATCGGTGGCCTTGAGCGCGTTCCACACCTGGTCGTAGCTGAGCTTGGTCTGGCTCGAGATGATCGTGTGCAGCGCGGCCTTCAGTGCCGGCCCGGTCTTCCCGGCGGCACCCGCGTAGTAGTCGTCCGAGCCGCCCCCGCCGCCGCCCGTTCCGCCGTTGAAGGCGGTCGGGTTCTTGAGGCCTGCGTGGGTGAAGTACGCCGTCAGCGTGCCCGTCACGGTGATCTTCGTGCCGAGGCGGGACGGGTTGGACTGCAGCCCGTACGTCGAGCGGAAGGCCGTCGGGATCTGGACGTACAGCATCGCCGACGTACTCGTCTGGCTCGCGCTGTCGGCGAGGGCCAGGGCGGTGTCGCCCGGGAAGTTGCTCCGGACCACGGTGTTCGTGGCCGTCGGCTGGCCGACCACGTAACCCTCGACGGTCGCGACGGCGCCGTTCTGCTGCTGGATGGCGGCGGCGACCGAAATGGTGGCGGTAGTCGCGGCGGTGGACGCCGGCACCTGCCAGGAGATCAGCGCCAGAAGGACGGCGAAGGACGCGAAGAAACGTGGGACACGATTCGTGGGCACGGCGGACTCCCAGGGGGCGGTGGGGTCGTGCTTGGGCAGTGACTGACAGTGTGCCCGTCGAACACGTCAGTGAATACCGCTGCCGCCGTCCGTTCGCCAGAACTTCACAAAGCGCGGAATTGAGTCGGTGGGGCGGTACGGCGCATCGCGCTCATTCCGCCCCACCTAGGCAACCGGGCCCCCATCAGCCCCCGGCTATCGCCGGCGGCTGCTCGCCCAGCCACCAGTGAGGTGCCACTAGCGGGCAGCACCTCACCGAATGGTGAGAAGAAGGACGAATCCTTCCGCAGTAGGCGTGGGCGGGACGCCGCTACGGACCGTACTCAGTCCGGTACCGAATGTCCATGGTTACTGGCGGGAAAGGTTTTTCAGCAGCTGATCGTGTCTGAATGGCGGACGCCGCTGTTGCGGAACTGGGCCACGCGGTTCACTGCCGCGGCAGGTGTCAGGGTCTCGTTCTTGGCGTAGTAGACCCAGTCGGCCGACTGCACGTAGACGCTGGTCGCGCCGCTGTGACCGCCGAGGTCGATGAACCACTGGTTGTAGTTCAGCGTCATGTTGCGCCGCGGGTAGACGCTGCGGCCCTGGTCGTCGGTGGTGTGATCGCCGACCAGGTTGCCGTCGATGTAGTACTTCACGTGCCCGTCCGCGACGGTGGTTACCAACGTGTGCCAGCCGTTGTGGCTCCACGGCATCCGGCTGCTCTTGCGCCAGCCGTCGAACGGGTCCGCCTGGTACGTGTTCCAGCTGGTGACGAAGTTGACCGGGCCGGTCTCACCCCAACCACCGTTCGGCAGGTACTCGGAGAAGTCCAGCTCGCTGTACGTCGGTTCCCAGTCGTAGTCGAGCGGGGAGATCGCGTAGAACGTCTGGTTGATCCGGTCGCCGTCGTTCCCGCTTACCGGGGTGTCGCTGAACTTGAACCGGGTGGCGTAGGTGCCTTCCCGGAAACGCAGGGTGTTCTGCTGGACCTGGGCGTGGGTGGTACCGCCGGGCGTGCCGTTGGTCGAGGCCCGCAGCTGCATCACCTTCTGGCCGTCGACCGTCGGGAACGTGACGTTGCTCGCGGCCCAGGTGGCGCCACCGACGCCGGGACCACCGGCGTTCGTCCGTACGCTCCAGTCGCGTCTTGTGAAGGCGGGGTCTGTCCGCGAGGTGTAGTTGAAGTCGTCGAACAAGGCACCACACGCGGCGGTCTTCGCCGGCTTCGCCTCGGGTGTCGGTACCGCGGTGGCCGGCATCGCGACGGCCGCCGTGAGCAACGGCAGAACGGCGGCAGTGGCAGCGGCAACGAACCTGGTCTTGGCTGAACGGGTCATCGGGCTTCACCTTCTCTTGGGCGGGGGCTGGGCCGGATGGTTACCTTTGGTGCACGCTCCGACCACTTTAGGTAAAGTGGTCCGCCAGATTGGTAAAGTCAAGACCTCAGATTTCTTTTCCACTGGATATTTTACTAATCCCTTCGCCAAGCGGTCTGCACGCTCCGCTCAGCTGACCGCCGTCCGTTAACCAGTTAGGGCCGGTGGTCAAGATCGACTGACCATTAGGACCTCATCCGCGCTCACCAGTTGCTACGATTGCGTAGGTCGCAATCGAGCGTGCGAGGGGTGGGCGATGAGACGCACGGAGGCCAGGGACCGGCTGCTGCAGTTGATCGAGATCCGGCAGCCCGGCGAGGCGCTGCCGTCGGAGCGAACCCTGAGCGAAACGCTCGGCGTATCGCGGCCGACGCTGCGGGCCGCGCTCGACGATCTCGCCAAGGACGGACTGGTGACGCGGGAGCACGGGCGCGGCACCTTCACCGGCTCCCGCAAGATCTCGCAGGAGCTGAAGCCGACACCGCAGGGCGATTACAACCTGGCCCCGGCCGAAGGGTCATGGCAGAGCCGGCTGGTGAGCTTCGCGATGGAACCGGCCGGCGCGCGGCTGGGACAGCGCATGCAGGTCTCGCCGGGTGACCAGTTGGTCTCGGTGGTCCGGTTGCGCATCGTCGACGCCGAACCGATGTGCATCGAGAAGATCCGGATCCCGGCGGTCTTCGTGCCGGGCATCACCGGACCGGATTTCGAGCAGGGCTCGCTGTACGAGCTGATGCGCGACCGGTACGACGTCGTGGCGCGCGAGGCCGTGCAGACGACCGAGCCGACGGTGACCGACGGCCAGGAGGCGGAACTGCTCGGCGTACCGATCCTGTCCCCGGCCTTGCTCTTCGAGCGCTTGACCCGCAACGCGAACCAGGCCGTCATCGAGTACACCCGCTCCATCTACCGTGGCGACCGCTACCGCATCACCACCAAGCTCACCTTCGACTGACGCGGATCACTGCGAAGCGGTCAAAGGCGCGGGCATGCCGTCGGTGAAGAGGCGGGCGTCGATCTGGTCCAGCGCGACGCGGAGACCGCCGAGGGCGACGCTGTCGGCGCCCAGGTCGGAGGCCCTGATCTCGGGAACGCGCAGGCACAGCTGACCGAGTTCCTGGCCGAGCGGTTCGATGATGAGGTCGGCCGAGCGGGAGTAGCCACCACCGAGTACGACGACCTGCGGGTCCAGCGCACGGCCTTGAGCGCACCGATCTCACCGGCCGCTCCGCCGTAGCCGCGGCGAAGGGTGCCGTCCAGGATCAGGCCGGGGACACGGCCGCCCAACCGGGCAGGTGGGTGGTCCGGGGAGGCGGTCAGCCCTTGACGGCGCCGGCGGCTACGCCGGTGGTTACCCGGCCTTGGAGGGCTAGGAAGATCAGGAGTACGGGCAGCATGAAGAGGCTGGCGGCGGCCATGGTCGCGCCCCAGTCGGTTCCGAAGGTGTTGCTGAACGAGGACAACCAGACGGGCAAGGTCCGCTGGTCCTGGTTCTTGATGATCAGCAGATTGGCGAAGGCGAACTCGTTCCACGCCGTGATGAAGCCGAACAACGACGTCGACAACAGCCCCGGCGCGAGCAACGGAAACGAGATCCGCCGGAACGCCTGGAACTGGTTACAGCCATCCACCTGAGCGGCCTCTTCCAGCTCGGCCGGAATCGCGTTCAGGAAGCCGCGCAACGTCACGATCGTGAACGGCAACGTGACCATGAAGTAGATCAGCGTCAGCATCGGCAGCTTGTCCAGCATGTCCGTGTCACGCGCGATCACGTACATCGGGATCAGCAGTGCCTCCCACGGAGTCATCTGCGCGATGAACACCATCAGGATGAACGCCCGCCGGCCGGTCCACCGCATCCGCGATACCGCGAACGCGGCCAGGCAGGCCACCACCAGTGACAGCAGCACCGCGCTGATCGCGACCAGTCCACTGTTGCGCCAGAACAACCAGAACCCGTCCGCGTTCACCGCCGTACGGAAGTGGTCGAAGGTGATGTTGGTGGGCAGGAAGGTCGGCGTCTCGGCGGTGATCTCCGTGGTCGGCTTGAACGCCGTCAGCACCATCCAGTAGACGGGAAAGACCGAGAAGACGAAGACCACCAGGGCGAGCAGATTGACGGTCGCCTTGCGGCGCAGGCTGGTTCTCACAGCTGCCCCTCTTCCTTGAACATCTGCCGGAAGTACGCGAACAGCACGCCGGTCAGGATCAGCACGGTCACCATCGAGATCGCGGCACCCAGGTCGTACCGGTTCAGCGACTGCGCGATCTGGTAGGCGTACACCGGCAGCGTCAACGTCGCGTTACCCGGTCCACCCTGGCTGATCGCCCAGATCTGCACGAAGCACTTGAACACCCAGATCACTTCCAGGCAAAGGATCAACCCGAACATCGGCCGCAGAATCGGGAACGTGATCAGGAAGAACGTCTTCACCCCACCCGCGCCGTCGATCTGCGCCGACTCGCTCAGCTCCCGCGGCACTGTCGTCATCGCGGCGTACAGCGTCAGCGCGGCGAACGGCACCGACTGCCACACGATCAGTACGACGATGATGGCGAAGGTGGACTTGCCGTTGGCGAACCACGCGTAACCGTCGTACTGCTCGAAGCCGAGCGCGACCAGCACCCAGTTCACCACGCCCAGCTGAGACTGGAACAACCACTGGAACACGGTCGTGGCCGCGATCACCGGGATCGCCCACGCGACCACCAGACCGAACATCACGGCCAGCCGCATCCACCGGCCGAGCGCCATGATCAGCAGCGCCACCAGTGTTGACAGCACCATGATCAGCGACACGTTGATGGCGGTGTAGACGAACGTACGCCGGACCACCGCCCAGAACATGCCGTCGGTGAGGATCTGCTGGTAGTTGCTCAGGCCAACGAAGTCGGCGCCGCCGCGGATCAGCTCGCCAATACCGAACTTCTGGACCGAGATCTGCAGATTGCGGGCCAGCGGATAGACCAGCAGGTACGCCATGCCGAGCACGGTCGGCGCGATCAGCAGATAGGGCAACAGGCGCACCCACAGCGGGCGCCGCCCCCGCGCCGAGACCGGGCTGGTCTCGGGCGGGGGAGCACCCGCTGTGGTGGGCTCAGCGTGAACTACAGCCACGGGTCTTCTTTACTTGCCCGCGTTGAGGGCATTGGTGATGATCTCGTCGGCTGCCTTCGCGGCGGCCACCGGGTCACCACCGGTCAGCACCTTGGTCTGGTACTCCTTGATCGGGTTCTTCGCCTCGACCGCGGCCCAGTTCGGCGAGTTCGGCGTGGCCTTGCCGTTGGCGGCACCCGCGGCCATCGCGGCCGTGCCCTCGTCGGCGCCGGCCGCACCGGCCAGGCTCTTGCGGTTCGGCACGTACTTCATCGTCTTCGCGAGCTCGGTCTGCCACTCGTCACCGGCGATCGCCTTGATGAACTCGTACGCCGCGTCGGGCGCGTCCGAGGCCTCGGGAATGATCAGGTCGGAGCCACCGGTGAAGACGGCACCCGGCTTGTCGGCGGTCTTCCCGGGGATCGGGAAGAAGCCCAGCTTGTCCTTCAGCGCCGGATTCGCCTGGGCGATCAGCTCGGCGGCACCCGGTACGGCGATCATCTGCGCGACCTTGCCCTGCGCGAACACGTCGGTCTGGGTGGGCTTGGCCTCGTCGGAGTCCTTCGGGCCCTTACCAAGGGCCTGGATCTGCTTGTAGAACTCCATGCCTTTGAGCGCCTCGGGCGTCGACAGCGCGCCCTTCCACTTGTCGCCCTCTTGTACGGCGAGGTCGCCGCCCTCGTCCCAGATGAAGCCCGAGAGCACGTAGAAGTTCTGGCCGGGCAGGTAGATGCCCTGGTTGCCACCACTGTTCAGCTTGGCAGTGGTGGCGAGCCACTCCTCGCGGGTCTTCGGCGGCGTCACGTTGGCGGCCGCGAAGAGGTCCTTGCGGTAGATGACGACCCGGTTGGCCGCGTAGTACGGAATGCCGTACTGCTTGCCCTCGTAGTTGCCAGGACCAGCCAGGCCCTCGATCCAGTCGTCGCCCTTGAGGTCGGCCTTCTTGTCGGTCAGGTCCTTCACGCCACCGCTGGCCGAGTACTGCGCGACCTGGGTGTTGCCGACCTCGATCACGTCGGGCGCGTCCTTGCTGGCGAGCGCGCCGATGATCTTCGGGCCGATGCCGTTCCACTCCTGGATCTGGACGTTCAGCTCGATCTTGTCTTTGTTCTTCGTATTGAAGTCGGTCACGAACTTGTTCAGGAAGTCGTCGGAGACGCTTCCCTTCATCAGCCAGACGTCGAGCTTGGTCGGACCGGACGCGCCGGCGTCGCCGGGGTCGGAGGAGCCACAGGCAGTGGCGGTGAGGGCCAGGACGGCCGCGACGGCAAGGGAACGGAACTTCATCGGATCACCTCGAGCGGAGCGCCGGACAAGTCCGGCTGACTGGTATGAACCTGTCGTTCAGTGGCTAGAACAATCACGTAGCCACAGTTGACCAGTCAAGGGTTCGGTAAGATCCGTTACTAAGTCGTGAGTGCCTTTTCTCGGCTTTTCACGCTGCAAGCGTCTGTTTTAGTAGCGCGACTCGCACTCGTGTTTGCAAAATACGCAACAGACCACTCGGGCGTCTGGTTAGCGAAAGATCGGACCAGTGAGGCGTATTGGTAAAGATCATGCGGTCGCACCCCGATATAAGTCAGGAAATTACGAAAGCACCCTGCGCAACCAGCGGGCCTCCCACCGGAAGATGGAAGGCCCGCTGAGCGTCAGCGCGCCAGCGTCGCCAGTTTGCGAGCGACGGTCACCTGCTGGTCCGAGGTGAGCGGCAGCGCGGCAAGTGGTCGGATCTTTCGCGGGGTTGTCCCGTTGTAGTCCGGCGACAGCGGGTCCCCGTGCCACGGCAGCAGGTCCGGCGAATCCTTGGCCCACTCCCGGTGCGACGGATACCCCTGGGACTGGATCAGCATCACGTCGGCCTTGTCGGTCAGGAACCGGATCAGCACCGTCCGGCCCTGATTGCTGTCGGTCCAGACCTTCTCCCAGTGGTCCCCGACCTTCCGGCAGGTGGCTGCCTTGCCCTGGTACGGATACGGTGCGATCGCACATCCGTTCTGCCGGTTGGCGGCCGCCACCTTGCCCGGATCCAGCTCCGCCACCAGTCCGACGTACCCGGCCCTGGTGCCGTTTGTCACCGGTATGCCGACCCTGCCCCCGTTGAACGGATCGGGCCACAACAGCCGCGGCTTCTGACCGAACCGGACCAACTCCTCAGCCAGCCGGTCCACCAGCTCATCGGCCGGATGCGGCGGAATCGCCTTTCCGGTGTGCACGTCCATCGTGACGGTTCGCCCGGCCGTACTCGGCCCACCCGCGAACGGTGCTTCCCCTTGCGCCGGTCCACCTCCGGTCACACCCGCCAGTACGGCGACCAGGCCCGTCGCGAGCGCGGCACCTCCGACCGCGACGCTGGTCCGCCGTACGCGGAGGCGACGCCGCCCACCGGCCGCGACCACCTTCGGGTCCAGCGTGGTCGGTACGTCCAGGGTGTCCACTTGGGCGAAGGCCCGGGTGACATCGTCGTACTGCTCGGTCATTTCGTCAGTTCCTCTTTCGCTCCGAGGGCCAGCCGTAGCGCCCGCAGGCCCTCGGAGGTCTGGCTCTTCACCGTTCCGGGCGCGCAACCCATCACCTCGGCGGTCTCGGCCACGCTCAGGTCCTCCCAGAACCGCAGCACCAGCACGATCCGTTGCCGCGGCGGCAGGGTGCGCAAGGCGCGGGCCAGTTCCACCCGGTCGTCGGTCTGGTCCACCGGCACCGCGAGGGCGTCGGGTAGTTCCGGGACGAACCGCTCCCGGCGCCAGGGCCGACGGCCTTCGCTGAGGTGGGCGTTGACGATCGACTTGCGGACGTAGGCGTCGGGCCGGCTTACGGCTCGTACCTTCGGCCAGACGACGTACAGCCGCTCGAGCACCTGTTGCACCAGGTCCTCGGCCAGTTGCCAGTGCCCGCACAGCAGGTACGCCGTTCGCAGCCAGTGCCGTTGCCTGGCCGCGACGAAGTCCTCGAACTCGTCGCGGCCGTGATGTTCGCGCATACCCCTCAAACGCAACGACTCCCTGGTTCGGTTGGGTCCGGTTGTGGCGTTGGTCAAGCCGTTGACACCGGTCGAGGTGCTGCCTAGGTTCGGGCAAGCGCTTACTGAGTGTGTGTTCGTGTGCACAAATGTGGATCAGACGGGACGGTGCCGTGAGAAATCGCAGACCTCTGCTGCTGGGGCTTGCCAGCATCCTGCTGCTTCCCGGTGTCACCCCACCGGCCACCGCCTCACTCGCGCCATCCGCCGAAGTAACTCCGGCGGCGGCAGCCCCGGCGCACGGCCAGGCCGGGCGGATCGCGATCTGGAGTGGCAGCCTGCGCGGCCGGAACGGCACTTCGCCCGATACGACCGTTCGCAACATCGCCCGCGCCTCGGTCGACGCGACCTCGCTGCGAATCCGGATCGGCAACCCGTACGGCGATCGCGCGCTGCACCTGCGTGCGGGCTCGATCGGCCTGCAGGCGCGGATCGGCGAGGCTGATCTGGTCCCCGGCTCACTGCGGAAGCTCACCTTCGCCGGCAAGCGCTCGATCACGCTCGACCCGGGCGAATCGGCGTACAGCGATCCGGTCGCTCTGCGGGTCCGCGCCCAGCAGAACGTGGCGATCAGCCTCTACGCGCCCGGTGCCCCGATCAACGACCAGGTCTTTCCGCCGCCGACGCCGAACCCGCCGGGCAGCTTCCTCTCGCTCGCGGGCGATCACACCGGCGAACCGGGCGACAAGGCATATCCCGAGACGAACGTCGGGCAGAACACCTCACCCGGTTACCACCCCGGGCAGTTCTGGTGGTCCGACATCGTCGACGCGCGATCGGCCGCCAGGGGCACCATCGTGGCGCTCGGCGACTCGAACACCTCCGGCCATCAGGCGATCGGCGGCGGCGACCGCTGGACCGATCTACTCGCGCGGGAACTCAACGAACGCGCTCCCGGGCGGCAGCTCGCGGTCGCCAACGCAGGCATTTCCGGTAACACGGTCAGCCGTCAGCCCAATCCGTACGACCCGACCGGTCAGTGCTGTGGACCGCCCGCGGTGGATCGCCTGCACCGGGACGTGTTCAGCGTCGCCGGAGCGAAGTACGTGATCCTCTTCGAGGGCACGAACGATCTCGGCGGCGGTGCCTCCGCCCCGCAGGCGCCTGCCAGTCGGGTGATCGCCGCGCTGCGCGAGGTGGCCGATCGCAGCCACGCGCGTGGGCTGAAGGTCATCGGCGCGACGCTGATGCCGATGTGCAACGACGCCGGCAGCTTCCGGGAGACGAATCGCCTGGCGGTCAACGAGTTCATCCGGACCAGCCGGATCTTCGACGGGCTGATCGACTTCGACGCCGCCGTACGCGATCCGGCCAATCCGCGTGAGATCCGGCCCGCCTTCATGGCCGACTGCTACCACCCGAACGCCGCCGGCCATGCGGCGATGGCGGCGGCTATCGACACCGGGTTGTTCCGCTAGACGGTTCCGGCGAACTGGCTGACGTGGTACGCCGTGCTCTGGCCTTGCGGCGTACGGGTCCACTTCGAGACCAGGAGGTGCAGGCTGTCGCGGGTGGACCACGGGTGGATGAAGCCGCCGTACAGCGCTGGCTCCTGCCATGAGGTGACCTGGATCTTCTCCGGGGTCCACGCCTGGTCCGGGCCGTTCGCCGTCCGGGTGACGATGTTGCCGGTGGCGCAGTTCAGGTACGCCATCACCCAGGTGCCGTCGCTCAGCCTGCGGACCGAAGGCTCTCCGAACCGGCCGTTGAGGATCGGACTGCACGGGCGTCCCCAGCCCCAGTTGCTGCCGTTCCAGCCCCAGCCCTCGTACGCGTTCTGGTCGAACAGACGGTCCCACAGCACCCGGCGCAACATCATCGGCCCGTCCTGGCGCCCCGACCGGACCGAGAACACGTAGACCCAGTCGCCGTCGCGCTGCATCGTCCACATCTGGAACGGGTCCTTGTTGTCGCCGCTGTTCCACCACTTCAACGGCGTCCTGGTGAAGTCGTTGCCGTTGTGGGAGATCGCGAGCCCGGCATAACGGGACTTCCATTGCGGGCCGTTCGGGCCGGCGGAGTCCCAGTTCTCGATGCTCATGTACGAGATGAGCTGGTCACCGGTCTCGGGGAAGCTGATGCCGTCGTTCGGGATCACCGTCACTTCCCACAGACCGTCGATGCCGATGCCGTTGTGGCCGTTGTGCATCAGCTCCGGCGCCCGGCCGTTGCCCGCCACCTTCGCCGCGCTGTCGAACACGATGCCGCCGGCCGCGCCGGGGTGCACGTTCGACCGCAGCATGACCGGGGATCGCCAGTCGTTGTTGGGCTGTTCGGGCCAAGGCGTGTTGAAGGTGTCGCCGAACAGATAGCCGATGGACCCGTTCTCCAGCACGTACGGAATGCCCAGGTCCGTGCCGGCGACCTGCCAGCGATGGTTCGTATCCAGGTCGGCGCCGGTCAGCCGCTTCTTCCAGGTCGCGGCCTGCGCCTGCCCGGGCAGTATCAGCCCGGGCCCCACGGCCGCGGCCAAACCACCGGCGGCTACCGAGCCGAGAAAAGCGCGTCGATTCAACGTCATGACAGGAAACCCCTTGATCGGCCAACGGTGACGAAGTGTCATCGCGAGATCACGAATCTGGCACCAGTGGCGTGAAAGGGCCAGGCAGGAAAAGCCAATCGGACCGGCCTAGATGCGCCTTTGTCCCAGATGCGCCAGCGCTATTCGATCTGGGTCGAATAGCTGGGCGCTATAACCAGCCGCGGCGGGAGGCCTGTACGCCGGCCTGGAAGCGGGTGGTCGCGCCCAGGCGTTCCAGTAACGCGGCCGCCCGGCGCACGACGGTTCGCCGGGACAAGCCGAGCTGACGGGCGATCGCGTCGTCGGTGGCACCACTCGCCATCAACGTGAGGATCTCCCGGTCCCGTTCGTCGAGCGGCCTGCGAATGCCTTCAGTGGTGACGGGCACGGCCAACCGCCAGAACGACTCGAAAACGCTGCTGAGGGCATCGAGCAGACCGGACGAGTGGATCAGCAGCGTGACCAGGGAATCAGGATTGCCCTCGATCAGTGTCTCCAGCGGCAGCAGGGCGATCCGGTGGTCGGAGATGGCCATCTTGATCGGCGGATCGACCATCACCCGGGCGCGTTCACCATTGGCCACCGTGCGCATCATGCCTTCGCTTCGCCGGGGCGATTCCTGCTCCGACTCCGGGTAGATCGTGCGGTACTTGATGCCCGCGGCCATTCGTTCGATCTGCAGATTCTCCTGGCTGCCAAGCTCGGCTTCGTCCCAGAAGTACGGCGGGCGGTCGATATTGCGGACCTGATGCACCGCGCCGGTCTGGAACCGCCGGTAGTGCTCGAACACGGCTGAGGTCTGATCCAGCACCTCGACCGCGCCGTAGCCGCTACGCTCCCGCCGGGCGAACCGGTAGATCTCAGCCAGTTCCGCCTCGGCCTGCCGTAGCAACATCCTGCGGCGGTCTTCCGCCAGCAAAGCCGCGGCAACGACCAGGTCCGGCCTTTGCGCGTCCCACTCGGCTCCAGCCTTCATCACCACTTCGGACTCGTGGAGTTCGCCAAGCAACTGCTCGACCTCGTCCGGGTCCAGCGCGGTCAGTTCCGCCAAGTCCGCCACGGTGCTGCGCGGATGGGCGATCAACGCGCGGTACACCTTGCCCTGCGGGGTGTTCGCCGACAGGACGTCCATGGCTCAGTGTTTCGTGACGGAGTTGTCGAGTCCCTGCGCCTGGCGAAGGCCCACGAGCAGGAGGCCGATGCTGATCACTCCGACGATCGCGTAGGTCAGGTAGCCGCCGATGCCGTCCCAGGCGGTATGAAGCGCTACGGCCAGCGCGTACATCCCTAGGAAGTGCAAGAACCTTTTGCCACTCGGAGATGTCGCCAACCACCAAAGGCCCCAGCAGCTCAATCCGGTCCACGCGGCGTGCCCGGCGGGTGCGAGCAGCCCGCGCACCAGCAGGGTCTCCTCGGCGGCGCCGACGTTCCCACCGGACTGGATCAACGCGACAAACGCGTAGCCCATCGTTTCCAGGACGGCGAAGCCGGTGCCTACGGCAACACCGATCACGATGCCACTGCCGATCGAGCGATACCGGCGATGCGCGAACACCACCAGCACGACCGGGACCAGCAGCTTCGCGCCTTCCTCGATCAGCCCGACCGCGACCATCGGAACGGTGCCGAGGCGGCGCATGGTGTCGTACTCGAGCAGGCCGGCAACGACCACGCCGACCACCCCGCCGAAGAGCAGGCAGCCGCCGAGCGTCGGACCGTCGATCAGCCAGGTGCCGGATCGGCCCGCCGCGAAGGTGACAAACGTCAGCGGTACGACCAGTGCGCCGAGCAGGATCATCGTCGGGAACAGGTTCGGATTCCCGGTGTCGCGGAGTACGCCGAGAACCAGGAGGTAGAGCGCGGCCCCGATGGCGAACGTGCCGAGCCAGGCCCAGCGCCGGACGAGCTGCTGTGCGGTCATACGCCGATCCTGCACCGTCCGTGACCTGCACCGCACCATCCGCGCCGGGCCGGGCCGCCGGGCTGTCGTGGTTGTGCCATGGCGCAGAGGCGGCGTTGATGGACAGGGCGCGGGACAGCGCCGGGACTGCACACTCCGGAAGAGGTCTTCCGGCTCACCAGTCTGAAGGAGTTCCCGTATGACCATCCCGCTACGCCGCCCCGGCGCCCACGCGCGACAACCCGGCGCGATCGTGCTGGCCGCCGTACTGGCGCTCGGCACGGCGATCCCGTCCCCGGCCGCCAACGCCACTCCAACCGCCGGAACCGGCACGACCGCCACCCCGACCGGTGAGACCGGGGTCGCCGCCAAGCCCCGGGCAGTCACCCTGATCACCGGGGACGTCGTCGAGGTGTCCGAAGCCGGGAGCGGCCGTCGAGCCGCCACTGTTCGTCCCGCCGCCGGACGGGAGCGGATCGCGTTCCAGACCCTTGAGGTCGATGGCGGCCTTCGAGTGATCCCAACCGACGCTGTGCCGTTGCTGGCCACCGGAGTACTCGACGCGGATCTGTTCGATGTCGAGGAGTTACTTGCGGACGGCTTCGGCGACCACGCGGCCACCAGCCTGCCGCTGATCGTCAAGTACGCCGGTTCGCCTGCGGCACGCTCTCGTACCCTCGCCGGTACGACGACCACCCGGGCCCTCGACAGCATCGGCGGCGCCGCCGTCAGCGCGGGCAAGTCCACCCTGCCGGGCCTTTGGAAGACGCTCGCGCCCACCGGGTCGATGACCAGCCTTGCCAGTGCGGGGATCGACAAGATCTGGCTCGACGGCAAGGTGCGGGCGGTGCTGGACCGCAGCGTCGCGCAGATCGGCGCACCGGCCGTCTGGCAGTCCGGCTTCCAGGGCGGCGGCGTCAAGGTGGCGGTGCTGGACACCGGCATCGACGCGAACCACCCGGACGTCAGCGGCAAGATCGAGCAGTCCCGTGACTTCTCCGGCAGCTCCGGCATCGGCGACAACTTCGGTCACGGCACGCACGTGGCCGCGACGATTGCCGGCACCGGCGCGGGCTCGAACGGCCTGCGCAAGGGCGTCGCGCCGAAGGCGGACCTGCTGATCGGCAAGGTGCTCGGCGACGACGGCTACGGCCAGGAGTCCTGGATCATCGAGGGCATGGAGTGGGCCGCCGGCCAGGGTGCCGCGGTGGTCAACATGAGCCTCGGCGGCAGCGCGACCGACGGCACGGACCCGATGAGCGTGGCGGTCGACCAGCTGACCGAGAGCACGGGCACGCTGTTCGTCATCTCGGCCGGTAACGAAGGCGCCGACGGCACGATCGGTACGCCCGGCGCCGCCCGTTCCGCGCTCACTGTCGGCGCGGTCGACCGGAACGAGAACCTGGCCGACTTCTCCAGCCGCGGCCCGCGCCTCGGCGACGAAGGCCTCAAGCCCGAGATCACCGCGCCCGGCGTGGACATCGTCGCGGCCCGGGCCGCCGGTACCGCGATGGGCAGTCCGATCGACGCCCTCTACACCGCCGCCTCGGGTACGTCGATGGCCGCGCCGCACGTGGCCGGTGCCGCCGTACTGCTGAAGAACGCGCACCCGGAGTGGTCCGCCACCCGGTTGAAGGACGCCCTGGTCAGTACGGCGCTCTCGAACCCGGCGCTGTCCGTCTACGCCCAGGGCGTGGGCCGTGCCGACGTGGCGAAGGCCCTCGCGCAGCAGGTCTACGCGACCAGTGTGGCCGACTTCGGTCTGCTCGCCGACAACGCGTCGGCGACGGACAACGCGCTGGAGCGGACGATCACCTACACCAACGACACCACCTCACCGGTGACGTTGCAGCTCAAGGTGGACGTGCGGAACCTCAGCACGCGCCAGCCTGAGACCGACGGCATCACCGTGCCGGCCAGCATCACCGTTCCGGCCAAGGGCACCGCCGACGTAGGGGTCGCACTTGATCCCGCGAAGGTCGAGCGCGGTCTGCACAGCGGGTGGATCGTTGCCACCGGCACCAACGGAGTCACCGCGAAGACCGCCGTCGGCACGCTTCGCCAGGGCCCGACGCACAAGGTGACCGTACGGGCGATCGCCCCGGACGGTTCGCCCACCGGCGTACCGACGTTCAGCCTGTTCGGCGACCACGCGCGGTCGGACATGCTGTGGTGGATCCCCGAAGGTGGCAGCCGGACGTTCGACGTGGAGGAAGGCACGTACTTCGTCCAGGGCCTGATCGAGATCCGCGAAGTGCAGCGCGAGGCCGCCGGCCTGTACGTCGACCCGTCGCTGAAGATCGACCGCGACATGTCGGTGGTGCTCGACGCCCGCAAGGCCGTACCGATCCGGATCGAGACGCCGAAACCGTCCGAACAGCAGGCGGTGCTGAGCTACTACAGCCATCGCGAGTTCGGGAACGGCCGGACCATCAGCCACGGCGTGATGCACTTCAGCACGGTCAGCGAGGTCCGGGTCACCCCAACCGCCCCGGTGACCGATGGCAAGTACGAGTTCTCCTCGCGCTGGCAGCTGGTCGCGCCGCTCGTCCAGGCTTCGGTGCACGGTCTGCCGAACCCGTTGCCCGACATGCACCTGCTGCATCGGTCTCCGTCGTTCGAAGGCACCCGCCGATTCCCGTTGGTGGCCGCGACGACGACCGACCTGCGCCGGGTTCGCGGTGCCGTGGCGGTGCTCGACCCGGGGCCCGACGCGGACGAGACCGAGGTGATCGCCGCCATCGCGAAGGCCGGTGCAGCCGGGGTGATTCTGCTTCGCCCGCTGGACCAGTTGCCATGGACGGTCTGGCGTCCGACCGGTGATCGCGAGCCGATCCCGGCGATGGTGACCACCCAGGCCACCGGTCGGCAGTTGCTGGCCAAGGGCAACCAGCCCGGCGCGAAGATCAACCTCACGCTGACCACGTCGAGCCCGTACCTGTACGACGTACAGCAGGTCTCGACCGGGCGGATCCCCGCGCAGATCGTGCACAAGGTGACGCCGTCGAACAGCCGCCGCATCACCACCGGGTACGCCGACAACGGTGGATTCGGCTGGGCCAAGGAGCAGCGGTTCGGCTGGCGCCCGTGGCAGACCTACTCGTGGAACGACGCGCAGCGGTTCATCCAGACGCCGAAGGTCCGCGAGGAGTGGGTCTCGGCCGGGGATTCGCTGTGGCAGCACCGGGTGCACCACGCGTTCACCTGGGACGAGCTCGGCCCGCTTCGCGGCGGAATGGCCGAGGCGCCGCGCGGCTACCAGCCGGGCTCGTCCAGCGAGACGTGGTTCGGCCCGGTGGTCCGTCCGGCCTCGCCGCGCGGCGTACCGGGGTTGGTCTCGACTCGCACGGGTGACCTGCTCGCGCTGCGTGTGCCGGAGTTCGTCGACAAGGCCGGGCACTACACGATCGGAGAGGCCGAGACCTCGGCGAAGCTCTGGCGGAACGGGCAGCTCCTGGCCGAGCTGCCCGACGCTCGACAGGATGTCACCACCACCGGCGCCGACGCGGCGTACCGGCTGGAGCTGTTGACGCAGCGGGCGGACGAGGAATGGACGCTCGGCACCAGCACGAAGACCGTGTGGGACTTCCGCTCGGGCAAGCAGCCCGCTGACCAGGCGAAGCCGCTGCCGCTGTTGCAGGTCGACTACGACGTACCGGTCGGCTTGGACGGCAAGGCGACCTCCCTGCCCCACGTGGTCCGGTTCGCCCTCCGGCACCAGGACGGGTACGCCGCACCGCGAGGGACGTCGCTGAAGGCGGAGGTCTCCCGTGACCAGGGCAAGACCTGGCGCCGGGTCGCCGTCATCGGCTCGGGCACGAACCACCTGGCGCTGATGCCGAGTGGGCGCGGGACTGTCTCGCTCCGGGTCGTTGCCAGTGACAGTGCGGGTAACAAGGTCGAGCAGACGGTCGTGAACGCCTACGGCCGTCGGTAGTTCGAAGTAGGTCTAGGTTGCCCGTCGCGGTTAGAGCCAGCCGCGGCGGGCAACCTGGAATGCCAGACCTGTTCGGGTGTCCACGGCCGCCAGGTCCATGAGCCGGTCCAGGCGGCGTTGGACTGTTCGGCGGCTGATGCCGAGCTGTGTAGCGATGGACTTGTCCGGCAGGCCTGCAACCACCAGGGAGAGCAGTAGGCGCTCGGAGTCGTCCAAGCCGTCTCGAGTTTCTTCTTGGGCTCCTTGCAGCCGAACGGGCGTCGCGAGTTCCCAGTGGCTTTCGAACAACGCAAGCAGGGCGTCGAGCAGTTGGCTCCGCCCGATCACCGCGGCCGTCGGTTCGCCGATGCCCTGCTCGTCCGTCCGCACCAGCGGGCAGATGGCTGTCTGCCGGTCGATGATCGCGAGGCGGACCGGAAGCGTCGGTAGCGTCCGGGCTTCTTCGCCCCAGCTCACGCCCTCGGCGATGCTGTCGAGTTCCCCGGGCGTTTCGAGCAGCGCCCGCTCGTAGATCGAGCGATAGCGCACGCCACGGTTGAGAGCGGCGTACTCCTCGGTGTTGTCGGCGCCCTGCATCGCGAGCGGGTTGGCCCGGCAGAACCAGAGGATCTCCTTGCGGGCCGAGTTCTGCACCTGGCGCAGGCGTTCGCGCAGGGTGGCGGCGCCGACGATGACCTCGACCAAGTGGTCCGCGTCGTGGCGGCGGGCGCCGGCGCGGTACTCCTCGCTCAACGCCGCGACGGTCTGCCGCGCGGCCTCGAGCCACTCCTGGCGCTGCAGCAGCGTCGTACCGAGCGCGACGTCGGGCGGCAACGGGCGGAAGACGGGATCGTCGCCCGGCTGAACCGTGACCAGGCCGAGGTGCTGCAACCGGGCGAGCACCTCGGCCGCTTCCGCCTCGGTCAGCGCGGCCACGTCGGCGACCTCCCGGGCGCGCGCCGCGGCCATCCCGATCAACAAGCGATAGGCCTGCTCCTCACGCGGCTGAAGCAGCTCGTGCATGCCGTACCCCTCTGACTTACGAATGGACCTTTGTTCGCGGGCGGCGGCCCTTAACATAACCTTCCCCGTCAGCTATGTCCGAACGAATACGGCCGACACGGCCGGCGTCGCGAAGTGTCGGCGCGGCCCGCTAGCGTCTGGCGCATGAGCGAGACCGAGCAGACCCGGGCCGTCGTCCGGGCGTATCTGGACCACATGGTGGCGCGGAACTGGGAGGCGTTCGCGGCGACCCTGGCCGACGACGTGGAGTACGAGATCCCTCAGAGCCGCGAGCGGATCTCCGGCCGGGAGAACTACGTCCGCTTCAACGCGGAGTACCCGGGTGACTGGGTGCTCAAGGTGACCCGCCTGCTCGTGGACGGCAACACCGCGGCCGCGACGTTCAACTTCCAGGTCGGCGGCGAGTACATGGTCGGAATCGGCTTCCTCGAGCTGACCAACGGCCTGATCTCACGAGTCACCGACTTCTGGCCCGAGCCGTACGAACCACCAACCGGCCGCGAACACCTGGTCCAACGAGTCGACGGCCGGACCGACCACTTCGCTCACCCCGCGACGGCCTCCGAGGAGTAGCCCTTGGCCTGCAACTCGAAGAGCCGCGCGTAGGTCCCGCCGGTGCCAACCAGCGTCTGGTGGGTGCCGAGTTCGGCGATGCGCCCGTCGACCAGTACGGCGATCCGGTCGGCGTCCCGAACCGCGCCGAGGCGGTGCGAGATCAGCACGCTGGTCCGGCCCGCGCGATGGGCGGCCAGGCCCTGGTGGATCTCGTGCTCGGCCTCCGCGTCGAGCCCGGAGGTCGGTTCGTCGAGAATCAGCAGATCGCGGCGGTCCCGCAGGAACGTCCGGGCCAGCGCGACCCGCTGCCACTGACCACCCGAGAGCAGTACGCCGGTGGCCGGGTCATCCTTGTCGGTCTGGTCGAAGAACATCCGCGACAGCATCGTCTCGTAGCCGCGCGGCAGCGCCTGCAGTACTTCGCTGATGCCGGCTCGCTCCGCGGCTGCCTCGACCCGGGGCCGATGGCCTGCCGCTAGTTCGTCGGCGCCGTCCACTTCACCGAAGGCGATGTTCTCGGCCGCGCTGAGCTCGTAACACATGAAGTCCTGGAACACCGCCCCGATCCGGCGGCGCAACTCGGACACGTCGAAATCGCGCAGATCGACGCCGTCCCACAGCACCGCGCCCTTGGTCGGGTCGTAGAACCGGCAAAGCAGCTTCACCAGCGTGCTCTTACCGGCGCCGTTCTGCCCGACGAGCGCGAGCGACTGCCCGAACGGAATGAACAGGTCGACCCCACGCAATGCCCACGGATGCTCGTCGCTGTAGCGGAACCACACGTCGCGGAACTCGATCCCGTGCCGCAGCGCGGGTACTTCCGCCGGCTCGGCCGCGACGGGCAGACCGGACGTCTCTTCGGTCACCACCTGGTAGTGCGTGAACATCAGCAGCGCGTTGTGCGCCATGCCCAGTCGCCCGATCAGCAGCGACAGTGCGCCCTGCACGCCGGTCACCGCCGCGACGAACACAGCGACGTCGCCGAGGGTCACCCGGCCGCTGCCTGCGGCGACGATCGCCCAGATCAGGCCGCCGCCGGCGATCACCGCGCCGAGGGCCGCGAGCAGCCCTTGCACCAGCAGGTCGCGACGATCGAGCCGGCGCTTGGCGGCGTTGGCCTTGTGCAGTTCGGCCAGCATCCGGCGCCGCAGCAGCCGGCCGAGCCCGAGCAGACGGATCTCCTTTGCCGCTTCGAGACCGGTCATCAGTTCGGAGTAGAAGAACTGCCGGCGCTCGGTGGGGCTCAGGCCCGTCATCATCTCTGCCCGGCGGCGGCTGAGTTGCAGTTCGGCGTACAGCCCGGGCGCCGACGCGGCGAGTACGACGACCGCCATCCACGGGGAGATCGTGATCAGCGTGATCACGAAGCCGCCCACGGTCAGCGCGGACTGCAGACCACCGATCAGCGCGTCGAGAATGATGACCGGCCCGGACTGGCTGTGTTGTTCGCCCATTCGGAGCCGGTCGCGATAGGCCGGGTCCTCTAGCTTCGCCAGCCCGGTCATCCGATCCGTGGCCGCGTACAACCGGTCGCGCGACAGCACAGTCACCTTGCGGGAGACCTCGGCCGAGAGATACCGCAGCAGTTCGGTGAGCACCGCGACGGTCAGGCCCGCCAGCGCGAGTCCAGCGGCGAGCAGCACCAGGCGGCCGTCTTGTCCCGCCGCCAGCCGATCGAGCACGGCCTTCAGCAACCAGGCTGTCGCCACCGGAGCCAGGCCGCTGCCGATACTGGCCAGCACGTAGCCGGCGAACGCCGCGGGCGCCGCTCGCCAGGCCAGCGCAAGCGACGCGACCGCACCCGAACGCATGCTCATGCCGTCAGCTGGCCGGCCTGATATCCACTCGCCGCCACCCGCAGGTTGTCGTCGAGCACCACCAGGGTCGGCGTTCCGACCACTCCGACCGCGCGGGCGACCGGCCCGTCGTGGGCCTCGATCACCACCCGGGCCACCTTCGAGAGCTTCTCCGCCATCTCGGTCAGCATCGGCTCGTCCCCGTTGACGATGGCGATGACCCGTTCCTTGCCGAGCGGCTCGGCGTACGCGAGAAAGCCGGGCAGGCTCTCCGCGCAGGTGTCACACCGGGTGGAGAAGAACCCGAGCACGGTGCCGCCGGCGGGCGCGACCTCCAGACCGTCCAGCGCGGTCGCGGTGAACGACGCGATCGGCGTACCAACGGCCACGATGCCGACGTCCAGACCCTGGTTGGAGGTGTTGACCAGCTTGGTGAGCATTTCGGCATGGGACCGCAGGCGCCGGACCAGGCCGAGCGTGATCATCAGATCGAGTACCAGCACCACACCGATCAGCACGACCGCGACCGTCAGAATGATCAAGGCATTCTCCTTCGCTAGACACCGACGGAGGCGTCGGTGGGACTGAACAGATCAAGCAGGTCGTCGAACCGGGTGATGAGCAGCCCGCCGATCACCCCGGCCATGACGGCCAGTGCGGCGCCCGCCGGCTGAAGCGGCGCGCCCTGGGTGAGCGCGGCAACCAGGCCAGCGACGGCGAGTACCAGCAACAGCAAGTTCCGTACGACGTGAGCGCGACCTAGCGGTGTTGAGGTGGCCCCGAAGCACTTGCAGGCTTTGCGAACTCCCCGGCGAAGTGTGAGCACGATGGCGGTTGTGAAGGCCAGGAGCAGCGTTATGGCCAGTACGAAGCCAACGATCGCGAGGAGACTCAGCCGCGAACTGAAGGCTCCACCGGCGCCGACCACCAGCGCGATGGCAAGTGCCGCCTCGACCGCTACAACGCCGTACGCCGCCGGTAAGCGCAAGGCCTCGGGCAGCACCTCCAGCGGTCCCGCAGAGGTTACGAAGTCGTGGAAGGACTTCCGGCTCGCCTTATTAGCGGCGGACAGGGCGAACACCAGCGCCAAGGCGGCGCAGGTGCTGAGCAGTAGATAGGCCATCGACACCCCAGAGTCGAGGCGGTGCCGGCGTCTCCACCGGCACCGCTGGTATTGATAGGTCAGCAGGGGTGAGAGGGGTAGCAGTTGCCGCAGGCACCGGCCGCACAGTTCTTCATCCACCTGATCATGCTGGGCGAGTCCCAGCGGCAGCCACAGGACACCTGGTAGTCCTGCACGCCGGCTTCGGCCACGACCTCCGGAACCAAGCGGCTGACAACCCGATCTCCAAGCTGCTGAATTGCCTTGAACATTGCTATTCCTTTCCGAGGCGGACAAGTGGCCAGGACTGTACTGACGCAATCCGCCTGGAGCGAGAGTTAATTCAATCTCTCCACTGGCAAGATCCGGACAGCTCACCATTGTCATGAACCAGCCTCGCATTCCGCGTTGTCCGACCCGAAAATCCGGGTAAGACACCCCGGCGCGGATCAGAGCCGATGCCCGCCAACGCCCTGTCTCCGCGGCGATTCGGCCAGATTCGCGCCTACTCCAGCGGCGTTGATCCAACGGTCACCAACGATCCGCAGCCGAATTCGTCGAATGTCTTCGACCACAGTCGAATAGTTGCCAATACAGGTCACCACGATGCCTACGCGAGAGGTAATTCAGGTCGGGCAAACCTCTTGCGGTGATTCTTTGCACGGCTTTAGCGTTCAACCGGTTGAATGCTCCTGCGGACCGCTTGCGGGAATCGCCCGCAGCCCCATGCGGGTGAGTCCGCGGCGATGCCGTTCGGGCCGCACTTAGGGTGGGGGAATGCTGAAGGTTGGGGTAGTGGCGGCCGGCGTGGTCGCGCTCGGACTGGTCGCGGCGAGCCGGCGCCTGACCGCGGTGACCGTGACGGGCAAGAGCATGGAACCGGCCTTGGCCGACGGCGACCGGCTGCTCGCCTGGCGTCAGCCGAGACCACTGCGCGCCGGGGACATCGTCGTACTGGAGGCGCCTTATCCCGCCGGCCTCGTGGTGGGCGAAACCGCCGACGGCGCGTTGGAGCCACCTCCCTGGCAGACCCCACCACTCGCGCGCGGCGAGATGAGCCGCCGCTGGATCGTCAAACGCGTGACGGCTCTACCGGGCGACGCCGTACCGCCGGACTCGGCCGGCCGAGTGCCCGCCGGCGCCGTCGTCCCGCCCGGACACCTACTCGTTGTCGGCGACAACCGACCGCACAGCTACGACTCCCGCCAGGTCGGCTTCGTCCCGGCCGAACGGGTCCTCGGCCTAGTTGTTCGCCGTCTGGGGCCTTCAGCCGGAAGTGCTTGAGGTCAGCCGCATTGCCAGGTGAAGAGCGCTTCTTCCGGCTGCTGTGCGTCCTGGACCAGGTAGTACAACTGGCCCGCATCGCCCCACATCATGTCGGCGTCGTCATCCGAAGCCACTTGCAGAAGCAGTTGCCAACTGACTGCCGCCGCTTGTACTTCCGGATCACTCGCGTCGAACGGCTCATCCAGAAGGCCGTGCCGCAGTTCCTCGGCCTCGTACTCGACCGGGTTCTGCTGAGGGTGCGGATGTCCACCGATCTGATGCACGTCACCTCCACCGGCCGACAACTCCTCAAGGGCTTCGTAGAGCGCGTCGACAGCTGGCGCCGGCATCCCCTCGCGTGGACCACTCAGGCCGTGCTTCCCCCAGACCGCCTCAGCCGCCGGCGCGTCGTACGACGGCCAGGTCAGCGTCCGGATCGCGGCCAGCTCAACCGCTGGAAGCGGAACGAGGCCGGGTGGTGTCGCGGAGATGCCGCCCGGGAGGAGGTGGAGCACCCGGAATCCGGGTCGGGTCGACGCGTCCCAGGTACCAACGACAGCGTCCTGGAAGAAGTCGGGCCGTTGGTCGAGGTAGAAGAAGGCCAGCTCGCCGTCGGCCGGAAGGCCCAGCTCGGGCAGCATCATGGACACTGGGCCGCACCTGAAGCTGAGGACGTGGGCGAGCGGGCCGTATTCGTCCCAGGCCGGCCAGGAAGCGACCGCGGTAGCCGGCAATCCCCCGAGTCGTGCCACGACCTCCTGACCTTCGCGCGCGTGCTCCAACCGGAGCGCGGGACGCAGGCTGGCGAGAAAGTCGGCCGCAGCGAGCGGCGGGAGGTGCTTGTCCGCGAGCGCGGTCAAAACCCGGAGTCGGTCGTCGAACTCACTAGCCGGTTCGCCCGGACCTCGCTTGGCCATGTTTCAACCTACTGGCCGGGGAAGCCATCACGGCGGCGCTGACCCAGCACGCGACCAGCCGATCTGGGCTGGTTGGGGTGATCTTTGGGAATCGGCGTCATGAAGGGGGATTCCGGCCGTCCTTGTCGTGTAACCCGGCAGCCGTCCCCTGCCAACGACGAGGAGAGAAATGGGCACCACCGTGGTCGTAAGCATCACCGTGATCGGTCTCGCCGTCCTCACCGGCTGGCTGATCGCGAACTCCCGCACCACCCCGCATCGCGGTACGCCGCGCGGGGCCGCTCAGTCGCTCAGCCGGCAGGGACGCCATCGCGGCCGGGTCACACCCGCGCTCCGCGCCACCGGCAGCGCCGCGCGAGCGCGCCGCCCACAGCACACGGGGGAAGAATGACGCCGGGCAACGACTGGCTCGCCTAACGCGTTCCGTGCCCGGCGCTAGCCCGCGGCGATGGCCTCGATCTCCAGGAGCCACTCCTCGGCGAAGATCCCGGCCAGCACGACGGTCAGCGCCGGGCGATGTGCTCCGAGCACCTCACGCCGTACGGCCGAATTGACCGCGGCGTGCTCCCGGGCGGACAGGAAAGTGGTGACCTTCACCAGGTTCGCCACGCCTAGACCCGCGTCCTCGAGGACGGCTAGCAGGTTCGCCCAGACCTGCCGCGCCTGCGCCTCGAAGCCGTCCGGGACCGTCCCGTCGCGGTCGACGGGGATCTGCCCGCTGATGAACAGCAGCCGCTGCGCTCCGTCCACCGCGACGCCCTGCGCGTACCCACCCGAGGCCTCCGGCGCCGAAGCCGGGTCGATCGCCGTCATCCGTAGTTCCGTCATGCCCGGGTGGTATCACGATCGATAAGCCGACGACACCGGGTTTTGGCGGCGCTACTCTTTGGGAGCGCTCTCAACCGCTGCCAAGGAGTTCGCTCATGCCGTTCATCCGCCCTTATCGCCCAGCCGATCGCGCGGCCGTCGGTGACATCTGCGTCCGGACGGCGGATGGCGGGGGCGACTCGCGCTCGCTCTATCCCGATCTCGACCTGATGCCGAGCATCTTCGCCTGGCCGTACGTCGAGCTGGAGCCGGAGCTGGCCTTCGTCCTGGACGACGATGCCGGCCGTGCGGTCGGCTACGTGCTGGGCTGTGCGGACACGCCCCGGTTCGCGAAGCGCTTCCGCGACGAGTGGCTGCCCACGGTCGTCTCACGGTATCCGGAAGGCCACGAGGCCGGTACGCCGTCCGGTTTCATGGTGAGCCTGCTGCACGATCCGGAGCGAATGGTGGTGCCGGAGCTGGCGGACTACCCGGCGCATCTGCACATCGACCTGCTGCCGGAGTACCAGCGCGCCGGTTGGGGCCGGGCCTTGATCGACACCCTGTTCACCGCCCTCGCGGCCGGCGGGGTCGACGCAATCCACCTCTGCATGGTGTCGGCCAATACCGAGGCGCGGGCCTTCTACGACCGGCTCGGCTTCCGCGAGATCGCCGTACCGAACGCCGTAGTCGTGACCTACCTCGGCCGCTCCACCCAGCTGGACTGAGGCCCGCACTCGCTCAGTCGAGGACCCAATCCGCACCAGCCCAAGCACCTCTCGTAGATGTGCGACTTACCCATAGTTGTGGTGCGATGTCGGGGCAGTTCGAGGAACCGGGTCCATGACTCGGCGCCTCCTTCCGGCAAACGCCGAGTGATCGCGGGGGTGGACCGGCGAGTTGGGGGGTTGGCGTCCGAGATTCGACGAGTCGCCCCCCCATTTCACCTGTCGACCCCTGCAATCACTTCCGCGATCCGCCGCACGGGACGCGTTTAGGACCGGACGACCGCGTCGATCGGCGAGAAGGCCTGGGCGAAAGGGTGGCTGGCCACTGCCGAGGTGGGTTACCACCTCGGAGTGCGGGGTGGTAACCCAACAGCCCAATGGCTGGCCACCCGCAGGGCACCGCGACAACTGGCCCTACAGGCTCGAGGTGGTTGCCGGATGCCAGGTAGTCGCGCCGGTGCCGGGTTGCGGTGTGGCCGCTGCCGGGCTGTTGGGCCGCTACCCGGTTGCAGTCAGGTAGCCGTACGAAATCCCGGCAGCCGGCCATCTCGATCACCGCATTTCGCGTCCGACCGTGGGATAGCGGGCCGCGCGGCCCGACCATCCGGCCAACCCCGCGAGAGCCCGGTGGCGAATCTGGCCGCATCGGTGGATCCGGGCTTGGGCGACTGGCCGGGCGGGAGTGAGCTGCGTCATAGGGAACAGAAAGAGCGGTTCCAGAGACTGGAACCGCTCTTGTCTTTCGCAGATGCTGTGCGCGAGGGGGGAGTTGAACCCCCACGCCCTTTCGGGCACACGGACCTGAACCGTGCGCGTCTGCCATTCCGCCACTCGCGCGCTGGTCGTACCTGAGCGGTAGACCGCTCATCCCCAACCGAGACGAAAGGTTAGCACGGGTCAACCGGAAGTCTGACATTGCGGGTTGGGTCGAACATCCCGATACGATCGATCGTCGTATGTGTATGGCCGCCGGGCATCGGCGGACAGCGTACGGCGAGCCTCTCGGAGGCGCCGTGCGGCAGGCAGGATCGTTGAGCCAACCGGCGATCGGACCGTGAAGGAGGACCCGTGCGAGGGCTGCAGCGCTTCGAGCGACGCCTCGAGGGCATCGTCAGCGGCGTCTTCGCGCGCGCGTTCAAGGGTGATGTCGAACCGATCGAACTGGCGGCCGCGCTCAAACGCGAGATCGACAACACCGCCACGATTCTGTCCAGGGACCGGCGCCTGGTGCCGAACCACTTCACCGTCGAGCTCAGCCGAAGTGATCACGAGCGACTGAGCGCCTACGGGCGCACGCTCAATCACGAGCTGGCCAATGAACTCCGCGAGCACGCCGACATCCAGCGGTACACGTTCTCCGGGCCGATCGAGATCGAGCTGACCCAGCACGACGACCTGCCCACGGGCAAATTCCGGGTGCGCAGCGCGACCGTCGCCGCGCCGCAACGGCCGCAACGCCCCCAGCCGATGGTGAACGACGGCCAGACGGTGTTGCAGAGTGTGCCCGTGCAAACTCCACCTCCCGCGGCCCCACCACGTACCGGCACCCCTCAGGTGATGCTGGAGGTGAACGGCCGCCGCCGTCCGGTCAATCCACCCGGCGTGGTGATCGGCCGGGGTACCGACGCGGACATCCAGATCAACGACCCCGGGGTGTCCCGGCGGCACGCGGAGATCCGGCTGATGCCCGAGGGCCCACAGGGGGTCCGGGTGGTGATGGTCGATCTCGGCTCGACGAATGGAACGCTGGTGAACGGGCACCGCACCGCCGAGGCAGAGCTGACCGACGGATCTACTGTGAGGATCGGGAATACCGAGATGACGTTGCGCCTCGCGGACGAGCCGATCGCCCAGCCGCCCAGCAATTGGCGGTGATCGGGCGAACATGTCGGAACTCACTCTCACCCTGATCAAGCTGGGCTTTCTCGCCCTGCTGTGGATGTTCGTGCTGTCCGTGCTGTCGGTGATCCGCTCCGACCTGTTCGGCGCGAAGGTCGACGCCCGCGCGATGGCGCCGGCCGCGCCGGTTCCCTCGGCGAAGCCCTCGAAGGCGCTCAAGGCGGCCAAGAAGAAGCGCGGCGCCCCGGGCAAGGTGACGATCGCCGACGGCCCGCAGGCCGGTGTGGGCGCCACCCTGAGCGCCGAGCCGGTGGTGATCGGCCGCGGTTCGGACTGCCAGATCCGGCTCGACGACGACTACTCCTCCACCCGGCACGCCCGGCTGTTCCAGTCCGAGGGCGAGTGGTGGGTCGAGGACCTCGGCTCCACCAACGGCACCTACCTGGACGGCCAGCGTGTGACCCGGCCCGTTCCGGCCGAGATCGGCGGCTCCATCCGCATCGGCCGTACGACGCTGAACATCACGAAGTAGGGCGGCCAGATGACCCTGTCGCTCGACTATGCCGCACTGTCCGATGTCGGACGGGTGCGCCGGAACAACGAGGACTCGGCCTACGCCGGTCCGAACCTGCTGCTGCTGGCCGACGGCATGGGTGGCGCCGCCGCCGGTGAGGTGGCCAGTGCCGCTGCCGTGCAGGTGATCCGCCGCCTGGACAAACCGGGCATCTCCGGCGAGGACATGATCGAGGCCCTCGCGGGCGCGGTGCACCGGGCCAACGAGCGGCTGTCCGAGCTGGTCGAGGAGGACCCGGAACGCGAGGGCATGGGCTCGACCGTGACCGCGCTGATGTTCGACGGCGAGCAGCTCGGCCTCGCGCATCTGGGCGACTCCCGCGCCTACCGGATGCGGGACGGTCTGCTCTACCAGCTCAGCCACGACCACACCTTCGTGCAGTCCCTGGTCGACGAGGGCCGGATCAGCCGCGAGGAAGCCTTCACCCACCCGCATCGCAACCTGATCCTGCGCGTGCTGGACGGCCGGCCCGACTCCGATCCGGACCTGGAAATCCTCGACGTACGGGCCGGGGACCGGTTGCTGCTGTGCAGTGACGGCCTGCCCGACTACGTCACCGACGACATCATCGCCACCTCGATGGCCGAAGGCACACCTGACTCGGTCGTGGTGGACCTGATCACCCGCGCGCTCGAGGCCGGATCCAACGACAACGTCACCTGCGTCGTCGCGGACGTGACCGAAGGCGGCGGCCAGACCGCGCCGCAGCTGGTCGGCGCCGCGGCCGAGCTCGGCCAGGGCGGTACCGGCCGGCCCGAACCCACCATCGAGGTACGGCGCTCCGGCGAAGGCGGTGCCGGTGGCGGAACGGCCGAGGAAGACCTGGAACACCTGCGTTACGCCCCGCAGGCGCCGAAGCGGTTTCGCTGGGCCCGGCGGCTCGCGCTGGTGATCGTGGTGCTCGCCCTGATCGGCGGCGCCGGGCGGTTCGCCTACGGCTGGACCCAGCAGCAGTACTACGTCGGCACCGACGGCGACAACGTCGCGATCTTCCAGGGCATCGACGAGGACATTCCCGGCATCAACCTCTCGCACATCTACGAGCGGCAGTCGCTGCAGGTCGAGCAACTGCCCCGGTTCCGCCAGGACGCCCTCGAGCAGAACATCCAGGCCGACGACCTGACCGACGCCCGCAACATCGTCAAGGAACTGCAGACCATCGCCGAGGAGTGCGCGAAGGCTGCCGTGCCGCCGACCCCCAAGCCGACGCCGACGCCGCCGGTGACCAAGCCGGTCACCCCGGGCAAGCCGACCACGCCGGTCAAGACCACGCCGGTCCCGACAACACCGACCCCGACGATCACGCCGGGCCTGCCGACCGAAGACTGCGGTGGCCTGAAATGAGCATCGCGTCCACCTCGGTCATCCAGGTCATTCCGCGCACCCGGCGCGGGGTGGAGTTGTTCCTGCTCATCATCGCCGTCGCCGTCGCCGTCGGGGCGTACATCAACATCGGCATCACCGTGCAGGGCAAGATCCCGGCCAGCACCGGGTACTACGCCGCCGGGATCGGCATCCTCGCCCTGGTCGCCCATATCGTGCTGCGCTACAAGGCGCCGTACGCCGATCCCGTGCTGCTGCCCTGCGCCGTACTGCTCAACGGCCTCGGCCTGGCGATGATCCACCGGATCGACCTGGCCTACGCCGTGCGCGGGATCGAGCGCACGGCCGCCGCGCCGCAGCAGATCACCTGGACCACGGTCGGGGTGATGTTGTTCCTCGGCGTCATCCTGCTGGTCCGGGACCACCGCCGGCTGCAGGCGTTCACCTACACCGCCGGGCTCGTCGGTTTGATCCTGCTGATCATGCCGCTGACGCCCGGACTCGGCGTCGAGCGCCTGGGCGCGCGGATCTGGGTCAGCGTGTTCGGCCTGTCCTTCCAGCCGGGTGAGGTCGCGAAGATCTGCCTGGTCATCTTCTTCGCCGGCTACCTGGTCGTGAAGCGGGATGTGCTGACACTGGCCGGTCACCGGTTCCTCGGCCTCGACCTGCCCCGGGCGCGCGACCTCGGCCCGATCCTGGTCGCCTGGGCCTGCAGCCTCGGTGTGCTCGTCTTCGAGAAGGACCTCGGCACCTCGCTGCTGTTCTTCGGCCTGTTCCTGACCCTGCTGTACGTCTCCACCGAACGCATCGGCTGGATCCTGATCGGCGGCCTGATGTTCGCCGTCGGTGGCTGGTTCGCCTACGCGACCTTCGGCCACGTCCGGGTCCGGGTGAACACCTGGCTGGACCCCTTCGGCAACATCGATCAGGGCGGTTTCCAGCTGGTCACCGCGCTGTACGGACAGGGCTGGGGCGGCATCCTGGGCCGCGGCCTCGGCGAGGGACGGCCCGACCTGACCCCGGTCAGCCAGAGCGACTTCATCATGTCCTCGTTCGCCGAGGAGCTGGGCCTGACCGGGCTGATCGCCTTGATCCTGGTCTACACACTGATTGTCGAGCGCGGTATGCGTACGGCGCTCGGCTGCCGGGACATCTTCGGCAAGCTGGTCGCCGTCGGTCTGGCGATGAGCTTCGCCGTGCAGGTGTTCGTGGTGGTCGGCGGTGTCACCGGGCTGATCCCGCTGACCGGTCTGACCACCCCGTTCATGTCTCTCGGTGGAACCTCACTGGTGGCGAACTGGGCGATCGTCGCCCTGCTGCTGAGGATCAGTGACCAGGCCCGGCGGCCACAGACTCCCGCGGCGCCGGTCTCCGACGAAACGATCGCCCTGGCGGTGCAGCGATGAACAAGGCAATTCGACGTATGGCCGTGGCCGCGATCATTCTGATGCTCGCGCTGATGGCCAACTCGACGTACATCCAGGCCTTCCGGGCCGAGGAGCTGAACGCGAAGAACGGCAACCGCCGGGTCACCGACTCGCAGTTCTCGGTGAACCGCGGCCCGATCACCGTCGGCAACGGCAATACCGCCATCGCGGCGAGCGTGCCCAGCGACGACCGGTTCGAGTACCTGCGCACCTATCCCGGCGCCGGCAACTACGCGCACCTGACCGGCTACTACTCGTTCGTGTTCGGGCGATCCGGTATCGAGCAGTCGCAGAACGCCGCCCTGAACGGCACCGACCCGTCGCTGGTCTTCCGCCGCGTGCTGGACGTCGTCACCAAGAAGCGCCAGCAGGGCGCCTCGGTCAAGCTGACGATCGACCCGCGGGCCCAGGCGGCCGCGATCAAGGGCCTGAAGGGCAAGAAGGGCGCGGTTGTCGCGATCGACCCAAAGACGGGCAAGATTCTCGCCAGCGTCTCCATGCCGTCGTACGACCCGAACCTGCTGGCCGGTCACGACATCGACAAGGTCCAGGCGGCCTGGAACAGGCTCAACGCCGACAAGGACAAGCCGATGCTGAACCGGGCGGAGCGCGAGCTCTACCCGCCGGGTTCGACGTTCAAGCTCGTCACGGCCGCGGCGGCGCTGTCCAGCGGGAAGTACACACCGGAGAGCCAGGTCGACTCGCCCGCGGTGCTGAACCTGCCGCAGAGCACGGCCACGCTGCCCAACCAGAACGGCCGCAACTGCGGTGGCAGCAACCGGGCCACGATCCTGGTCGCGCTGCGCGAGTCCTGCAACACCGCGTTCGGCGTGCTCGGTATGGAGCTCGGCCCGGAGGCGCTGCGCGAGCAGGCGGAGAAGTTCGGTTTCGGCGAACGGCACCTGCCGGAGATCGGCGCGGTCGCCAGCCGCTTCCCTGAGGACCCGAACGCGCCGCAGGTCGCGCAGTCCGCGATCGGCCAGTTCGACGTTCGCTCCACGCCGCTGCAGATGGCGATGGTGGTGGCCGGCATCGCGAACAAGGGCGAGGTGATGAAGCCCTACCTGGTCAGCGAAATCACCACGCCCGATCTGAAGACGATCTCCGAGACCAAGCCGGAGTCGCTGCACCAGGCGGTCAGCCCCGAGGTGGCCGAGCAGCTGAACCGGATGATGGTCGACGTGGTCAAGAACGGCACCGGTAAGCCCGCGCAGATCGACGGCATCGAGGTGGCCGGCAAGACCGGTACGGCGCAGACCTCGAAGGACCGCCCGCCGTACGCGTGGTTCGTCTCGTACGCGCCGGCGAACGACCCGCAGGTCGCGGTCGCCGTCGTGGTCGAGGACGCCGGTGTCGCCCGTGACGACATCTCCGGTGGCCGGCTCGCGGCGCCGATCGCCAAGGACGTGATGGAAGCGGTGCTGAACCGCTGATGACGATCCTCGAAGTGGCCGCCCCGGTGGCCACCCCCCATTCGCTGATACCCGCAGTCCGGAAGGCAGAAGGATGAACTCGCAGGCACGTCTCGTCGGCGGTCGCTACGAAGAAGGCGAACCGCTCGGACGAGGGGGGATGGCCGACGTCCGCAAGGGTGTCGACAACCGGCTGGGCCGAACGGTCGCGATCAAGCGGCTGCGTGTCGACCTGGCCAGCGATTCGACCTTCCAGGCCCGGTTCCGGCGCGAGGCACAGTCGGCGGCGTCGCTGAACCACCCGACCATCGTCTCGGTCTACGACACCGGCGAAGAGCCGGACCCGAACGGCTCCGGCATCACGATCCCCTACATCGTGATGGAGTACGTCGCGGGCAAGACGTTGCGGGACCTGATCCGCGAAGGCCGCAAGATCATGCCCGAGCGCGCGCTGGAGCTGACCTCCGGCGTACTGGAGGCGCTCGACTACAGCCACCGGGCCGGCATCGTGCACCGCGACATCAAGCCCGGCAACGTGATGATCACGCCGCAGGGCCAGGTCAAGGTGATGGACTTCGGTATCGCCCGGGCCATCGCGGACACCTCGTCCACGATGACCCAGACGGCGGCCGTGATCGGCACCGCGCAGTACCTGTCGCCCGAGCAGGCCCGCGGTGAGACCGTGGACGCCCGCTCCGACCTGTACTCGACCGGCTGCCTGCTGTACGAACTGCTCACCGGGCGACCGCCGTTTGTTGGTGAGTCGCCGGTGTCGGTCGCCTACCAGCACGTCCGGGAGGAGCCACTGCCGCCGTCGTCGTTCGACCCGGACATTCCGCCGGAGATCGACGCGGTCGTGCTGAAGGCCCTGACCAAGAACCGCGAGCACCGCTACCAGAGCGCGAACGAGATGCGCCAGGACATCCACCGGGTGCTGGCCGGCCAGCAGGTCACCGCGCCGATGGCGCCGGTGGCGGCCGCGGCCGAGACCCGCGCGATCCCGGCGACGATGGTGGCACCCGCCGGTGGCACCGGCCTTGGCGGGCCGCGTCCGGACGCCGACCTGATCGGGCCCGACGACCGCGACCCGATGAGCGCGGCGGCCCGGCGCAATCGCGGCCTCGCGTTCTTCCTGCTCGGTCTGGCGATTGTGGCGGTCGCGATCGGCGGCTACCTGGTCTACAAGAACGCCAACGACAACACGGCCGACCCCGGCACTGGTGGCCAGACCACCAACAGCGTGACTCCGCCGCCCACGACCACCAGCAGCACTCAACCCACCCAGGTGGAGGTGCCGAACCTGATCGGGATGACCGTTCTGGAAGCCACCAGGGCACTCAACGCCAGGGGCCTGACGGTGGGCACAAAGGAGTCGAAGCCCGACAATGAGATCGCAGCCGGCAAGGTGACGGCGCAGGACCCGGTGCCGACGACGATGGCCGACCGGAACACGCCGGTCAACCTGGTCTACTCGGCCGGCAAGGAGACGTACTCCGTACCCGACGTTCTCTCCATGACCGAGAAGCAGGCCAAGGCCGCCATCGAAGGGGTGGATGGCGCCAACTTCACCGTCAAGGTCGAGGAGAAGGACGACGCCGCCAAGAAGGGCACGGTGATCGACGTATCGCCGAGCACCGACAAGAAGTACACGGCCGGCACCACCTTCACCCTGACGGTTTCGACCGGCGCGGTGAAGGTCGACGTGCCGAGTGTGGTCGGCGACAGCCAGGAGCAGGCGGAGAAGAAGATTAGCGACGCCGGTCTCGTGCCGGTGGTCGAGGCGCAGGAGTCCGACGAGGTCGACCCCGGCAAGGTGATCAGCCAGACGCCTGCCGACGGCCGGGCCACCCGCGGTTCGCAGGTCAAGATCTACGTCGCCGAGAAGCCCGAGGACGACCCCTCGACGGACCCGACGCCGACCGGTCCGACCTTCACCATCCCTGGTAGCGGCAACGGCTGGGGACGCGGTAACGGCAACGGCGACGAGTAGTCCCGAGTGACAAAAGGGCCGGTCTCCCCACTGGGAAACCGGCCCTTTCGCTTTGCCGAAGTTCAGCTGACGACGGGCGCCATGCCCTCGGAGCGAGCGACCGCGCCGGCGTCACCGCACTGCGTGAGCCAGTTGGCCAGCATCCGGTGACCGCCTTCGGTCAGCACGGACTCCGGGTGGAACTGCACGCCCTCGACCGGCAGGTCCCGGTGCCGCGCGGCCATGATGATGCCCGCCTCGGTACGCCCGGTGACGTCCAGTACGGCGGGCAGGCTGTCCTGCTCGATCGCGAGCGAGTGGTACCGGGTGGCGGTGAAGGGGCTCGGCAGACCGGCAAGCACGCCTGCGCCCTCGTGGTACACCAGGCTGGTCTTGCCGTGCAGCAGTTCGTCCGCCCGGCCGACGACACCGCCGTACGCGACGCCGATCGCCTGTAGGCCGAGGCAGACACCGAAGATCGGGACCTGACCGGCCGACTCACGGACGATGTCGACGCAGGCGCCGGCCTCCTCGGGAGTGCCCGGGCCGGGCGACAGCAGCACGCCGTCGTACTTCGCGGCGTCGTCGGGTGTCACCTCGTCGTTGCGCAGCACGGTGGTCTCCGCCTCGAGCTGCTGGAGGTACTGCACCAGGTTGTAGACGAAGGAGTCGTAATTGTCGACTACGAGGATCCGTGGCATGCGGCCCATTGTTGCAGGTCAGCGGCTGCTGGGCGTCGGCGTTGACGCCGAAGGCACCGTCGCGAACTGCAGGTCCAGCGTGCCCTCGTAGGCGGGCATCGCGATCGATACCTCGGACTTCACCTGGTAGCCGAGCTGGAAGCGCACCACGTAGTCCTGCAGGTTGTCGATGTACTTCGAATCATCCAGGGCTTTCTGCAACCGGGCCCGGTCACCGATCGCGCTGATCCGGTACGGCGGCAGGTAGGGCACACCGTGCAGCACGACGGAGTTGCCGACGCACTTGATACCGGTGGTGGAGATGATCCGGTGACCCTGGATCGAGATCGCGTCCGCGCCACCGGCCCACAGGGCGTTCACCACGGCCTGGATGTCCTGCTGGTGGATGACGAGCCAGTCGGCGTCGATGTCCGGGTTGTTCTGCACGACCTCTTTGGGTGCGTCCTTCAGCGTGACGGTCAGGCCACGGCCGACCAGCGGGGTGGTGCCGACCTCGCGGGACAGGTCCTTGAGGCGCTTCTGCAGCTTCGGGTCGATCGTGCCCTGCTGCGCCTGCAGGCCCTCGATGTCCTTGCGCAGGGCCGCGGCGTGCCTGGCGAGCTCGGCGCTACGCTTGCTTTGTTCCTCGACCAACCCGGCCAGTGTGGTGTTGCGGCTGGGGCGCAGGTCGGTGCCGCGGGCGTTCGAGGCGCTGGTCGCGAAGAGCAGACCGGCGCACAGAAGTGCCACCGGCGCCGCCGCGCGCCATAACGAAAACCGCCTCATTCGACTCACCCGTGATCCTGTTGCCGTGTCCTGCACTACGCTAACCGAGGCCAGAGCCAGGCAAGTACCGCGCAAGGAGTCAAGACGTGCCCGAGTCCAGCAGTCGGAACAAGAAGTCTTCCGAGAAGAAGGCGGTCGAGAAGACGCCCAAGAAGGTCCGCACCACCAGCCAGCCGTGGGTCGCCCCGGTGATGCTGGGCGCGTGGATCCTCGGTCTCGCCTGGCTGGTGGTGTACTACGTCGCCGGTCCGGATGTCCCGCTGATGAAGGACCTCGGCAACTGGAACCTGCTGATCGGCATGGGCCTGATCGCCGTGGGCTTCGTCGTCTCCACCCAGTGGTACTGATCCCTCCGTCGTTCTAGCGCGGGCTTTCAGCCGCCGAGGGGGCGCATCCGCCCGAGGTCGGCGGTCAGCTTGCGCAACGCGGGGGCGAAGCCTGCCCAACTGGCCGGCAAGGTGGGGTTCCAGGCGATGGTCTGGCCCGCCTTCACGGCAGGCATCTGCAGGTACGTCGGGATCTTCGCCTTGTCCTTGGTGAAGATGTCCCGGCTGCGCTCGTCGTACAGGAGCACGTCGGCCGGGTACTTGCCGACCTGCTCCCAGGACACGGTCTCCCAGTGCGGTTCGGCCTGGTCGGGCTTCGGCGTGACGAATCGCACACCGAGGTCCGCCAGCGTGCGCAGATCCGAGAACTGTTCGGCGTTGCCCAGGTAGGCGTTCTCCGGCGTCGCGCTGAGAAACAGCACCTTCAGCCCGGCCAATCGGCCCGCGGTCTCGGTCAGCGCCTTCGAGGCCGCTTCGAACTCGGCCTTCGCGTTGGTCACCGGTTCCGCCGCCAGGTCCGCACCGAGGGCCTTCGCGAGTTCGGCGTACCGGTCGATGACCTGCGGAACGGTCTTGTCCAGGTGGGTGACCGCCACGATCGGGGTCAACGCCTCGATCGGTTGCACGCTAGCGGCGGGCACGTACCAGAGCTCGTTCGCGACCTGCATCGGCGCGATCAGCAGTTCCGGCTGGAGCGCCGCGTACTTCTCGAGGTTGAACTCGCCGTAGGTCTCGGAGATCGACGTGACCTTGCTGAGGTCGATCGAGCCGGCCGCCAAGGCCGGAGTGCCGTCGGTGTTCCGCGATTCGCCGAAGGTGCCGACCGGGCGGATCCCGAGGTCCCAAAGTGCTGCCGCGGACGAGAGCTGCGCGACGATCGTGGTTGGCCGTTGTGGCCGGGTGACCTTCTTGCCGCGATCGTCGGTGAACTCCCAGCTGCCTCCGGCCGGAGTTGCCGCCTCCTTCGTCTCACCTGCCCCGCCTGCCTCGCCGCAAGCGGTCAGTAGAAACAAGCCGCCAGCGGCTAGGAGTGACCGCCTGGTCACGGTGACGGGCTGGTTCATGACGACTCCTCGACGAGATGAGATTAGGCGAGCCTTACCTTATCCGTCAGCCATCTCTGTCGTCGCCAGGCTGCGAACATCGCGAAGTTATCCACATCGCCGTCCCCAGATGTGCACAGAGTTTTCCCATGTTTATCCACAGAATCTGGTGGGAAGTCGTGCAAAACCTGCGGTTTTCTGTGGATAACCCGAGTCAGGCGCCAGGTTGTCCACAGGGTTCTGTGCACAACCTGGCGCTGGGGATCAACGCTCGCCGAGCACGCCCGCCAACTTGTCTCCAAAGTCGGCGGGGAATACGTGCCCGAGGCCCGGGATGATCTCGACCGTGAAATCCGGCAGGCCTTGGATCGCCTCCGCGTACTCGGCCAGCTCGTCTTCGGCTCCGAACCAGGCCACCGCCGGTTCCAGCGCTCGGGACGGCGGCAACTCGATGCCTCCGATCGCCGGCGCGAGAACGGCCACACCGGCCACCGGCAACGGGTCTGCGGTCAGCGCCCACAGCAGGGCCGCCCGACCGCCCGCCGAGAAGCCCGCCGCGACCACGGGACCAGCACGCAGGTCGTCGGGAACTGTGTCCATCGCGGCGGCGATGTCCTTGGCGGCGATCTCCTGATCCGGCCAGGTCCGGTACATCGGCGACATCCGCTGGCTCGACTCCACCGCGAGAACGGCGTACCCGAGGTCCAGCGCGGCGGACCAGTCCGATCGGGCGTGCTCAGCCCGCTGGCCGGCCCCATGCAGGGCGACCAGCACACCGCGGGCCGTCCCTGCCGGGACGTCCAGCCGATGCTCACCCGGTACGGCGCCCTCGTCCGCCCGTCGCTGTTCGGCCTGATCGACGAATTCCGCGAACCCGGGCAAATCGCGCAGGCCCGCCAGGTCGTCGTCCTCGGCCAGGATCCGGCGATGCCACCAGCCACCCTTCGCGAAGGCCCGTCGCAACGCCTCCAGCGCCTCGACTGGTCTATCCGAAGCGCCTAACAAGCACGCCTCAGTGTGGGCCAATTCGGCCTGCCATGGATCCAGGTCCCGGTCGGCCGTTCGGAGTATGTCGAGCGCCGCCGTCAGCCGGTCCTGCTCGTAGAGGCTGAAAACCTCGTCCATCAACGCGTCGTACCGCTGCTCTGCCGTCATGGCTGAATCCTCGCCCGACCACGGCCGCAAAGCGCGGCATTTATCCCGCTTTGGGCGACTCCGCCGGCAGCCGGAGGTGGCGAGTGACGTCACCGACGAGATCGAGCCCGGCCTTGCGTTCGACGAACCACCAGCTGCCGTCGCCCCGCTCGAACCTGTCCCGGTAGGTGCCGGTGGCAACGATCTGCAGGGGCAAGTCGGGCAACGCCTGCAACACGGTGAAACTGGACCGCGCCGACGCTGTTCCGCCGTACTCGTCGACCTCCACCGCCACGTTGCTGACGAGATGCTTGGTCCGCGGGGTGCCGTCCTCGTACACCACCACCAGTTCCCGCAGCATCGCCTCGATCGCCTCGGCCCCGCTCACCGGCTCACCACTCCCGGCGAACGTGGCATGCGAGAGCAGCGCCCCAACCCCGGCGAAGTCCCCCGCGTCGACCAACTCGGCATACCGATGAATCAGATTCTCAATCACCCGGTCCGTAGCCATCCCCCGACTCTAACCAGCCCACCCACCCGACCCTCCCCTGCGGAGCGCCGCGCCAACTCACCTAGGCGGGCGGGGTCCTGCGCAGCCGGTCAAGATCGAGCTCCACCTCGACGCCATTCAGCGTCGCCTTACCGCTCAGGCGTCACGGATCGCTAGGAATTCATCGGTGGTGAGGTCGTGGGAGCGGGATTGGATGTGGGTGGGGATGGGGTGGGGGCAGTCGGGGTTGGTGATGGGGGCGCCGGCGGTCAGGCGCACGGGGATGACGCCGGCCCAGTGCGGGAGGGCCAGGTCTTCTTCTTCGTCGTTGGCGCCTTCGGCCCGCATCTTGACCGAGGCCTCGGTGAGGTCGAGGGCCAGTACGGAGGTGGCGGCGAGTTCCTTGCGGTTGGGGGCGCGGGTGCCGCTGGTACGGCCGGGGACGAGGTGGTCGACGATGCGGTCGAGGCCGTGCAGCTTCTCGTCCAGGTCCACCACCAGGCGCGGTACGCCGTAGATGACGGCCGACCGGTAGTTCACCGAGTGGTGGAACGCCGATCGCGCCAGCACCAGGCCGTCCAAGTGGGTGACGGTGACGCAGATCGTCTGGTCGGGCGCGGCCATCACGCTCCGGGCGGCGACCGAGCCGTGCAGGTACAAGGTGCCGTCGGGTCCACGGTCGAGGTCGATGCCGTACGCCGTCGGCAGCACCATCGGCGCGTCGCCCATGATCACGCCCAGGTGGCAGATCATGCCCGCGCGCAGTACGTCGTGCAGGATCTCCCGGTCGGCCACGGCGCGGTTCTTGCCCCGGCGAACGGTGGTCCGGTCAGTGGGCTGCAGTGGTGTCGCGAGAGTGGTCATAGCTCAAGCCTGCTGGTTCAGTGGCATGCTGGCACGGTCCATTCCCCTCACTTTTCCGCAGGCCACTTTGCAGCTCACCGAACTTCCCCTGACCGTACGACGCGACGGCGGTGGGCCGTTGCACCTCCAACTGGCGGAACAACTCCGCGAAGGTGTTCGGGACGGCCGGCTCCGCGCAGGCCACCGTCTGCCCTCGACGCGGGAACTCGCGCGCCAACTCGAGGTATCCCGCTCAGTCACGCAAGCGGCGTACGACCAGCTCCACGCGGAAGGCTGGATCGCAGGCAAGACCGGCTCCGGGACGTACGTCGCGGACGTCGTACCGCTTGAACCGGCTCAAGCGGTCCCGCGCCGCCCTAAGCCGGTCGAGGAGCGTCCGCTGCTCTCGTTGCGCCCGGGCATTCCGTACGTCGAGCGCTCGGTTGATGCCGGTTGGCGCCGGGCCTGGCGGGAGGTGTCGGCCCAACCACCTACACGTGGCTACGAGCACGCTGCGGGCCTACCGGCGCTACGGACGGCCCTGGCCGAGTACGTCGCCCGCACGCGGGGAATCGCCTGCGGGCCCGACAACATCCTCGTCACGAACGGGACGATCCACGGCCTGCGGCTCCTGCTATCGGTTACGCGACGACCTGGCGATCCGATCGCCATCGAGGACCCGGGATACCTCAGCGCCGTACGGGCCGCGAACAGTCACGGCCTGCCGATCATCGACATCCCCGTCGACGCCGATGGCCTGCGGGTGGATCTGCTCGGGCCGGAGCCGTCCGCCGTGTACGTGACGCCGTCGCACCAATACCCGCTCGGCGGCCGACTGCCCGTCGCCCGGCGGAACGCGCTGATCGAATGGGCCCGCCGGACCGGGGCGACCGTGATCGAGGACGACTACGACAGCGAGTTCCGGTACGACGTGGCGCCTCTTCCCGCCCTGGCTCAGCTCGACCTCGACCGAGTGGTTCACCTCGGCACGTTGTCGAAGATGCTCAGCCCGTCCCTCCGCCTCGGCTGGCTCGTAGCGGCGCCGGAGGTGGTCGAGGCGCTTACCGAACATCGCGAGAACTCGGGCGACTGGCCGTCGTGGCCGGTTCACGCCGCCACGCTCGCCATGCTCCGCGACGGCTACCTCGACCGGGTCGTCCGCCGGGGCCGCCGCCGCTATGCCGAACGTTGTGCCCAGGTGATCGAGGCGCTGTCGCCGTACGGCGAGATCGTCGGCCGCGACGCCGGCCTCCACGTCACCCTCCTGCTGCCGGATTCGCTTGACGACCGGGTGGTCGCTCAAGCTGCCGAGGCCTCGGGCGTCGGCGTCGCGCCGCTCTCCGGCTACCGCCGTTCGACCCCCGGCCCACCCGGCCTGGTGATCGGCTATGCCACTCCGACCAGCCCTGAGCTCCACAAAGCACTGACCCTCCTAACCCAAGTCCTCACCACGTTCTGACCGCCACCGTCCAGCCACCGGATCCGGCTCCCCGGTCGACTCCGAGGTCGCGCGGGGGTAGTCCAGTTCCACCGCCCGCCGGGTTCATCCCGTGGTCACCGGCTTCCCGCTGCGGCTCGCCAGTTCGGCGGGTCGACCTTTGAAGTCGGGGGTCGACGTGCCCGATCTGACGGGTCCACCCCCTATTCCGACGGTCGACCGTCGGAATAGGCGGTACGAGAGGCGGCCGGGGGCTGCGCCGGGGACAAGCTTTTGGAGCCGAGCGGGCCTAACCGGTCGCAGGGTCGGTGCGTCGGCAGCGGTGGCTAGGGGTAGACGGGGTTGGTGCGGAGTGGGGGTTGGACGGTGGGGGTTTGGTCTTGCCAGGTGAGTTCGGACAGCCACATGGTTCGGCCGGGTGGATCGGCGCCGATGAGGGCGGGGTCCCAGGCGTGGTAGATGAACCAGTCTCGGTCGCCTTTGCGCAGGACCATGTTGTGGCCGGGGCCGGCGGCGTCTTCGGATGAGGTGAGGAGGGGGTCGCCGGATTTGCGGCACGGGCCGAGTGGGGTTTCGCAGACCGCGTGGCCGACGGCGTAGTCGGCCTTGTCGTAGGCGTTGGCGGAGTAGAACAGGTGGAACCTGGCTTCGCGCTCGATCATGTACGGCGCCTCGACCAGGTGGCCCTCCCACGGCAGGTCCTGCTTGAACAACCTGACCGGATCGCCGACGAGGGAGAGGCCGTCGGGGGACAGGCGGGAGGCGTAGATCCAGGTGTCCTGGCCGATCGCGTTGCCGTCGTTCTTCCAGTAGAGGTATCGATCACCCGCCGAATCGACAAAGGGACTCGCGTCGATCGAGCCGCCTTCCGCCGCCTGACAGACGAAGGCGCGTGTCGAATTGTCGACATAGGGACCTTCTGGCCGGGTGGCCACTGCCACCCCCAGGCATTGCCGGCCGGAGGCGTCGTCCGCGGTCGTGTAGTACATGACGAAGCGGTTCGGGCCGTGTACCGCGACCTCCGGCGCCCAGACCTTGCCTGCCGTGGTCCAGGCGGGGAGTTCCGGCAGCGCGTCGCCGACCTGCTCCCACTGGACCAGGTCGGTCGAGCGCAGCGTCTGAACGTTGCCCAGGGCACCGTTCGTGGCGAACGCGTAGTACCCGGCGGCCGTCTCGATCACGTGTGGATCGGCGAAACCGCCGTCGTACACCGGGTTCGTGAAGGTCATCGCGGTCCTTTCCTGAGCGGGATTCGGGCTACTGCCACAGGCGGTCAGCAAGGCCAGCAACACGGCCGCAGAAAAGAATCTGATCCGCATGCAACCTTCGAGCCGGCCGAGGCGTCTTCCACGTGGCTCCACCAGGGAGCCGGTTCTTGGGGAGGAAATGATCATGAAGTCCACCATCCGTCGTGCCTTTGTCATGACCGTCGCGCTTGCCGCCGCGGCGACCGGCGCCGGGCTCGCCGCGGACACCGCCGCGAACGCGACCGTCGATATGAGCAGCACCCAGGCCACCGTCAGCGTCGCGCAGCGGCCGTCGTACCTGACCGCCAGCCCGACCGGCAAGCTCACGCTGAACGTCTACGGCCTGCTTGCCCTCAAGGGCACGCTGAAGGCGAAGACCCTGACCGGCTCGATCGTGCCGCTGAAGCACCAGACCGTTCGCGTGCAGGCCCGGCGTGCGGGTGAGACCGCCTATCGGGACGTTGTCCTTACCGGCACCAACGCTCTGGGTGTGTACGGCGACGACTTCGCGCTCGGCAGCCACCACATCGGCGCGGACATCCGGGTCGCGTTCCGCTCGCCGTACCAGACGATCGCCTCCGACTTCACCTACGTCGGCAAGATCGTCGCGCAGGCGAAGTTCCCCTCGGTGCTGACCACCAGCATGCCGAAGGTGCTGCGCCCGGCCGCCGATGGCACCTTCAACTTCCACGGTTACCTGAAGGTGAAGCACCCGTCCGGCAAGCTGGTCCCGCTGTCCAACACGATCGTGATGGTCCGGGCGATGGGCGGCAGCATGACCCGCTACGAGCGCATCGCGTTCAGCAACCCCACCTCGAAGTCGGGCTACTTCACCACCGGCCGGATCGCCGGCATGGACGGCGCGCACGGTCACAAGATCCAGTTCCTGTTCAAGTCGAAGTACGGCACGATCGCCTCGTCCGCGCTGTACGTCGGCAAGATCGCCTGACGTACGACGCGAAGCAGCCCGGGCCGTCCCCAGCGGATGGCCCGGGCTGTTAGTCATTTGGCCGCGTAGAAACGTAGGTACTCGAACGTGGCCACCGGCGGCGGGTTGGAACCGGTCTGGTCGCCGTGCGCGTACAACCCGAGCTGGGGCGTCGCGCCGGCCGGAAGCACCCAGGCGGCTCCCCAGGTCCAGTTGACGCCGTCGATGCTGGTGCCCGCGCGGTAGACGTGTTCGCCAGCCTCGTTCAGGTGGTAGGCGAGCCGCATCCACATCGTCGGCGCCGGCCGTCCGATCGCCGCGCCGCCGTACGACGTGGCGCCGTCGGGCCGTGCGACCAGTTCGCGGCCGAACTCGGTCTGCCGGGTCCGCCAGATCGCGACATCACCGAGCCGGGCGAAATCGTCGTCGTTGCGATAGGCGATCATGCCCGCCTGCTGGTAGTTCCGGATATCGCCTTCGCCCAGGTCGAGATGCAGCTTGGTCTCGGCGATCCACCGGTTCGTCGCGGGCGTCTGGTGGAACAACAGGCCCGCGTTGTTGCCGGAGCCGACCAGGTCGGTGTTCTGCAACGGCCAGGAAAGCTTGCCATTGGCAACAGTCGCGCGGGCGTCGGGACGGACCCAGCTCCAGCCCGGGCCGAACCCGTTGCCGAACTCGTCCCCAGCCAGCAACTTCCCGGTCCGCGGTACGGCGACGGCCTTCCGCACCGGCACGGCCGCCGGGCGGATCGTCAGGTTGTCCACCTCAGCCGTCCCGGCCAGCGAAACGCGGCCAGGCTTGAGCCGATCCGGTATGGCGACACTGGTTTCGGCGTATCCGTCACCGAGGCCCGCGTCGCTCACCCGCACGGTCGCACGGCCTTCCGCGACCTGCACGGTCAGGCGATTCCACTCCGGGGCGGTGAACCCAGCCGGCATCGCCACCTTCGTGAGCCGCCGGCCGGCCGAGATCGTCAGGGATTCGTCCCGCAAGGTCACGCCGACCTGCCCGAGCCGAACGGTGAGCGCCTTGCCGGTCAGCCGGACGTCCGCGTCGAACCGCAGCGAGCCACCCGGGGCCACCTTCCGGGTGACCGCCATTCCATCAACGAGCGCCGTCGGACCGCCGAGGGGATCACCCGGCGACCGCTCAGCGCCGTACAGGCCGCCGGCTGGATCGGTCGAGGTGATGCCCAGGGATGAACCCGTGACCGGCGCCGGCTGCGGGGTATCGGACGGGCCCGCACCGGCGCGGGTACGCGGCCAGCCGTCGATCCAGTCGATCCGGTCGATCAGCATCGGCCGCCGGTTGATGCCGAACGGCTCGTTCAGCCAGGGCTTCGACCGATCGATCGCGTGGTAGACGATGTGGTCCTGGCCGGTGGCGTCGGTGAGGAACGCGTGGTGCCCGGGACCGATCCAGCGGTTGCCGTTCTGCGTGATGACGGTGGTTCCGCCGACGCGGGACTCGAGCAGGCTCGCGCCGTCGGCGTCGACGAACGGCCCGCGCGGGGACTTCGATCGCCCGGCGAAAACGGAATAGCCCGTGGTCGGCCCGGCGCAGCAGTTCATCGACGAGCCCATCAGGTAGTACCAGCCATCGCGGCGGACGACGTACGCGCCTTCGTAGCGGTCGCCGATCGTCACCTGGGTGGGAGTTCCAACGGCGCGCAGGCCGTCGGCGGAGACCTCCGTGACGGAGATGCCGCCGTAGTACCCGCCGTAGTACAGGTATCGCTTGCCGTCGGCGGCGGTCAGCAGGGCCGGGTCGATCGTGCCGAAGTAGCCGCCGTTGCCGTCCGGCTTCGGCGTTACCACCGGTCCGTCCGTGGCGGTCCACGGTCCGGCGGGGGTTGGTGCCGTCGCGACGCCGATGGCTGGATCGCCACCGGGGTTGGCCGCGGTGTCGGTCACGGTGAAGTACATGACGTAGCGCCCGCCGAAGTACCGGATATCCGGCGCCCAGAAGAACGAACCGGGCGCGGCCCACGCCGGCTTGGTGGAGTCGTCGAACACCGTGCCGAGGTAGTCCCACGACGAGAAGTCCTTCGTCCGGGCCATGTGCATCAACCCGAACGGGCCGCCCTCGACCAGCGGGTCCGAGGTGGCATAGGCGTACCAGTAACCGTCACGGCCCTGGATCACGGCCGGATCGGCAAAGGTGTCGGAGAACGGTGACGAAATCGGGTTCTGCGTGGAAACAGAAGCAGGGGGATGGGGAGCCGCCGCCGCGGTGAGCGGGGTGATCGCAAGAGCGGCGGCGACGACAGTGGTCAGAAGGCGAGAAGGCATAGGGCGGTTCCTCTCGAAACGGGATCAGCCTTTGATGCCGCTGCGGGCGACACCTTCGATGACGTAGCGCTGAACGAAGATGTAAAGGATCAGGACCGGGATCGAGGCCACGGTCGCCCCGGTCATGATCACCGGGTAGTCGGTCGTGTATGCGCCTTGCAGCAACTTCAGACCAGCGGGCAGCGTGAGCCGCTCGGGGCTGAAGAGCACGTACAGCGGCCAGATGAAGTCGTTCCAGTTGGCCAGGAACGACAGCACCGTGAGGGTCGCGATGGCCGGTTTCGCGTTCGGCAGGATGATGCGGCTGAAGACGGTCCACGCGTTGGCGCCGTCGATCATCGCGACCTCTTCCAGCTCCCTCGGAATGGCGAGGAAGAACTGCCGCATGAAGAACACCCCGAACGCGCCGGCCGCGCCCGGAACCACCAGGGCCCAGAGCGTGTCGAGCCAGCCGAGGTTGTCCATCAGCAGGTAGTTCGGCATCAGGAAGACGAACCCCGGCACAAAAAGCGTCGCCATGATCAGGCCGAAGATGGCCTTCTTGAACCGGAACTCCATCCGGGCCAGGGCATAACCCGCCATCGACGCGACCAGCACCACCAGTCCCGCGTGCAGGGTGGCCGCGAGGAACGAGTTGATCGCCCAGCGCAGCACCGGATTCTGCCCGCCGGTGGTGAGGATCTCGCCGTACGCGCGGCCGGTCGGATCCTCCGGCACGATCGTCGGCGGCACCTGCTGGGCTTCGCCGACGGTCTTGAACGAGGTGATCGCCATCCAGACCAGCGGCGCCACGAACACCACCGTGAGGGCGATCACCAGCACCCAGAATCCGACGGACGGCCGCTTTCTCATTTGCGCTCCCTGAGCAGAACGAAGTTCACCAGCGACACCACGGCCAGGCACAACGCCAGCACGTAGCTCATCGCGGTCGCCTGACCCATCCGGAACTGCGACAGGCCGGTATCGGCGATGACCATCAAGGCCGTACGCGTGCTGTCACCCGGTCCGCCCTGGGTGACGAGCACGGACTGGCCGAACATGTTGGCGCTGGCCAGCACCGTCATCGTCACCACGAACACGAAGACCGGTTTCAGGCCCGGCATGGTCACGTTCAGGAACCGCTGCCACGCGCCGGCTCCGTCCAGCTGAGCCGCCTCGTACTGCTCGGCCGGAATGTCCTGCAGTCCCGCCAGGTAGATCACCGCGTTGAAGCCGACGGTCCACCACACGGTCATGCCGACCAGCGCGATCCATGCCCACGGCATCGAAGTGGTCCAGCCGATATCGCTGTCCCTGCCCAGCAGGCGAAGACCCGCGTTGAGTACGCCGAAACTGGTGTCGAGGATGTACCGGAACATCAGGCCGACCACCGCCACGCCGAGCACGTACGGCGCGAAGTACACCGCCCGGAAGAACGTCCGGCCCGGGAACTGGCGGTTCAGCAGTACGGCCAGGCCGAGCGGAAGTACCACCAGGAAGGGAACCGAGGCCACCGTGAAGATCGCGGTGGCGCGCATCCCGTGCCAGAACGGCTCGGAAGTGGTCGACAACGGGTCGAACAGATCCTTGTAGTTCTGCAGACCCGTGAACGGCTTACCCGGCAGCTGGAAGTCCCAGTCGTGCAGGCTCATCCAGAACCCGAACAGCGCCGGACCGATGACGAACAGCCCGAACAACAACAGGTACGGCGCCAGGAACAGGTACGGGGTGGCTTTTCCGTAGCCTCTCATGCCCCGTACTTCTTGCGGTTGGCCTCCAGGATCTTGTCGGCCCGGGCGGCGGCGTCCGCGAGTGCCTTGGCCGGTTCGGCCTTGAGCAGAACGGCCTCGTTGACGGCCTTGTTCAGTTCGGCGAGCGCGTCACCGATACCCGGCACGGGCGGCGGGAAGTGCAGGTCATCGACCTGGGTCGCCAGCGCCGCCTGATCGGTCAGCGCCTTGAAGTCGGCCGATTCCCGGACCTGCTTACGCGCCGGGACCTGACCACCCTTGGCCCATTCGAGCGACTTCTGGCTGACGTAGTTCACGAAAACCCGGGCGGCGGTCGACTTGTTCGTGTCCGGCGTCTTCAGCTTCGGCAGGCAGAACTGGTGCGAACCGGCCCAGGCCGCCTTCTCGCCACCGATGTTCGGCAGCGGCGCCACACCCCACTCGAGGCCCTTCTTCTCCTTCAGGGTGTTGATGTTCCAGATGCCGTTCCAGTTGAAGGCGGACTTGCCGTTCTGCAGCGCGATCGCGTCCGCGTCCTGGGCCACGTTCTTCGGGCTGTGCCCGTTCTTGACCAGGTCCACGAACCAGGTCAGCGCCTTCACACCCGGCTCCTCGGCCCAGATCGCCTTGTTCGACTCGGGGTTGAACATGTCACCGCCGAACTGCCAGATCAGCGACTGCACGCTCAGCACCCCGGTGAACTGGAACGGCGAGGCCCAGTGGCCCTGAATACCCTTGCCCTTCAAGGCGTCGAGCGCCGCGGCGTACTCGTCGGCGGTTGCCGGCGGCTTGGCCGGGTCGAGGCCCGCCTGCTGCATCAGCGTCTTGTTGTAGAAGAACCCGAGCGGGTGTACGTCGAGCGGAATGCCGTACCGCTTGCCGTTGAACTCGCCGGCCTTCCAGACCACCTCGGCGAAGTCGTCCTGCTTCAGGTCGAGCGCCTTCGCGACGTCGTCCAGCGGCTCGATCACGTTGCGGGCGGCGTTGGTGGCAAGCGAGTCCACGTGCATGATCGCGATCGCCGGACCACGGCCACTGCTCACCGCGGTGGGCAGCTTGGTGTAGTAGTCGGCCCACTGCATCACGGTCATCTTGACCTTGATGTTGGCATGCTCGGCGTTGAACTGTTCGACCAGCTTGCGCATGAACGGGCCGTCACCACCGGTGAACCCGTTCCAGAAGTCGAGTTCGACGGCCGGGCCGTCGTACCCCTTGGCGCCGCCGTCACCGGTCGCCTGACCGGGCTTTCCGGCCGAGCCTTCACCACATCCGGTCAGCGCGCCCAGACCGAGCGCGCCCGCGCCCGCGAGCACCAGCCGGCGGGATACGAGTTGCGTGTTCACCGTGTACCTCCAGGGGAGAGCCTGATCATGTGCCACGACGCAGGGGGCAACGTGGCTGTACAGGTACCGCCTCGCACGATGGTCGTATCCACCTTGCGCGGTACCACCCGGTCCGGATCTGCTGCGGAGTTCACCGCGGACCGGTCGTCGTCATAGAGGCCGAGGTGCTCGATCAGCTCGAGGCTCGGCGCGGGGAATTCCAGGTCGACCTTGTCGGTCTCGGAGCGGTTGACCACGAACAGCACGGTCTCGCCCGTCGTCTCGTCGTACGTCGCGGTGCTCCACAACGCGGGCACCTTGCCGAAGGCCCGGGTCTCGATCTCGGGCCCGGCGACCTCCGTGTGCAGTACCCGGCTGCCCGCGTGCTTGGCGGTCAGCGCGAACGGATGGAAGATGGTCTGCCGCCAGGCCGGGCCATCGGGTTCGGTGCGGATCGGCCCGATCACGTTCACCAGTTGCGCCTGGCAGGCGATCTTGACCCGGTCGGCGTGCCGCAGCAGCGTGATCAGCAGACTGCCGACCACCACCGCGTCGTCCACGTCGTAGGTGTCCTCGATCAGCGGGCTGACCTCGCGGATGTCCAGGCCGAGCTCGCCGGGGAAGTGCCGCTGGTACCAGACGTTCCACTCGTCGAACGACAACGTCATCACCTTGTCGCTGCGCTTGAGCGCCTTGACGTGGTCCGCGGTCGCGACCACCTCGGTGATGAAGCGATCCATCTCCTCGGCGGCGGCGAGAAAGCTCGCCTGGTCGTCGCCGTTCGGTTCGTAGTACGCGTGCAGCGAGATGTGATCGACCTGGTCGTAGGTGTGTTCCAGGACCGTGCGTTCCCAATCGCCGAACGTCGCCATGCCCCGGTTGCTCGAACCGCAGGCCACCAACTCCAGCTCCGGATCGACCCGGCGCATCGCGTTCGCGGTTTCGGCGGCCAGCCGGGCGTACTCCTCGGCGGTCTTGTGGCCGATCTGCCAGGGCCCGTCCATCTCGTTGCCGAGGCACCAGATCCGGATGCCGTGCGGCTCTTTGCTGCCGTTGGCCACCCGGCGGTCCGCGGCGGCGGTGCCGGCCGGGAGGTTGCAGTACTGGAGTAGTTCGACGGCCTCGGCGATACCGCGCGTACCAAGGTTCACCGCCCAGATCGGCTCGACACCGGCCTTGCGGGCCCACTCGACGAACTCGTCGGTGCCGAACTGGTTGGTCTCGATCGCACGCCAGGCCAGATCCAGCCGGCGCGGCCGCTGGTCCTTCGGGCCGACGCCGTCCTCCCAGTTGTAGTTCGAGACGAAGTTGCCGCCGGGATACCGCACGGCGGTGACGCCGAGTTCGCGAACCAGCTCGAGGACGTCGGTCCGGAAGCCGTTCTCGTCAGCGGTGGGGTGGCCGGGCTCGTACACGCCGGTGTAGACGCACCGGCCCATGTGCTCGACGAACGAGCCGAACAGCCGGCGGTCCAGCTCACCGACCACAAAGGCCGGATCGACGGCGAGACGGGCAACGGTCACATCGTCCTCCAGGAGCTTTTACAACGTTTGACCTGGTTTCTACAACGATTGACATAGACTGTAAAGACCTCGCTGGCGACGAGCTCAATCCGTGACGTTGTTCGGCCCGTCGGCGTCACGCGGCGATCACGCGGCGGGCCGCTCGTGGCACACTCAGCGACTAGCGGACTCTGCGTGGGTGGAAGTGCTCCGGTGAGGCGGTTTCCAGGAGGTGGTGGCGATGGTGGCGACGCGGCTCAGCGATGTGGCGGCGCGCGCGGGAGTGTCGGTCAAGACGGTCTCGAACGTCATCAACGACTACCCGCACATCACCCCGGCCACCCGGGCCAAGGTCGAGGCGGCCATCGCCGAACTCGGCTACACCCCGAACGTGAGCGCCCGCTCCCTGCGCAAGGGCCGGTCCGACTTCATCGCGCTGGCCATTCCGGAGATGGCCTCGCCGTACTTCGCCGAACTCGGCGCCGCGATCAGCCGGGCCGCGAAGAAGCGCGGTATCACCGTGCTGATCGACCAGACCGAGGGTGAACCCGCCGCCGAGCAGTTCGTCCTGGACGGCATGCGCGGGCAGTTGATCGACGGCATCATCTTCTCGCCGATCACCACCGCCCCGACCAAGATCACCGTGGCGGACGACGGCAAACCCCTGCTGCTCCTCGGTGAACGCCAGCCGGGCGGCGCCGTGGACCACGTCGCGGTCGATTCGGTGCAGGCCTCGTTCGACGCGACCAACCACCTCATCTCCCTCGGCCGGACCCGGATCGCCGCCGTCGGTGTCGGTGGCGGCGCGGGCACAGGCGCCGTACGGCGTAAGGGGTATCGCAAAGCCCTGAAGGCGGCGGGCCTACCGATCGACCCGGCGCTCGAGATCGACGGCACCGGGTACCACCGCGAGGACGGCGCCGCCGCGATGCGGGACCTGCTCGCCCTGCCGTCGCCACCCGACGCGGTCTTCTGCTTCAACGACCTCCTGGCCCTCGGCGCGCTCCGGGCCCTCGCGGACGCAGGCCTGTCCGTGCCCGGCGACGTGGCCGTGGTCGGTTTCGACGACATCGAGGACGGGCGCTACCACTCGCCTTCGCTGACCACGATCTCCCCGGACCTCGACTGGCTCGCCGACAAGGCCGTCACCCTCCTGCTCGACCGCATCGCCGGCACCGGCCCACCCGAACGCCTAGACCTCTCCGTGCCCTACACGCTGCAGATCCGCGAATCCACCACCGGCTAACGCCTGCCACCGCCGTTGATGGTCAGTGGCGCGGTGGTTGGTGACGCAGTGGTTGGTGACGCAGTGGTTGGTGACGCGGGCGATTGGTGCCGCGGGTGGTTCTTTTCCCACGGTCGGACGCGAAATGCGGCGGCCTCTACGGCCGGTGCCGAGTTTTGGTTCCCCTACCTGGTTGGAAACCGGGTAGGGGCACAACAACCGGGTAGTGGCGACACCGAAACCCGGTAGCCGCGCGAAAACCCGGCACCAGGCCGCGCCGATGGCGGCGCGGGTTCCGCGGGTGGACCTGGTGGCGTCGCGAGTGCACGCGTCCACTCGCGGCAGATCTGCGACAGGTCGCCACTTGATGACCTCGGGGGTGGACCAGGATGTCCGGATGCCAAGGTCTGTGACAGCTTCGTGGGCGCTCATCGCCGAGTGGCTTGCCGCCAATCTCCCGGCCGCGATGGCCGTCGTTCAGGCGCCGGCGTCGGCCGAACAGATCGCGCAGGTGGAGGCGGCGATGGAGCGCCCGCTGCCAGCCGACATGGTCGAATGGCTGCGGCTGGCTGACGGCATGCACTGGCAGACCCGGCACGGAAGTCTGCTGCCTACCTTGCACAATCCCATGGGGTGCGAGGAGATCCTGTCTCACCGCGACATGCTGCACAGTGTCTACGGTCGCCGTCCTCGCCCTGAGGACAACGACCCTGCGGGGACGCCCGTCGGCGAATGGCTCGACGCGTTCCTCCCGATGGGCAACGCGATCATCGGCCTGACGTTGTTTCTCGACCTCCGTGATGGGAGTCGGTACGGCGGTGTCTGCGAGTGGGATCCCGAGGCAGGCGGATTCGTGGACGAACCGCGCTGGGACAGCGTGGCGCATCTGTTCGCGGAGGTCGCCGACGCCTTGACGACCGGAGCACCGGTGATGAGCGCGTACGCAGCGGGTGGCCGAGGACCTGGCGATCGGTTGCCCGCGATGATCCCCGACCTCAGCGACCCCGACTACCTCAGCTGGGAAGGGGAGCTCGGCACCTGATTGGCTGTACCGGTGCGCGAGGTCGGGTTCGGCCGTACGGCGTCCTGGCTGGCGCGTCGAGGTGCCGTACTGGGGACACCTTGCGGGATCGCGAATCTGGGCCGACGGCAGCCGGACAGGGCGCGGCGCTCGCCTCCCTGGCCTTCTGAATCGTCTTGGTGAGTGCAACCGCGTCAGGTTGTGAGGTTGGAGGTTAGGCGGGGGAGCGCGGGGCCGGTTAGGGCGGGGAGGCCGGCGGGGCGGCCGGTGGCTACCAGGATGAGGTCGGCGATCGGGCCGCGGAGGTCTTGCGTACCGGTGCCGGCGGTCCAGTCGCAGTCAGTGGCGATCAGGCGCATGTCGCGGAGGCGGCGGTGGGCGCCGTAGAACTTGTTGCCGAAGACGTGGTTCGCGGCGTGGATGGCCGGTTCGATCGGCAGCTGGCGGGCCCGGCCGAGCGGGCGGGCGACGTCCTGGCCGTGGACGAGGGCATCGAGCAGCGGGTCGAGAATGCCCGCGCCGGGAGTGCGATGGGCCGAGCCGGCGGTTTCGCGGAGCTGGGCGATCAACTCCGCCGGGGTGAACTGGGCGGCTCGTTCGGTGGCCAGGATGGTCTCCATCCGGTCGAAGCTGAAGCGCGCGCGGGCCACCGTCTTGAGCACGATCGGCCAGGTGGTGCGGGTCGACCAGGTCATGTGCGCGGCCACGTCGCGAACGGTCCAGCCCGCGCAGAGTGAATCCGCGTGCCACTCTGGCTCGGTCAACTGCTCGAAGAAGTCGGCCAGGCTGAGTCGCTCCGCCTTGGTCCAGGCCAGGATCTGCTCGTTGTCGGTCATGGTCGGGCCTTTCGTGGTCGCTGTCATGGCATAACCACGAATGGGAACCGCCTGGATGGACACCGGTCGGCAAGAAAGTTCAGACCCGGGCGGTCGGAGGGGACCGCCCGGGTCCGAGTCCAGGCCGTGGCTTAGAAGTTGGCTGCGCAGGTGGTGAGGTTGGCGGTCACCGAGGCACCGCGAGCGACCGTGATCTGCCGGGTTTCCAGCACCGTGCCGTTGGGCCGTTCACAGGTGAAGGTCCACGACTCGGTCTGCCCCTGCTGCTGGGCGATCGGCCGCGTCGACGGGTTCGCGTGGTACGTGTACGTGCCACCGGCCGGGACCACCATCGTCGTGTTGAGCACGTCCGGAACGTTGGTGCCGTTCCACGTCTTGGTGCTGAACGACTTCTTCAGGCGCAGTACGGCGCCAGCCGGCGCGGTTCCGGTGATGACCGAGTGCCGGGCCGGGTTGATCGTGCTCTCGGCCGCGACCAGGAAGGCTTCGCGACTACCCTTGCCTGCCGTGGATCCGGTACCGAAGTACTGGTTGATCACGTTCGAGAACGCCGGGTGGAACGACGAGCCGTGCTCGAAGGTGAAGCCCAGACCACCCGTGGCGTAGTACGACCAGTCCTCGGTCGTGCCAGTGGTGTCGTACAGCTGGTAGCCGTACTGGCTCCTGTAGTTGTTCTGCGCGGCCATCTGGTCACCCAGCGACTTGTAGAGCGTCTCGTCGGGCGTCTTACCCGCACTGGCGTAACCGGGCTGACGCAGCACCAGGTTGCCGTACGTGTGGTTCGTGATCAGCGTGGTCGCCTGGTACGACGAGACGAGTGCCTGGATGTTCCGGGACTCGGGCTCGCTGAAGGCGCTCGCGCCACGGTAGGTCTCGCTGGTCAGGCTGGTGGACGCACCCGGGCCACCCCAGAAGCCGGCGTAGTTCCGGTTCAGGTCGGTACCGCGGGAGTGGTTCGTCGAGGACGCGCACTGGCCCGGCGTCGGGAGCTGGCCGTTCACGATGCGGCAGTTCTTCCGCTTCATCTCGTAGCCGAGGGAGCGGCTGAGCTGGAATCCGTCCGGGTTCACCACCGGTACGAGGACCACCCGGGCCTTGTCGAGAATGTTCGTGATGCGCGGGATCACCCCGTCGTTCTGAAGCAGGTCGTAGCCGAACTCGATGGTGAGCTCACCCGACGGCCATTCGCGCGCGTGGTGCAGGCCCATCATGACGAAGACGGGCTTGCCGTCGGAGACGTTGACGTTGCGGCTGATCTCCAGACCGCGGATCGCGCGCCCTTCCAGCGAAGGGTTCTTCAAGGTGATGACCTTGGCCTTCGACGGGTACTGCGCGGCGAGCGCGTTCAGGTTGTTCTCGTAGTCGGCCAGCTGCCGGTACGCCGTGCGGCCGCTCGGCAACGTGGCGGTCGGCGCCATCGCGAAGGCCCGGTCCTCGGCCTCGCGGCGCTGATCGGTCGCCACCAGATCGCCGTCGAGCACGGACCAGGTGAAGCCGGCCAGCTTCAGCAGCCGCAGGTCTTGGTTGCCGTGGGCAACAACATCGACATGGGTGGGCCCGGCCGATTCGGCCAGGTCCAGGTCCAGCCGGGTGAGCCGCTTCTTCGCGGCGGTGCTGTCCGCGTTGACGCGGATCAGCTGGATCTTCTCTGCGGGTGACTCCGGTTGTGGGTCCGGCTGGTTCAGCGCACCGGCACTGGCCTGGCCGGTGATGAGCAGCGCGGCCAGGCCGGCGACTCCGAGCGGGACGAGGCGGCGCCATCGGGCGGATGGTGACACGGTGACCTCCAGTAATGGGCGGGTAACCGAGGGTAGGACCGTGCGTACGTTGCACGGAAGCAGTTCCGCCCCGGATTTCCGGCACATCTGGGCCCCGGCTCCGCCGTGCCAACCGCTAGCGCAAACCCGCCAGCTGGAAGGCGAGCCGGCGACCGAACCGTGGGTTCTTCGCGAGCAGCCGGAGCAGGAGATTACGCAGATCGCGCACGGCCGGTTTCGCCGTACCCACCACAGTCAATCGATGCGCCAGCGCCACGACCTGGCGAGCCTCCGCCCGCGCGCGAACGGCGTACTCGTCGAGGGGCGCGTCATCCCCCTTGCCAAGGGTCGTCGACAACGCCGTCGCGAGAGCGACGGCGTCCCGAAGGCCGAGGTTCATGCCCTGCCCGCCGGCCGGGCTGTGCGTATGCGCGGCGTCTCCCGCGAGCAGGATCCGGCCCGCGCGGAACTGCGACGCCACCCGCTCGTGGATCCGGAAGCGCGAACCCCAGATCACCTCCCGTACGACGGCCTCGCCCCGCCCCGGGCCGCGCGCATCCACCAGCCGCTGAGCGAACTCGACGTCCGGTTCTTCCGGCGCGGGGTCGATCTGCGCGACCAGGCGAACCGACCCGTCCGGCAGTGGCGCCGACACGAGAATGCCCTCGCTCGAGAAGAACAGCACCACCTCGTCGAGCGGCAAGCCTTCGGCCCGTACGTCGGCCAGCGCGAACGACAGTTCCAGGTCCTCACCTTCGAACCCGAGCCCGGCCTGGTCCCGAACCACGCTGTGCATGCCGTCCGCCGCCACGACATACGACGTCCTGATGGTCTGGCCGTCGGCCAAGGTGACGGTGGCACCCTCGTCGTCCTGGACCACCTGCGTGACGACGTACGGGCGGTGCACTTGGCCACCGAGTTCGGTGAGCCGGTCCAGCAGGATCTGCTCGGTGAGGTTCTGCGGGATCATCAGGGTGTACGGATACAGCGTCGGCAGATCGCCGAATTCCACCGGCAGGAGTTCGCTGCGGCCGGACCTCACGCTGAACGACTTCGCGTGAATGCCCTGCTCGACCAGGCTTTCGGTGACGCCGAGACCCTCGAGCATCTCCAGCGTGCGGGCGTGAATCACCGCGGCCCGCGAGGTGTTCGCGCCTTCGGCCTGCCGGTCGAGCACCACCACCTGGTGACCCTTGATCCTCAGCGCGACTCCGAGCGCGAGGCCCACCGGCCCGGCTCCCACCACCACGACCTCGGCTTGCTCCGGCACCGTCATCGTCCGCTCCTTCGCTCGCAGTCAACGGGTGTTGACCAACACTTGTTGACCAAGATAGGAGCCGTCGGCTTGGAAGTCAACGGGTGTTGACCTACGGTTGACTCATGGCGAACGAGCGGCAGTCGGATCGGTCCCGGGCGACGATCCTGCGGGTGGCGCGGGAGCGCTTCGCCGCCGACGGGTACGAGCGCGCGACCATCCGGGCGATCGCGGCCGACGCGGCGATCGATCCCGCGATGGTGATGCGGTACTACGGCAGCAAGGAGAAGCTGTTCGCGGCCGCGGCGGAGATCGACCTGCGGCTACCGGATCTGACCGCGGCGCCACGCGAGCAGCTGGGCACGACGTTGATCGCGCACTTCGTGGACCGGTGGGAGGGTGACGAGACCCTGACCGCCCTGCTGCGAGCCGGCGCCACCAACGACGCCGCCGCCGAACGTATGCGCGAGATCTTCACCGACCGAATCGGTGGGCTGGTCGCGACCTTCGTGGCGGATCCAGCCGAAGCCCAAGTCCGCGCCGGCCTCGTCGCCAGCCAAGTCCTCGGCATGGCCCTCTGCCGCTTCGTCCTCCGCCTACCCCCGGTGGCCGACCTCCCCAAGGCCCAAGTAGTCGCCTGGCTAGGCCCCACCATCCAGCGCTACCTAACCGCCCCCATGCCTTAGGCGTTCCCCTTTGGCACTCATTCGTCGCCAACCGCCCTCCCAGGTGGGCGCCGGCTGACCCACGCCACTGTCGGTGGTGACTGGTAGTGCTTAACCGTGCCTACAGATGCCGAGCTTCAGACGTTCATCGTCCAGGCCAAGGCGGCCACGTACGCGGGAGACGGCGGATTCTCCATACCGAGCCGGCCCGCCTCCCACGACCTACGGTTCGCGGCGGGCGACTTCGAGTACCTGGACAGTTATTTCGGGAATGCGGACTTCCTGGGGCAGGAGGTGGTGTATTGGCGCGGGCAGCCGTTGTGGGGGATGAACTACTACGGATATCTGCTGCAGCCGCAGCGGCTCGACGCCGCGTCCGCCGGCCAGCTCATCAAGCGTGCGCTGACCCGGTTGTACGAGGAGGACCGGTTCCTCGGCGGCTTCACGTTTCAACACGACGGCTGGACCTACACCGACCAGACCAACGGAGACGTCGCCCGCTTCAGCGGCACCGAGCACATCACCTCAGTTGACGGTACGAGGTGCTATCGACTCGAGTACCACGGCGGCCGCATCGTCTGACCGGTTGTACAGCTGCCCCGAAACGGGTTCGCCTGACCGGTCGCGGCCTTGGGGCGGTGCCGTGGGGTTAGAAGCGGGGGCGTTGGCGGCGGCGGGAGTCGGCTACGAAGAGGGCGCCGAGGGCCAGGCCGGTGACGAAGCCGCCTAGGTGGCCTTGCCAGGAGATGTTCGGGATGGTGATCGAGATGACCGCGGTGATCGCGACGTAGATCAGCATCCAGGTGATGTCCATGCCGCGGGCCTTGCTGATCACCAGCAGGGCGCCGACCAGGCCGAGCACCGCGCCGGAGGCACCGAGGGTGCCCTGCAGGGGGTTGCCGAGCAGCCACACCGCGACGCCCCCGCCAAGGGCGGAGAGCAGGTACAGCACGATGAAGCGGAGGCGGCCGAGCATGGCCTCCAGCGGCGGACCGAGCTGATACAGCATGAAGAGGTTCGAGAAGATGTGGAACAGCGCCACATGCGTGAAGGCCGAGGTGAGCAAGCGCCACGGCTGGATCTCCACGAAGTACGGCACCAGCACGAGCCGGCTCAGCGCTTCCTGGTCCGATCTGACCAGGAAGAAGATCGCCACGTTCATCGCCAGGATGACCATGGTGATGACCTGGGTGTTGCCGCGCGCGACGCCACCCAGCGAGGTCCTGGTCTTCGGGATCGACTTCACCCCGGCGTGGAAACACTCAGGGCACTGGAAACCGACCGCGGCACTGTTCATACACGCGGGACAGATAGGCCGGTCGCACCTTTGGCAGGAGACTCCGGCCGGCCGGTCCGGATGGCGATAGCAGACGCGGTCGGTCATTCCAGTGTCCTGACCCGGCTCAGGCCGGGCGACGCTCGATCTTGACGCTGTTGATCACGATCGGCTCGAGCGGCCGGTCACCCGGCGCGGTCGGCGCGGTCGCGATCGCGTCCACGACCTTCTTGCTGTCGTCGTCGACGACCTCGCCGAAGATCGTGTGCTTGCGGTTCAGGTGCGGCGTCGGCGTCACGGTCACGAAGAACTGCGAGCCGTTGGTGCCGCGGCCGAACTGGATCCCCGCGTTGGCCATCGCCAGCAGGTACGGCCGGTCGAACTGCAGCTCGGGGTGGATCTCGTCGTCGAAGGCGTAGCCCGGCGAACCGGTGCCGGTGCCGAGCGGGCAACCGCCCTGGATCATGAAGCCGTCGATCACCCGGTGGAAGCCCAGGCCGTCATAGAACCGCTCGTTGCTCGGCTGGCCGGTCTCCGGGTTCGTCCACTCCTTGGTGCCCTCGGCCAGGCCGACGAAGTTCTGCACAGTCGCCGGGGCGTGGTCGGGGAACAACTTGATGGTGACGTCGCCCTTCGTCGTCTCCAACGTCGCGTAAAGCTCTTCTGCCACTGGGTCCGCTCCTAGATCGTCACTGCTTACGGCGTTGATCCTGCCATGTGAGACCAAAGTGCCATCTAATCGGGCCCTTGCGCCTGCCGTGTTTACGGCCTGGGTACGACGTACGATGCAAACGCAGACGCTTTTGTCAGAGCGGTATCAGGGTCGTCAGGGGCGCTGGCCGCCCGCCTGATGGGCCATGCAGCACCAGCTGTCGGCACCGAGGAGGAACCGTGGGTTTGTTGAAGTCGAAGAGCCGGGTCGAGACCGCCAAGGGGCGCGTCCGTCCGCTCGCCGAATCGGCATCGCAGAAGGTAGGGCCGGTGCTGGACCACATCGGCCCGGCCGTGGGCACCGCACGGGAGAAGGTGTCGCCGTATGCCGAGAAGGCACGGGAGCGGGGCGCCACCGCCGCGAGCCATGCGGTCGAGAAGGTGAGTCCGATCATCGACGACGCGCTGCACCGGGTGGGACCAGCCACCGAGCACGCCGCCGAGCGGGCCCGGGAGAAGTTCAATGACGACGTTCTGCCGCGGGTGACCGGTGCGCTGGCCGCACTGGCCGCGGCCGCCGAGCCGGTGATGGAGGAGAGCGGCCGTCGTGGCCGTGCCACCAAGGCCGCGCTGAAGGGCGAGATCGACGTCCCGAAGAAGAGCCACAAGTTGCGCAAGGCCGTGCTGCTGCTGGGCTTCGGCGCCCTCGCGGCCGCCGCGATCAAGAAACTGCTCAGCGCGCCGGAGCCGGCCTGGCAGTCGACGCCGACCAGCGGCCGGGAGTACAGCTCCTCCCCGTCCAGCTCGAGCCCGCGTCACGCCGCCGCGTCGGCGGATCCGGCCTCGAAGCCGGAGCCGGGCCTGAGCAAGTCCGAGACCGGCAAGTCCGAGGCCGCTCCGGCCACGGCTGGTACGGCGTCGGACCCGCTCGCGGCGAAGGCCGACGAGAAGACCGACGAGAAGGACGAGGCCGGCGAGAAGCCGACCGCGACCAGCAACGGCTCCACCAAGAAGGCCGGCGCGGGCAGCACGAACCAGCGCCGCTCGACTGGCTCGAACAACTCCAAGCCCAGCTCGGAGTCCTGAACACCAGCACCACCGCGAGACCCCCAGCGCCCTCCCCGGGCCCTGGGGGTCTCGCACGTTCCAGGCCTGTTGAGGACCCGATCCCGCGCTGGAGCTGACGTGTCGCTACCACCCGGCTTGAACGCGACCTCAGGGCCTCCGGACAGCTGCGTGGACTTCCCGGCCCGGAGGCTCGACAACCGTTGAGGTCGAGCCGTGCCGGCCGATCTGTGCAAAACCCTTGCGCGAGGTGCCTTGTTGTGTCGCGCGTACGCAAACACAACGAGGCACCTCGCGGGGAGATATCCCCAGATGGCCCTTTGGCCCTTGTGATCACGCTGCGGAAGGGCCGGGATTGGGCTCGTTCGGTGAGTTGGAAATTGGCAGGTTTAGGCGGTGGTACCTGTATGCAAGCGTTTGATTACCGAGCGCCATAACTCACGGGGAAGGATCAGCATCATGAACGTTCAGCGCGTAGGTCAGTTCGTTGCTGTCGCCGCGGTCAGCGGTCTTGCCGCCACCGGTGTCACGTCGGCGCAGCAGACCAGCTCGGCTCCGGCACCGGAGTGCGGTACGAAGGTCGAAGACTACGCCGAGCACAATTACCGGGGCTTCGAAGGGGTCTGGGATGCCCTTTGGGAGTTCAAGAAGGACGGCAAGGTTGCCATCGGCAACTTCGACGAGAAGCCGACCTTCAAGGCCAGCAAGGAGAAGCTGGAAGTGACGATCGGTTCCCAGACGTTCGCCAGCGCCAGCCGCGTGTGTGAGGGAGATTCCGCCACGCCTGGCACGATCACGCTGTTCTGGCAGAGCAAGGACCGCCCGTGGAGCAGCGACGCCGTTGTACTCGTGAAGATCAAGTGATCCACACCAACTAGCTCGTCATCAGCCGCGGCGCCTCTCGCGCCGCGGCTGGTGAGCACTCAGACGCCGCCTGCTTCAAGGCCCGCCGGGCTGGGGTGGCTGCGCGCGAGGGGGGAACGGCGAAGGCCGCGACACCCACCGAGGGCGCGACCTTCGCCGGTACGGGGACCCGGGCGGTGGCCGGGTCAGTTGGCGCTGGGCGGGGACTTCTCGTCCCCGACCACGCGCAGGTGGTGTTCGGGGTACTCGTTGTCGACCTCCACCGCGCGGCCCACGGTGAGGCGGCCGGCCGAGAGCAGCTGGGCGGCGTACCGGTGGGTGATGCAGGGATAGGTGTCACCGCAGTGCACGCAGTTCGCGTGGTGGCGGTGCGGCCAGGGCAGTACGCCCCAGCGCTTGCTCCAGGTCAGCGGATCGCGGTCTGGCGCGTGGGCTTCGAGGGCCGACTTCGCCGCCGCCTGGATGTCTTCGACAGTCCATTCGGCGGCGGTCTTGTCGACGAGTTCGCTCAGCGTCGGGGCCGGGTTGGGCAGGGTCATGCGCATCTCCCGCAGGTTCGTGGCGTCCTGGCCAGCGCGACTACGGCAGCGGCCTGACCGCTGTTGCCGGACCGCCCTTGCGGGGCTTCGGAGGGAACGAAGTCTGTGGAGGTGGCGGCGCTGGAACGTGTTCGTGTGGTTGCTCACCGCGACACTAGACCCGTTGGGTGCGACGGCAACAACCGGGGCCGGTGTGTCCCGGGAGTCCGTCCGGAATGTCGCAGGCTGCTGCCGGCGGACGAGCCGGAATCAGTTCCAGGCGGTCTCCAGGGTGACCCGGGCCTCCAGCTCCAGCAGGTGCCTCTTCCGGGGCAGGCCGCCGCCGAATCCGACCATCTTTCCGCCCGCGCCGACCACGCGGTGGCAGGGCACGATGATGGCCACCGGGTTGCGGTTGCACGCCATACCGACGGCTCGCGCCGCTCCCGGGTCGCCGACGGCCCGGGCGACGTCGCCGTACGTCTCCATCTCGCCGTAGCCGATGGCGGACAGGTGCCGCCAGACCGCGACCTCGAACGCCGAGCCGGCCGGCGCCGACAACGGCACGCTGAAGCCGGTGAGTTCCCCGGCGAAGTAGGCGGCGAGCTCTTCCCGCGCGGCGGCCAGTACGGGATCCTCGGCGCGGGTGTCGCGTGGACCCTCCACTCCGAAGCGCAATCTGGTCAGGCCGGTGTCGTCGGCGGCGAGGGACAGCTCACCGATGGGCGATTCGATCACGATCCAGCGCATACCGGTATTGAACGCGGCCGCACCGACAATTCGTACCGTCGGACACGGAAGGTTCTCGCCCGATCACAGGGTGTTGTGCTATTTGTGAGACCCGCCCTCAGCCCGGCCCGCCGGCCGGACCGGTGTTCGGCAGCGCACTATCCAGCATCGAGGTACTCAGCGGAGGTGGCCGGTGAACGATCCGTACCGAGGTGAGCCGTGGACCGATCACCGGGCCTACGCCGTGCCCGCCCAGCCGCCGCTGGACCGCTGGTTCAGTTCGGAGCGGGCGATCGGTATCGCCGCGGCCGTACTGATCGCGGCGGTCACGCTGATCAGCGCGCTGACCGCCGTGTCCGACTGGCACAGCTTCCGGGTGCTGCGCGCCTACGAGGCCGGCCCGATCCGCGATGCCGCGAAGCTGCAGCAGGCTGACCTGGTCTCGGGCTCGCTGTGGGTACTGTCCTCGATCGTGTTGCTGGCGGCCGCGCTGGTGTTCCTGATCTGGCTGTGGCGGGTCCGGTGGAACGCGGAGATGTTCTGCCAGGGCGCTCACCGCCATACCCGCGGATGGGTGATCGGCGCCTGGATCTGCCCGGTGGTGAACCTGTGGTGGCCCAAGCAGATCATCGACGACGTACTCGCAGCCAGCGATCGCCGTACGCCGGCCCGGATCGACAGTCTGCGAGCAGTCCCGAACACCGCCCTGGTGCGGGCGTGGTGGATCGCGGGCCTGACCGGTTTCCTGCTCGACAACGCGACCAACCGGCGCGCGCTGATCGACGACAGCTCGATCGGCGCCATCGGTGTGAACGCGGTGCTCTCGACCGGATCCGCGATCGCCACCGCGGTCGCGGCGGTGCTGGTGATCATGATCATCGAGCGGGTGAACGCCTTGCAGACCGAGCGCCCGTGGGAACCGTGGTGGTCCACCCCGCTGGCCGCTCCGCAGGCACCCCCTGGTTTGCCGCATTACGGGCCGCGGGGGCAGAGTGGGCCCCAGCCTTCCTTTTGAGGGCTGCGGATTCCTGCACAGGAAGGAATCCCGGCGCTACGCACGGTGAGTTGGATCGAAAGGTTTGGGTTAAATCTATACACTCCGTGCTGAGTCCGACTCCCGCCGGATAGCTACTTCGTGGTATCCATGAGGCTCGGTTGAGCGGGGGCTGATACCAACCGGAAGCGCCGACCAGACGGAGTTCGAGCAAGCCGAGGGACGCAGCACGTGAGCCACCCGCACCCGGCGGAGAAGCCCGCCGAAGAAGCCGATGAGTGGCAGCCGCACGCGCCGGAGACCTTCCAGCAGATCGGCCGGATAGGTCAGATCGCGATCGGGCTGCTAGGCCTGTCGCTGGTGACGCGACTGCTTTCGACGTGGTCCGACTGGAACAGCTACGACGTCGTCGCCCGCTATCTGAACGGATCGCCCGGCGTCGAGAACGTGGACATCGACCGCGCGGACACCATCGCCCGCTACACCTCGATCCCGAACATCGTCGTCGCGGTCGCGACGGCCGTCGTGTTCGTGCTCTGGCTGTGGCGCGCCCGGGTCAACTCCGAGGTGTTCTGCCAGGCCGATCACCGGCACAGCCACGGCTGGGTCCTGATCAGCTGGTTCTGCCCCGGCCCCAACTTCTGGTATCCGCGTCAGGTCGTAGAGGACGTCTGGGTCGCGAGTGACCCGGCCACCCCCGCCTGGACCGACCGGCTGCGGCCGAAGCGCAACATCATGATCATCGACGTCTGGTGGTACACCTGGGTCACGACGATGGTGCTGGATATCGCCGTTCGCCGCGTGCTGATGGAGATCGATCCGTCGCCCCTGCTGCTGCGCATGACCGCGCTCTCGTCCACGCTCGCCCTGGTGCTCAGCACCGTGTCCGCCGTCTTCGCCGCACTGCTGATCCGCAAGGTCACCGCGATGCAGGTCGGTCGCCCGTGGGAGCCGTGGTGGGACCAGCGCGAGCCGACCGCTCGCCTCAGCGCCGTCCCGGCCAACGCCCGGGCCGACGCCGATCTGGACGCCACCGCCGTGCAGCAGCCGGTCGCGCTGCGCCGGAGCCGGCAGCCCGAGCTCAAGTTCGCCAGCGCCGTCGGTGCGGATGCGCCGCGGTTCGGTTCGACCCCCGTGCAGGCTCCGCTGAAGGCTCCTGGTGCGCCGATGCCCGCCGCGGGTGTCCCGGGCAGTGGCATGGCCGCCGCCGCGGGTGGTGCCGCCGCCGCGCAGACCAGTCGCCTGGCCGCCGTACCGGGCCCGCGGACCTCGCAGCCGGCTCAGCGGCCCGCAGCCCGTCCGGAAGCTCGTCCTGAGGTCCGTCCTGAGGTTCGGGTCGAGGAGAAGGAGGAGGCGCCGGTCTGGAGCCCCTTCGCTCCGGTGGTGAACACCTGGCAGGAGCCCGAGACGAGCACCGACGCCCTCGGCTCCACCGCCGGTTACGCCGCCTTCAAGCCCGACGCGTACACGCCCGAGTCGCAGCAGTCCGCGCTCGGTAAGCCGATGGGTGACACCACCTCGTTCATGCCGTCCGGTCTCGACGCCACGCTGCCGAGCTGGGGCGCCCCGATCACCGACGACCCGTTGCAGCCGTCGTGGCGGTCCGCGGCGCCGGAGACGCCCGCCTTCCCGGTTCCGCCGGTCTACCAGGCTCCGCCTTCGCACCAGCCGCCGCCGGCACCGACGTACCAGTCGCCTTCGTCCTACGAGCCGTATGTCGAGCCCGTCGTGGAACCGGAGCCGACCGTGACGCCGCCCGCCCTGAGCGTTGTGCCCCCGCTGCCGGCGGAGAGCTACGGGAGCGACTACAGCGACTCGTTCGACCCGGGCTACCTGCCGCCGTCGCGCCCGATCCCGACGCCGGATATCGAAGCACCCGTACGACGCTCCACCCCGGGCCGCCGGGCCGCCGCCGTTGCGGTCGACAGCCCGTCTTCCGTGCAGCGTCCGGCCGAGCCGACTTACGACGAACAGCCTGAGTACGGCGCCACCGCGTCGTTCGAGCAGGCGCCGGTGCTTCCCGGGCCGCCGCCCGCGCCGGCCGACGAGTATGACTACTTGATGCCCTCGCAGTCGCTGCCGCCGGTTCTGCCCGAGCTACCTTCGGTGCCCGCGCCGGTTTACGAGCCCGAGCCGACGTACAACCCGTCGTACTCCTCCGAGACCTACTCGTCGTACGGGTCGGACTCCTACGAGTCGTCGACCTACGACAGCGGCTACACCTCGTCGTACACGCCCGACCCCGAGCCCGCTCCGGCTGCCTCAACGGAGGACGAGTCTCCGACGGAGCCGGAGAAGCCTGTGACGCCGCGGGTGCACCCGCGCCGCCGCTGGGCCTAGTACCGAGTAGTCCGGCCTAGTCCCGGCTAGGGCGTTTCGGCTGGTAGGAGCAGGCACAAATCGCCGAACTCGTGCCACAGGTAGCCGCGTTCCAGTGCCGCGTCGTAGGCCCGCTGGACCAGGTGCCCACCGGCGACGGCCTCGAGCAGCAGTAGGTGCGAGGCGTCCGGTGCGTGCATCCCGGTGATCAGCCCGTCCACCACCCGGGCGAGGCGGTCCGGCCCGAGCACGAGATCGGTCCAGCCGCTTGACGGGCGCACCGTTCCGTCAGGTGCCGCGGCCGACTCGAGCGCCCGTACGGCGGTTGTCCCGACTGCCACCACTCGACCGCCGTTGGCCCGGACGTGATTCACCAGCCGGGCCGTAGCCGCCGGCACGTCGTACCGCTCGGCCGTCGGTGGTTCGTGGCTCTCCAGCGAGGAGACACCCGTGTCGAGGCGGATAGGCGCGATCAGTACGCCGGACGTGACCAGGCGCGTGACGAGTTCCGTGGTGAAGGGACGTCCCGCGCTGGGCATCTCCGCACTCGTCGGGCTGTGCGCGAACACCGTCTGGTACGACTCGATCGGCCAACGCGCGCCGACGTACTTGTACGCAATCGGCCGCCCGTATCGCTCGAGGAACTCCCGAACCGCCGCCGGCTCCACCTTCGCCTGCCACAACCGCACCCCGTCGTACGTCGCGTTGCGCGGGTTGTACGGCATCAGCAGGGTGATGCGGTTGCCGCCGGGTAGTTCGACCTGGTCGCCGGCCTCGGCCGTAAGCAGGGGTGAACCCGCATCCGGCGCCGTACGCAGCTCGATCACCCAGGTGCCGTCATCGAGCTCGGTCGAGAAGTGCACCACCACCGGATCCACCCCGCGAGCCGTGATCCGGGTCCCGTCGGCGGCAGCCGCCATCGTGCCGGAGGTGTTCACGACCAGGAGATCGCCGGGGCGAAGCGCCGCGGGCAACTGGTAGAACCGCTTGTGCGCGATGACCTCGCCATCGGCCACCAGGAGCCGGACCTCGTCCCGCTGCATTCCACGGGCCTCGGGCGGTTCTGCGGCGTTCAGCTCGTCTGGCAGCGTGAACCGGGTCAGCGGATGTGCTGTCACGATGTCACCGCCGGAACCAGTTCTGCCGCCTTGTACCGGCCACTCGCGGGCCGGGTGTCCAGCAGCTGCAGGAAACCTGGCACGCTCGCCTCCGGCTCAGGCCGATCCGAGATGTCCTCGCCCGGGAATGCCGCCTGGTGCATCGCGGTCCGCATATCGCCCGGGTCGACCGCGTAGACGCGCAGCGCGGGCTGTTCTGCCGCGAGGATCGCCGTCGCGTGGTCGAGAGCCGCCTTGGCAGAGCCGTAACCACCCCAGCCTTCGTACGGCTCGACCGCGGCGTCCGAGCTGACGTCGATGATGACGCCCTCGCTCTCGCGCAACGCGGGTAGCACCTGCTGGATCAGCGCGATCGGCGCGAAGACGTCCACCTCGTAGACCCGGCGCAGCTCGTCCAGGTCGTAGTCGGCCAGTCGCGGCTGAGGGCTCGGGCCGAGATGGCTCGCGTTGTTCACCAGCAGGTCCAGCCGGCCGAGGCGAGCCACCGCGGCGGCGAGTTCGGCGCGATGGACCGGGCCGGTGATATCGCCTGCCACCGCTACTACCTCGGTCTTCGCGGACAGGGCGGACGCGGCGGTGTCCAGCGCGTCGACGCCACGGGCATCGATCACCAGGGCCCAGCCACGATCGGCCAATCCGTGTGCCAGGGCCAATCCCAAACCGGCCGAAGCACCCGTGATGAGGGCAACCGGCCGGTCCTTGTCAACAGCGTTAGTCGTCGTCATGCCCGCCACCCTCATACTTCAAGCGGGCTTGAAGTCAACCCTCGCCCGGCAAGGACACAAGGAGGTTCGCGATCCTGTGGATAAATCGCCGCGGAGAAACTTCGGAGTTATCCACTGGGTCGGGGCAATGTGGAGGGCGCTGTGCACAATCCCCAAAAATCCCGACTTATCCACAGTTGATCCCCAAGTTATCCACAGTTTGTGGAGGTTGGGGGAGCCTGTGGACACCGCGATCCCCTGCGCAAAGACCACAAGTGTCCACAGGCTCTCCGAACCCGGCGAACCCGGCGAACCCGCCGACCTGCGAGGCGTACAAGCGGCCGGGCCGGGGCGGGAGAGATGCCCGGCCGCCCGTACGGACCGATCGGTCAGGAGCTGTAGACCTCGAACTCGGAGACTTGGCCCGCCGGCCAACCGGTGTTCGCCGAAACGACGATCCGCACATACCGTGCGCTCACGGCTGACGGCAGCGTGATCGTGGCGGTATTGCCCGTGCCCGGGTCGAACGTGCGCCCGGTCGCGGCAGCGAGTTGGCCGTACGAACCGCCGTCGGTACTGCCCTGCAAGGCGATCGTCTGCGTACGGCTGCCCCACGACGGCGGCAGCTTGAGCACCACCCGCTGCACCGTACGACTGCTGCCGAGGTCGACCGTCAGCGACTGTGGGAAGGCGTTGTTGGCGCTTTCCCAATAGCTCGCCACGTTGCCGTCGGTGCTGTTGCCCGGGCTGTAGTTCTGGTTCTGGCTCGACGCGCTCGCCGGACGCCCGGCCGCGAGATTGCCCTCCGGGACCCCCGTGCCCGTGCCCGGCTCCGGCCAGGAGCAACCGCTCCAGGTCGACTCCCATCCGCTGTTGCCGGCGCCGCGGTTCATCGTGAACGTGCCACCCGGGTAGGGACAGTTGTAGACGCCCGCACGTCCGATCCCGCTGGCCGTCACATTCGTGAACGTGGCCGATCCCTGCGTTTCGGCCTGTACGGCGAAGGTGCCGGCGCCTTCGATCGAACCGCCATCGACGGTCACGTTCGACGCCGGATGGCCGGCCCCACCGCCGGACACGAACTGGTAGCCCGACCACGGACTCGCGATCAGCCGGTTGCCGGTGAACCGGACCTGCGCGTTGATCGCGGAGTTGTACGAGTCGACCCGGATCGCGCCGTGCGGATGGCCCCAGTTCGGGTTCAGCGCGCCGGTGCGCACGAGGGTATTGCCCGACACCGTGTGGGTTCCGGCCAGCGGATGGAACGGCGAGGCGAAGGCCTGGTTCGAGATGGCGATACCGCTGCCGAGGGCGTTCGTATCGGCGATGTAGTTGTCCCGCACCGTCATGTCGGTACCGCCGTAGATCGCGATTCCGTTGGCCAGGTTCGGCTGGATGATCGTGTTGTTGGCGAACGTGCTGTTCCGGTTGGGCGCGTGCAACGACCAGGCCGCGAGCGAGTCGTCGCCTTGGTTGCGCAGGAAATTGTTGCGCACCTGGATGTTCCACGCGCTGCCATTGAGGTTCAGCCCGTCCGCGGTCATGTCGTAGAAGCGGTTGTTCTCGACGATCAGGTTGTCGTTGTTGCCGGTGAGCCAGAGGCCGACCTTCAGGTGCTGCAGCCACATCCCGGAGACCACCGAGTTCGGGCCGAGGCTGCCGTTGACGAAGTTGTCCGGCCGTTCGTCCACCCGCTCGGTGACGTCGCCGATCACCGCGAAGTCGTGCAACCGGACGCCACCGCCGCCGTTCGGGCGATCGATGAAGTGGTGGCTCAGCACCACGCTGTGCCAGTGTCCCGCGCCGCGGATCGTGACGCCGTCGGGATTGATCGGGCCCGGGATGCGGAAGCGGCCCGCCGGGATCCACACCGGCACGCCTTGGCCGCGCGCATCGTTGATCGCGGCGTTGAGAGCTCCGGTCGAGTCGCCGTTGCCACTCGGGTCGGCGCCTCGATCGGTGATGGAGATGGCGTTGGCCGGCTTGGCCGCGGCGCCGGCGACATGCTCGAACTCGACGTCATCGATCGTGTAGGGACCGGCGGTGTTCTCGCCGTCGACCTGCAGCCGGATCTTGTCGCCGCCGTTGACGGTCCGGCCCAGCTGCAACCGCGAATGATCGTAGAACTTGTGGGTCCGGGAGCCAGGGATCCAAGGTGTATCCACATAGCTGTATCTCGCTGTCACCGCTAGAGACTGCGAGAGCTTCTGTCCGTTGACGTAGACCGAGAGAGTGCCTTGCCGCCCGTCGGGAACGCTGTAGGCCACGTTGATGGCGTTGGCCGTTCCAGGCGCGGTGAACTCGACGTACTGACCTTGACCGCCCAAGGTGACCGCTTGCCGGCCGGACGCCTCTGAAGCGAGTGATCCCTGGGTATAGCTCGGGCCGATCCGCTGGCCGTTGGTGGCGCCGGCTTCGGCTTCGACGATGGTGAAGGGCAACGAAGCCCCGGCCAGAACACGCGTGGGGGCGGCGGTGGCGGGCGGAGCGGTGACGGCAGCCGTCACCAGGGTGGCAGCCAAAAGCACGGGTAGTCGCACGAGTACTCCTCGGGGGCGGAGGGGAACGTGCGCCACACCATAGGGAGACCGACATCATCACGCAATAGCTCGACTACATCACGCAAATGTCCGACAGGCCCGTCAGGAGGGCGGCGGGATCAAGATGCCCGGATTCATCGTCCGGGCTGGGTCCAGCACCGACTTGACCGCCTGCAGCACCTCGATCGCCAGCGGACCGATCTCGGCTTCGTAGCCGGGCCGATGATCGGTGCCGACGGCGTGGTGATGCGTGATCGTGCCGCCCGTGCGGCCGATCGCGTCGCACGCCGCCTGCTTGGCCCGGGCCCATTGGGCGATCGGGTCTTCGGTCTGGGCACACAACACGGTGAAGTAGAGCGAGGCGCCGGTCTCGTACACATGCGAGATGTGGCACAACACAACCGGCGGTGTGCCCTGATCCGACAACGCCTTGACCAGCGCCTCCGTCACAGCGGCCTTCAACCCGGGCAGCGCCGACCAGAAGCCTGCGGTCTCGAGCGTCTCGACCAGCGCGCCCTCGTCCAGCAACGGGTCGCGCAAGTACGGCGCGTTGTACCGCCCGCGGCGCCACGTCTCCCCAGGGCCTTCGCCGAGCGGTTCGCCACCAGCCGCCTGAAGCACCTCGGCAACCTCGGCCCGGCGAGTCCCGATCCGGCTGCCCTCGAATCCGCAGATCGCCACACAGCCGCCGGGACCACCCGAGCCGAGCACATCCGGATCAGCCAGGTTGATCGCGGTTTCGGCCTCGTCCGAGAGGCGCAGCACCGTCGGCAACGGCCCGTCCTGCGCGAGTCGCCGTACGGCGTCGAGGCCCGTCTCGAAGGTGGGGAAGCGCCAGCCCTCGAAGACCCGTTCGGTCGCGCGCGGGCGGATCCGGACCACCACCGAGGTGAGAATGCCGAAGGCGCCTTCCGAACCAAGGAACAACTGCCGCAGGTCCGGCCCAGCGGCGGAATGCGGCGCGCGCCCGAGCTGGATCGTGCCGCGCGGTGTCGCCACGGTCAGGCCGACCACCATCTGGTCGAACCGCCCGAACCCGGCGGAGGACTGCCCGCTGGACCGGGTGGCCGCGTAACCGCCGATACTCGCGCCTTCGTACGACTGGGGGAAATGCCCCAGGGTGAACCCGCGCGCGGCGAGTTCCGCCTCGGCCGCCGGCCCGCGAAGACCCGCCTGCAGGGTCGCCGTACGGGAGATCTCGTCCACCTCGATCACCTGGTCCAGCCGGGCGAGGTCGACCGCCACGACCGCGTCGTACCCCTGGCGGTCCGGCGCGAGGCCGCCCACCACCGACGTACCACCGGCGTAGGGCACGACGGCCACGCCCAATTCGGTGCACGCCGTCAGCAGGGCCTGCACCTCGTCGTGAGAGCCTGGCAGCACCACCAGGTCGGGGGCGTCCGTCGTGTCACCGGCCCGGTCGCGCAGCAGGTCCGGGGTGGAATAGCCCCGGGTGTGCCGCCAACGGGTCTCGCTGTCGGTCTTCACCTGGGCTGCGCCGACAATGGCGGCCAGGGCTGTCACGAGGGCGTCGGCGGGCGCGGGCAGCTCGGGAGCCGGAGCGGCCGGCGGCATCGGTCGCGCACCAAGATGGCGCAGGGCATCGAGGGCCGCCGCGGGCAGGTGGGTCTCTCGAGCGGGATCACCCCACCGACCGTGGGCCATCCGCACCACCGGCAGATCCGACTCGCTCATCCAGGCTCCCGTAATCCGAGGGTCGCTGATACACTCCGACGTATGGTGTCTCAGCGTAGCAGCGACCGTAGCAGTGAAGCGTTGACTCCCCGAACCAGCCCGGCGAACGCGATTCCCGAGCAGCGCATTCTGGACGCGGCGTATGAGTTGTTGCTCGCGATCGGCATGCGCCGGATGACGATGGCCGATATCGCCCGGCATGCCGAGGTCTCCCGCGCCACGCTCTACCGGCGCTGGCCGAACGTGCAGTCGGTGGTGGCCGCGCTGATGACCCGCGAGTGGACGACGGCCGTGGTCGCCGCGTTCCAGCCCGAGGCCAGCGATGGCCGGAGCCGGCTGGTCGAGGGAGTGGTCGAGGTGGTCGCGCAGACCCGGACCCACCCGCTGATGCGCAAGATCATCGAACTGGATCCCGAATTCCTCACGCCCTATCTGCTCGAGCGCCGTGGCAGTAGCACGGTCGCGCACCTCGCGCTGGTGGTGGAGGGCCTCAAAGCGGGTCAGGCCGACGGTTCGATCCGCGAGGGCGACACCGACTGGCTGTCCCGCCAGGTCGTGCTGGTCGCGTTGGCCTCGGCCGTGTCCGGCCCGATGATCGCGACGCCGGAGGAATACGGCCGGCTCGACGAGGAGTTGCGCTCGATGCTCACCAGGTATCTCCGGCCATGATTGCCCTCGGCAACAACAGCCTGAACGCGGTACGCCGCGCCCGGGACCTGGACTGGCTCGACTCGGCCCGTGGCCCGGTCGACGTCCTGGTCATCGGTGGCGGTGTCACCGGGGCCGGTGTCGCGCTGGACGCGGCGTCACGCGGCCTGTCGGTTGTTCTTGCCGAGAAGCACGATCTGGCCTTCGGAACCAGTCGCTGGAGTTCGAAGCTGGTGCACGGAGGCCTTCGCTACCTGGCCTCCGGACGCGTGGGCATCGCCTACGAGAGTGCCGTCGAACGCGGCATCCTGATGAAGCGAACCGCCCCGCATCTCGTGCACGCCGTTCCGCAACTGGCGCCTTGGTTGCCGGGGGCAAGCAAATCCCAGGCCGGCATGATCCGGGGCGCCTTCCTCGGTGGTGACGTTCTGCGCACCCTCGCCCGGACCAGCGAAGAGATCCTGCCGCGCTCGCGCCGGGTCAGCACGGCCGAGGTGCTTCGCTACGCACCGACGCTTCGCCCCGGCGGTTTGCGCGGCGGCTTCCTGACCTGGGATGGCCAGCTGTACGACGACGCCCGGCTGGTCGTCGCGATTACCCGCACCGCCGCGCAGTACGGCGCCCGGGTGCTGACGCATTGCGAGGCGACAGAGGTGACCGGCTCGGGGGCGGTGCTGGTCGATCGGTTCTCCGGCCGCCGCATCGACGTACCGGCGCGCATCGTCATCAACGCGACCGGCATTTGGGCGGGAGAGGTCGCGCCCGGGATCCGGCTACGCCCAAGTCGCGGGACCCACCTGGTGCTGCCGCAAGCGGCCTTCGGTGGGTTGTCGGCCGTGCTCACGTTGCCGGTGCCGGGACGGCTCCGCCAGGTGGTGATGGCGATTCCCGCGCCGGATGGCCGGGTTTACGTCGGGCTGACGGATGAGGATGCGCCTGGGCCGGTGCCGGATGTGCCCGCGGCGACCGAGGCGGAGATCTCGTTCCTGCTCGACACGGTCAGCGCCGCGGTCCAGGTGCCGCTGACCCGGGCGGATCTGCTCGGCACATACGCCGGATTGCGCCCGCTGCTCGACTCGGACCACGGTCCGACCGCGGACCTGTCCCGTCGCCACGCGGTGATCACCAGCCCGGACGGGCTCGTCACGATCGTTGGCGGCAAGCTCACGACGTACCGGCGGATGGCCCAGGACGCTCTCGACACGGCTCTCGGCCCGACCGGTAGAAGCGCGGCCGGTAGGGGCGTGGACCGGCTGCGGCCAGGCCCGTGCCGTACGGACCGCCTGCCGCTTGTGGGCGCGGCCAGCCTGGTCGAGCTCGCCGCGGTACCTGCGCCGGCCCGGTTCGTCCACCGGTACGGCGTGGAGGCTCCGGCGGTGATCGAGGGTGATCCCGCGCTGCTCGCGCCGATCGCCCCGGGCGTTCCGACCACGCACGCCGAGTTGTTGTTCGCCGTACGGCATGAAGGGGCGATGACGCCGGACGATCTGCTGGACCGGCGTACCCGGGTCGGGCTCTCGGCCCGCGATCGCGAACTGGCCTTGCCCGCCGCACAGGCCGCCTTCGCCTCTGTCTGAGGTACTTTGGGCTGCACCTCTGGAGGTGGGTTTGAGCTATCCCCCGTCGTACGGGCCACAGCAGCCGGGGCCGTACGGGCCGCCGGCTCCTCACCCTGCCCAGCCTGGCTCCGGGCCTCAGCCTGGATCTCAGCCTGGTTTCGGGTCTCAGCCTGGTCCGGCGCCGTATGGCGGTCCTGGGCCTTACAGCGGTCCGGGGCCCTTCGGTGGTCCTGGTCCCGCGGGGCATGGTCAAGGGCCGTATCCCGCTGGTCCGCCCAGGTCGCAGCCAAAGTCGGTGCGCAGTCTCGGCATCGCCGCCATCGTCCTGATCGGCCTCACCATGCTGGGTGCGCTCTACCAGACGTTCCTGATGTGGCAGTGGTACCCGGACATCAAGCGGATCGTCTTCGGGCTCAGCAACGAGGACGAGGTCCTCGCCTGGACCGACAGCCTCACCGACTCGGGACCACTGGCGAACCTCGCAAGCCTGCTTTTCCTCGCCACGGCCGTCACCTTCCTGGTCTGGCTCTGGCAGGCCCGCGAGACCACCGAGGCGCTGGACCCGAATCCACAGCCGCAACCCGGCCAATCGATCTACCAGCGGCCGCGCGGCGTGCACCGGCTCGACCAGGGCTGGGTGATCGGAAGCTGGTTCTGCCCGATCGTGCAGTACTGGTATCCGCTGCGCATCGTGCAGGACGTCGACACCGGCAGCCGGCCTCCCGGTGAGGTGGCACCTGGCCGGGACCGCGGACTGATCTACGCCTGGTGGACCGGCTGGACCACCTACTGGACGATCAGTTTCTTCGGTGCCATCGCCGCGGTCATCACGTTCTTCGTGTGGATGGTGCAGTTCGTGTCCGACGTGGAAGCGGCCGAGGCCTCTGGCGCGGAGCTGGATGTCTACGGGCTGCAGGACGCTTTGCTGAAGTTCGTGCTGGCCCTGTTCATCGGTGCCACTGTCGCGATGGCCGGAATGCTCCTTGCGGCGGTGACGATGTCGCTGCTGATCCTGCAGATCTCCGGACGGCTGGAACGGCGCCTCACCACGCCGCCGGCGCCGCCCGTGCAGCCGCAGGGACCTCGGCCGGTTGACCAGCCGTTCCCGAACTACCAGCAGCATCCGCAGCAGTCCCACGGCAACCCGCAGCAGTCGCCGTACCGCTTCTGACTCTCGCTAGAGGGACCAGAGCGCGACGGTGGCGTCGTCGTACCGCTTGCCGCGGTACTTCCCGGCCGGTGCCGCCGCGTCCGCCGCGTGGACCCGCCGGATCAGCTCGGCGGGTCCTTCCTCTTGAAGTAGCTCAAGCAGCTCGGACCAGCTATGCCCATACCTATCGGCATAACGCGAGGCGCCGTCTGTAAGCACCGCAACCACGTCCAGATCCTCCAGGTCCCTCGTACCCGCCAAAGCCTCGTACGCCGCCTCCGAGGCGGTGCTAGCGGCCCAGAACCCGTCCGGGGAGTTCCGCAGCCGCCGGACCGCCTCGAGCGTGTACTCGGGGAGCAGGTCGACCCGGTCATCGAAGACGACCTCAATCTGCTTGTCCCGGTACCGCATCACCACGGGCGAATCCGCCAGCACCAGATAGTCCAGCCGCCCGCGGCAGACCCGCACGATCGAAACGGTCGACGACGGGCTGTCCGGGTTCGAGAGATCACAGGTACCACCGTGGACCCGGCCAACTCCCGTGATCGCCTCAGCCAGCAGATCCGCCAGCGGCTCCTCGGAACCCCCGACCAACGGAACGGTCAACTGCCGCGCCAACTCCCCAACCAGCCAGGCCACGGAATGCACACACCCCGACTCCACCCCCGCAGGCGCCGTAGCCCCGTCCAGCACCACCACAAACCCGTTCCCCGCCACCACCAAATCCTCATTCACCCGCGCCCCCGGCGTGTCCCCACCGTTCATCGGACGCTTGTTACCAGGCGTGTCGCGGTTCATCGGACCCTTGTGACCACGCGCGTCGGCGCTCGCCCGGCTCTCCTGGCGGCGTGCGGCGGCGGTCGCCGGGCCGTGCGGACCGGTGGGCGCGGGCTCGGAGGCGAAGGTGAGCTGCATGCGGGCCATTTTGTCGGTGCCGCGTGCCAGCATGCAGAGGTGGCTGATCGCATGCACGGCAGACCTGCCCCGGCGACCGAGAGCGAGGTGCGTGACTGGGACGATCCCGACCCGTCGGGCAATACCTATACGAAGGTCGCGTTCATCGACCTGGACCTGACCGAGGTGGCGAATACCGGCGCCGTCTTCGAGCAGTGCACCTTCCGGGGCGTGCGGTTCAACGCGTCGACGCATACCGACTCGGCGTTCGTGAACTGCACCTTCATCGGCTCGTCGTTCTTCGACAGCACCTTCACCCGGTGCAAGGTGCTCGGTAGCCGGTTCGATCGGTGCACGTTCGGGCTGTTCAAGGTGGCGGGCGGCGATTGGTCGTTCGTCGGCTTGGCGGGCGCGGATCTGCGGGGGTCGGAGTTCAGCAACGTCCGCCTGCGCGAGGCCGATCTGATCCGCGTCCGGTGCGAGGGCGCGACCCTGCGCGGTGTCGACCTGTCCGGGGCCTCCCTACAAGGCGCGAACTTCGCCAAGGCAGACCTCCGCGGCTCCGACCTCAGCACGGTCGACCCGCACACCGTCGAACTGTCCGGCGCCATCATCGACATGACCCAAGCCGTCGTACTCGCTACCTCCCTGGGCCTCGACGTCCGCCCCTCCTGACCTTGGTGATGTCCGCCCGGCCTGGCCGTCCCGGGTAGCTCCGTCCGCCCCGGCATGGGAGTGGCTGGCCATCGGCGAGGAACCAACCGCCCTGCCGAGTTGCTGCAACGCCTGGGTTCGCGGCGGTCCTAGCGGGGGAACCGTGGGCTAGCAGGGATAGTCGCTTCCTGGCAGGTGTAGCTGTTCCCTGGCAGGGTTATATCCCCTGCTCCGACGCCGTTTGAGGCGCTCGGCCCCCACAAGGTGTCCCTAAAGCAGCGGCTCGTCGCGCCAGCCGGGGACGATGCAGGTGGCGCGACTCGACCGATCCCGACCGGCCGTACCCCGCCTCCCCGTGAATGGGCTCGCGAATATGCAGCTCACCGCGATTGGTACGTCCCAGTCGTACTGGCCGGCCGATCACGCCTGACCACACTCCCGGTTATCGCCGGTTGACCTCCGTAGAAGCATCCGCGGCCGTCGTACGGCGCCCGCTGGCCCGGCGTATGCACGCGGTTCGTCGGTGGCACGCGATGGCCCGGCGGACGGAGCGTCGTACGACGGCCGTTGGCCGGTCTACCCGCGCGGTTCGTCGGTGGGCATGCGGTGGCCCGGTGTACGTCGGACGGGTGAGGTCGGCGTACGCCGGGTGGGTGGTCAGCGGGTGCGGGAGGTTCGGACGGTGGCTAGGGCGGGGCTGCCGGCGGTTCGGGCGGCGCTGGCCGTGGGGGAGGCGGCGGGGCGGAGCACGATTTGGCCGGTGGAACGTCGATGGCGGCCCGAGCGAGGGCGCGAGATGAGCATGGCCGCGTGGCCGACGGTGGCCGGGGGTGCGATGGCCTGAGCGGACCGCCACGACCTCCGGCCGGACAACCCGCCCAGTCCCGGTGAGGCCGGTGACCGGAGTACGAGCAGAAGAGCGCTCGCCAGGCCGACGCCGGCGAGCGCTCCGAGGGTGTTCGCGATCAGGTCGTGCAGCTGACACGAGCGGCCCAGCACCGGTATGAACGACTGCACGGCCTCCACCCCGGCGGACATCCCGATCCCGGTACTGATCCCCAGCGACGGCTTGCCGGTGACAAACGCGAGAAGTCCGGCGGCCGGTACGAACAGCAGCACGTTCAGCACCCCCTGCAGGGTGGTCAACGCCCCCCGGCTGGTCAGACTCGTACCGCAGGCGCCGATCGCCCCGAAGTTCTGTGCCGTCGGACTCAGCGTGGCCGCCAGGATCAACCCGAATGATGCCGGAAGCAACAATGTGCCAAGTCGCGTCGGCAGATGCCTGATCCGGCGCGAACTCACTGCGACCACCGGCAGCGCGAGCGCGGTGACCACAAGCCAGGTATCAAGCAGATATGGGATACCGCGGTAGATCTCGAGCACGGATCCTCCGTCATCGCCCGAATCAGGCCGTCTCCGTAATTAGTTGCCGGAGGCCACGATCTGTCCGGGGCAGTGGTCATCGCGCATCTGGGTCTTTGTCCTGAGAAGAACATCGATCCAGTAGCCGACTGACCGCTAGGTCAGAGACCACATCTGGACGAACCCGCAAGCATCTCGCGACAGAACGTGACCCAACTGTCACGCTGACCACGAATGAACCGGCAAACCCCAGAAACCCCGCCCCAAAGCCGTCCTGAGCAGGCGGATCGGCGCCGGCCCAGAGCCCGGACGAGCAAGGCGGATCGACGTCGGCCGGGGAAGCGGATCGACCTACCGGCCCGGCGCCCACGGACATGGCAAGCTCATGCCGTGGACGCGACCGACTACGACGAGCTCGCCGGCCGGCTCCAGGGACTGCTCATCCGCCTCGACGACCGCCTCGGTCCCCGCGACCAGTCCCGCGTCCTCACGTACATCGAAGCGAATGAACTCGCCCTAGCCCTGAATCACCTAGCAGTAACCCTGGCTCAGGCCAACCACCGATTGGCCCTCGACGAACGGGCGGACCTACTGGCGCTGGCCACCACCATGGGCACCACCCACCGCGTCAGCCCACTACTCGATGCCTGCCCATCAAGTCACACGCCGTATCCCTGAAACGACCCTCAAGGCCAGAGGCGCGGTCGAAGGGCCGGTTCAAAGCCGGAGGAGCCGGGAGGCCGGCGACGACGGGCCGGCTAGGGCCAGGAGCGGCCGGTTCGGGGCTAGAGAGCGGCCGGGGCGCGGAGTGGGGGAGAGGTTGTGGAGACGAGGGGACTCGAACCCCTAACCCCTGCCTTGCAAAGGCAGTGCTCTACCAATTGAGCTACGCCCCCGAAGGGGATCAGTGGCCCGGGGTGACCGGGTCCACGGCCTCGGCCCAGAGGTCCTGCTCGGCCTTGGCCTGGTCCGCCTTGGCTTGCTGGGTCTTCTTGAAGACGAGGTAACCACCGACGCCGGCCACAGTGGCCAGCAGGATCTTCTTGAACACGGTGGCTCCTTTGATCGCCGGGTGGAAACCGATCAGCGGGTGGGCCTAACTGGACTTGAACCAGTGACCTCTGCCTTATCAGGGCAGCGCTCTAACCGTCTGAGCTATAGGCCCGCATTTCGTGCTTCAACTGCGCGGAGAGATTACCCCACGAAGCACGCTCGGCCCAAACCGGATACCGCTGACCGGTATCCGGCCGGGCCGATCGCCTCAGTCTTCCGACGCGAGGGTGACTTCCAGACCGCCCAGCAAGGTGGCGGCGATGTTGTAGAGGAACGACCCGAGGGTGGCCAGGGCCGTGATGATGAACACGTCCGCGACCGCCAGCAGGGTGGTGAAACCCATCACCTTGCCGGTGGAGATGTAGTCCTGGATGCGGAAGGGCTCGGCCGACGTCGTACCGAGCACCTCGTTCACCGTGCGGTTCAGGTTCTCGAACACACCGGCCGCGTCGATCGCCGACCAGACGATGAAGACGGCGACCCAGGTGACGATGCCGAAGGCGACCGAGAGCAGCAGAGCGGTTTTCATCACCGACCACGGGTCGAGCCGGGTCAGCCGGAGCTGAGCCTTTCTCGTCCGCGGGGCCGAAGTGGCCTTGCTGGGCTCCTGAATCCGCGAGGTGGCCTCGTCGCGGGCCTTCTGCTCGCTCAGGGGCGCCGGGGTGTCCTTGGGGGTCACCACAGCGGCGGGACGGTTCGGCGCAGCGACGGGCCCGGCCGAAGCAGGCTGAGCGGGCTTCGGGCTCGGCGACTGGTTGACCGGCTGAGTCACCGCCGGGCGGCCCGGCGTTGACGGAGTCGGAGCGGGCCGGTTCTGACCGCTGGGAGCAGCCGGACGGCCTCCACCGGTCTGCGCCGGGCGAGGCTGGCCGTTACCAGGCCCGGAAGGCGCCGGGGCGGCCGGAGCCGATCCCGGTGAGCCCTGGTTGGCACCCGGCGCGGCCGGTTTGGCGCCGCCCTGGGGTTTGGCGGCGGGTTGCCCGGTCGTGCCCCGAGCCGGTCTCGAGGAGGCGTTCTCCGCCTGTCCCTCGGGCCAGGTCGGCCTCGCACGGTTGCTCATCAGATGTCCTCCTGGCCGGCGTCGTCGTCTCCGACGGTAGCCGCGCCGTTCACGTCAGTCGAATGGTCGTCGCTTTCCTGGACGCTCTCAGGGGTGCTTTCGGTTGGCGTTTCCGCCGAAGTGCCCACTCCTTGGACACCCGGCACACCCTCCAGCGCGCCACCCTCGACGTCCACGACCGCGCCGTCCGGAACCGCCAGGCCCTCGACGACCTCGCCCTCGGCGCCGGTTTCGTCCGCCGCGATCTCGGCGTTGCGGGCGATCGCGACCACCGCGTCGGACTCGCCGACGCCGGCGAAGCGCACGCCCATCGTGTCGCGGCCCTTCATCGGCACGCTGTCCACCCGGCTGCGCACGACCTGGCCACTGGCCTTGATCGCGAGCACCTGGTCGGTGTCGACCACGATCAGCGCGCCGACCAGCGAACCGCGCTCGTCGTTCAGCTTGACGGCCTTGATGCCCAGACCGCCCCGGCCCTGCAGGCGGTACTGCGAGACCTCGGTGCGCTTGGCGTAACCCGCGTCGGTGACGGTGAAGACGTACTGCGCGTCCTCCTCCGAGCCGGCCCGGATCACCGACATCGAGAGCAATTCGTCGCCCTCGCGGAACTTCATCCCCGTCACACCCGAGGTGGCACGGCCCATCGGCCGCAGCTGCTCGTCGTTCGCGGTGAAGCGGATCGACTGGCCCTTGCGGGACACCAGCAACAGGTCGTCCTCGGCGGAGGCCAGCTCGGCGCCGATCAGCTCGTCGTCGTCCTCGCGGAAGTTGACCGCGATGATGCCGCTCTGCCGGGCCGAGTCGTAGTCGGTCAGCGCCGTCTTCTTGACCAGGCCGCGCCGGGTCGCGAGCACCAGGTAGTCGGCCTGCTGGTAGTCGCGCAGGGTCAGAACCTGGGCGATCTCCTCGTCCGGCTGGAACGAGAGCAGACCGGCCACGTGCGAGCCCTTGGCGTCGCGCGCGGACTCCGGCAGCTGCCACACCTTGGCCCGGTAGACCCGGCCCTTGGTGGTGAAGAACAGCATCCAGTGGTGGTTCGTGGTCGCGAAGAAGTGGCCGATCTCGTCCTCGGCCCGCAACGCGGCACCACGCACGCCCTTGCCGCCACGGTTCTGCACGCGGTACAGGTCGGTCTTGGTGCGCTTGGCGTAACCACCGCGGCTGATCGTGACGACAACGTCCTCGTCCGGCACCAGGTCCTGCACGGACAGGTCGCCGTCGGCCGCGATGATCTCGGTACGGCGCTCGTCGCCGAACTTCTCCACCACCTCGGCCAGCTCGTCGCGAACGATCGTGCGCTGCCGAATCGGGTCGGCCAGGATGTCCTCGAGGTCGGCGATGACGATTTCGAGCTCGTTCAGCCGGTCGATGATCTTCTGGCGCTCCAGAGCGGCCAGGCGGCGCAGCTGCATGTCGAGAATGGCCTGCGCCTGGATCTCGTCGATCTCCAGCATCGAGATCAGGCCGGACCGGGCCTCTTCGACGTCCGGGCTGCGGCGGATCAGCGCGATGACCTCGTCCAGCGCGTCCAGCGCCTTCACCAGACCGCGGTAGACGTGCGCCTGCTTCTCGGCCTCACGGAGGCGGTAGCGCGTCCGGCGCTGGATGACCTCGATCTGGTGGTCGATCCAGTGCGTGATGAACAGGTCCAGGCTGAGCGTGCGCGGTACGCCGTCGACCAGGGCCAGCATGTTGCAGCCGAAGGTGTCCTGCAGCTGGGTGTGCTTGTACAGGTTGTTCAGTACGACGCGGGGCTGGGCGTCGCGCTTCAGCACGATGACCAGGCGCTGACCGGTACGCGACGAGGTGTCGTCCCGGATGTCCGCGATGCCGTTGATCTTGCCGGTGTTGACCAGCTCGGCGATCTTCTGCGCCAGGTTGTCCGGGTTGACCATGTACGGCAGTTCGGTGACGACGAGGCTGGTCCGCCCCTTGGCGTCCTCCTCGATGTCGACCACCGCGCGCATCGTGACCGAGCCACGACCGGTGCGGTAGGCGTCGTCGATGCCCTTGTAGCCGACGATCAGGGCGCCGTTCGGGAAGTCCGGGCCCTTGATGTGCTCCATGCACGCCGCCAGCACTTCTTCCTGGCTGGCGTCCGGGTGCTCGAGTGCCCACTGCGCGGCGGCCGCGACCTCGCGCAGGTTGTGCGACGGGATCATCGTGGCCATCCCGACCGCGATACCGGCCGAACCGTTGACCAGCAGGTTCGGGAAGCGGCTCGGCAGGATGACCGGCTCCTGCGAACGGCCGTCGTAGTTCGGGCGGAAGTCGACCGTCTCCTGGTCGATGTCGCGCACCATCTCCATGGCCAGCGGCGCCAGCCGGCACTCGGTGTACCGCATGGCGGCGGCGGGGTCGTTACCCGGCGAGCCGAAGTTGCCCTGGCCCTGGATCATCGGGGCCCGCATCACCCAGGGCTGCGCCAGCCGCACCAAGGTGTCGTAGATCGCCGAGTCACCGTGCGGGTGGTACTGACCCATCACGTCACCGACGACGCGCGAGCACTTCGAGAATCCCCGGTCGGGGCGGTAACCGCCGTCGTACATCGCGTAGAGGATGCGGCGGTGCACCGGCTTCAGGCCGTCGCGGACCTCGGGCAGCGCCCGGCCGACGATGACGGCCATCGCGTAGTCGAGGTACGACTGCTGCATCTCGGTCTGCAGATCGAGTGGCTCGATCCGGTCATGGCCGGGGGAAATTGGGGTCTCGGTCATCTCGTCCCGTTCGATTCAGAGCTGGTACGGCGTGATCTGTGGCTGACGTCCGTCAGATGTCGAGGAACCGGACATCCTTGGCGTTGCGCTGGATGAAGTTCCGCCGGGCCTCGATGTCGTCACCCATCAGGGTCGCGAACGTCTCGTCGGCCCGGGCCGCGTCGTCCAGGGTGATCTGCAGCAGCACCCGGTTGGCCGGGTCCATCGTGGTCTCCCACAGCTCTTGGGCGTTCATCTCACCCAGACCCTTGTAGCGCTGGGTGCCGTTCTCCTTGGGCAGCTTCTTGCCGGCCTCGGCGCCGGCGGCCATCAGGCCGTCCTTCTCGCGCTCGGTGTAGGCCAGTTCGTGCGCCGAGTTGCTCCAGCGGATCTTGTACAGCGGCGGCTGGGCGGCGTACACATGCCCGGCCTCGATCAGCGGGCGCATGAAGCGGAACAGCAGCGTGAGCAGCAGCGTGCGGATGTGCTGGCCGTCGACGTCGGCGTCGGCCATGATCACGATCTTGTGGTAGCGCAGCTTCTCGGCGTCGAAGTCCTCGTGGATACCGGTGCCGAGGGCCGAGATGATGGCCTGCACCTCGTTGTTCTGCAGGACCTTGTCGATCCGGGCCTTCTCGACGTTCAGGATCTTGCCGCGGATCGGCAGGATGGCCTGGAACTTCGGATCGCGCCCACCCTTGGCGGAGCCACCGGCCGAGTCACCCTCGACGATGTAGACCTCGCACTCCTCGGGATTGGTCGACTGGCAGTCGGACAGCTTGCCCGGCAGACCGCCACCACCGAGCAGGCCCTTGCGGTTACGGGCCAGGTCGCGCGCCTTGCGGGCGGCGATCCGGGCGCTCGCGGCCGCGGTGGCCTTGCGGATGATCTCGCGGCCTTCCTGCGGGTTCTGCTCGAACCAGGCGCCGAGGCGGTCGTTCACGACCTTCTGCACGAAGCCCTTGACCTCGGTGTTGCCGAGCTTGGTCTTCGTCTGGCCCTCGAACTGCGGCTCGCCGAGCTTGACCGAGATGATGGCGGTCAGGCCCTCGCGCACGTCGTCGCCGGTGAGCCTGTCCTCCTTCTTCTTGATCATGCCCTGGTCCTCGCCGAAGGAGTTGACCAGCGTGGTGAGCGCGGCCCGGAAGCCCTCCTCGTGCGTACCACCCTCGTGGGTGTTGATCGTGTTGGCGAAGGTGTGCACCGACTCCTGGAACGAGCCGGACCACTGCATCGCGACCTCGAGGCTGAGGCTGTCGTCGCCCTGGGCCGCCTCGAACGCGATCACGTTGTTGTGCACGGTCTCGCGCGTACCGGTCAGGTACTTCACGTAGTCGACCAGGCCGTCGTCGTACTTGAAGGACTGCTCGACCGGCTTGCCCTCGGGGGTGTGGTCCGGGCGTTCGTCGCGGATCACGATCTCGAGGCCCTTGTTCAGGAAGGCCATCTCGCGGAACCGGGTGGAGAGCGTCTCGTACGAGTACGTGGTGGTCTCGAACACGTCCGGGCTGGCCCAGAACGTGATCGTCGTACCGGTGCCCTCGGCCTGGCCCACCTCGGCCAGGTCCTCGTCGGGCACGCCGATGGTGAACGACTGGGTGTAGAGCTTGTTGTTCTTCTTGACGTCGACCTTGAGCCGGCTGGACAGCGCGTTCACGACGGAGACACCCACACCGTGCAGACCACCGGACACCTTGTAACCGCCGCCGCCGAACTTACCGCCGGCGTGCAGTACGGTCAGGACGACCGTGACCGCGGGCTTGCCCTCGGACGGCACGATGTCGACCGGGATACCGCGGCCGTTGTCGATCACCTCGACGCCACCGTCGGCCAGCAGTGTGACAATGATCTTGTCGCAGTAACCCGCGAGGGCCTCGTCGACGGCGTTGTCCACCACCTCGTAGACCAGATGGTGCAGGCCGCGCTCACCGGTGGAACCGATGTACATACCGGGGCGCTTCCGGACGGCGTCGAGGCCCTCCAGAACCTGGATGGCGCTGGCGTCGTACTCAGCGTCGACGGCTCCGGACAGGTGCAGCGTCGAAAGCGGTGCGTCTGAGCCGATGCTTTCGGCGGACGGGTTGGCGTCGGTCGTGGTCGGCTCGTCGGTCACCGGCTGCGGTCCTCCTCGGACCCCCTGGCGGGGGCATCGATTCATGGTGGGGGCCGCGGACGCCGGTGTTTTGGCGCTGCGGCCCTCTCAACCCCTCCATCTTACCCGTCGACCGAAGCAGAACCGGCCATCAGCCGCCAGGAATCGCGGGCAGGGCGTATTTTTGGCCTCCCAGCCATGTCCCCCCACGCGGGACAGGTGCTCGGAAAGCGCTCGTGGGCTCCAGTGGCTTCTGACGCGATCAACCCGGCGAGGTCTCGGACCCGAGACTGGCAGCGGCCGGGGATACGGCCGGAGCCCCGTCGGCCCTAGGATCTGAGCCGTGGAGACTCTCGACGACGTCATCGACGCGATGATCGCTGACCGGGTGATCCATCGGCACCGCCGGAAATGGCTGATCTTCTTCGCGATTCTGGTCGCGCTGGCCCTGCTGGTGTTCGCGCTGGGCGGCTGGGAAGAGAAGAAGGGCCGCCGGGTGGACACCAAGTCGGCGCCGGTCACGCTGGAGGCCGGCCGGTTCGAGTTCGGCATCACCAAGGCGACGATCATCCGCCGGCCGAAGACGAAGTACAGCGAGGCCGAGGCCAAGCTGGAGTTGTCGCTCGATATCCGCAACATCGACAAGGAGACCCGCAAGAGTTCGACCATCCAGGGGGAACTGCTGCGAGTGGTCCCACCGAACGGCGCGCCGCTGATCAAGGCCGACCTCACGACCTGCCACGGTGAGTCCGGCTACCACGTGGTCTACGGCCTGCCGGCGGTGTCCTGTACGACGGCGTTCAAGGTCCCGCCCGAGTTCAGCGAGAAGGTGGTCGAGATCGCGGTGCTGGCCGAGGAGTACAAGCCGGCAGAGGGCTCGCTGATCTCCGACGACAAACCGTACTGGCACAACGAAAAGCCGATCGCGGTCGTCCAGGTCCCCGCCACCATCGAGACGGAGGGTGACAAGTGAAGCTCTACCGCCCCGTGACCGTACTGGTGGGAGTGCTGTTCGTGCTGCTCGGCGGGCTGGCCCGGCTGGCCGGTCCGGTCCACGTGTACGACGAACAGCCGAACCGGGTCACCGTGGACGGCGTGATCGGCCAGAAGGTGATGGTCAAGAACTCCTCCTTCGAGATCATCCGGCTGCGCTTCGTGAAGACCCTGGTCGAGGAGAACGCCGACGACGAGGATCCGCCCCAGGCCACCGACGGCATCTTCGTCGCGGTGGACTGGGAGGTCGTCGGCGGCAGCGAGAAGATGCTCTCCCACGAGGTCACGCTGAAAGGCGGCGAGGGCACCGTGTACGAGGCGACCGACGAGACGATCGGAGCGTCGTTCACCTCCCGCGAGCCTGGTTTCGCCGAGACCGGCACGTTCGTTTTCGAGGTCAATCCGGCCGATACCGCCGGGCTGGAGCTGTGGGTGAAGCCGACGACGTTCTGGACCGTGGTGGTGAACGACTACCGCATCGATCTGGGCATTCCCGATCAGCAGACGGCCGATGAGCTGATCGCCAACGCCAAACCTGAGCACGTGCTGACCCGGCCGGTAATGCGGGTGGCGTCGTGAGCGCGCGACTGCTCTCGATCGCCGCGCGGCTCGCGCTGGTGCTGTGCCTGTTCTCCGTATCGATCTATTTCGTCAGCAAGCCCTTCCTCGGCGACGACTACGAGAACCTCCAGCGCAGCCTGGCCGTCACCCAGGTGGTGGACCGTGGCCCGGTCACGATCGACGGCTTCGAGTGGACGCTGCACTCGATGAAGGCCTACACCCAGTTGGTGGACGAGGAGGGGGCGAAGGTCAATCTCGAGGTGCCGGCCGGCGCGACCATCATCGTGGTCGAGGCGACGGTGAAGGCGGACTCGACCGTGTTGGTCGACGGCGACGGCTACTCCTGCAACGCCGTGCTGACCGACGACCAGGGCAACAAGTGGGCGGAGAAGAGCGCGTACCGCTTCCCGCTACCGACGTCGTGCAGCGACAACGACCGCCCGGCCAAGCGGAACGTGCCGTTCAAGGTCGCCAAGCTGTTCGTCGTACCGAAGTCGGCCGTTCCCGGCCTGCTCGGCATCATCGTGCCGCCGGAGACGCGAACCGAGTACCGCACGCTCATCCGGGCCTGACTCCAGCCTGCGCAGGGTCAGAGCCCGAGCGGACCTTGAGAGGACCTTCGGCGGTTCAGGCCGTGGGTTTGACTTCGTCGGCCGGCCCCGACGTGGCCGCCTCGGCCGCTTCCGCCAGGCGGGCCTCCTCGCGCCTCTCGGCGCCGACGGACAGGCACTGGTCGAACGCCGCGGCCAGCAGGGCGATGCGCAGTGTGTCGAAGAACGCGCCCCGGAAAAGGTCGACCAGGCCGCCCCACATCAGGCCCCAGGGATGACCCAGGGGCCCGATCCAGCGCAGCGGCTGGTACCAGGCCCACTGAAACGCGACCTCGTGCAGCGTGTAGACGAGACAGACCACGCCCAGGAACACGGGACCGACCTGAACGAGCAGGCGGAACGCGTTCAGCGCCGGGTAGAACTTCTCCTTCAGCCCACCGAGGACCAGGTTCGGCGCCTGGTTGGCCACCTTGGCGATCCGGCCCTGCGGCGCCGGGGCCGTGCCGGTGCCGAAGCGCTGCTCGAACCGGGTGCCGCGGATGAAGCCGTGGCTGGACAGCGCGCGGTGCCCGAAAACGACCGTGGTGATCGCGAGCCAGGTCAGCGGCTCGGCGACGCCCTTCTTGAACAGCGGCCACAGTGTCTCGTCGAAGAAGCCCCAGAGGAACTCCAGACCGTCCGGGACCGGGAGCTTGATGCTGCTGAAGAACTCCTTGAGCGACTGCCACCACTGCACCGTCTGGAACCAGAAGACCCGGTCCTCGAACCAGTCCTTCACCAGGTCGATCACCGGCGGGGCGATCGCCAGCAGCAACAGCAGGAAGAAGGCCTCGCTCCAGACCTGGGCGAGCTTGCCGGCCTTGCTGGGCCAACGGTCGTCGGCGAACTCCAGCAGCCGGCGGATCACCAGCAGCGCAAGCAGCGCCGGCAGGAAGCCCTTCCAGGAATCGCCGCTGAAACTGATCAGGTACTCGCCCGGGCCGAGACCACGATCCATCGCGTAACTGGTCTCGAGCTCGCTGATCTGCTCATCGAGGAAGCCCCAGGCCGACCAGACCGCCACCAGCGGCAGCAAGGTCAGCGAGAGCAGGTCGAGCAGCTGCTGCTGGGTCGGGTCGGTCGTCTCACCCGGGCCGGCCGCGGCGTCGCGCCAGCGGTACAGGGAGCTCGCGCAGGTGCGGATCATGCCGACGATGACGGCCAGCTGCAGTAGCACGCCGGCGGAGAAGACGCCGATGGCCAGGCTGCGGTGATTGTGCGAGCCGAGCCAGATCGCGATGTTGATGCTCAGCCGGAAGCCGGCATACCCGACCAGCCACCAGGTCATCAGAGGTAGCAGGTTGCGCCACCAGAGCCGGAACATGTCGGCGATCAGGCGGACGGCCTCATGCAGTCCCTCGGCTAGCGTACGCATCGAGCTTGATCGTAGGGCCTGGCCTGGTTCAGCGCGAAGTGCCCGCCCTCGGCCTGAGCGGAGTCACCCGTGCTTGTCGCGGCGGAGTCACCCGTAGGTGTCGCGAGGGCCGCGGCCGCCGCGCACGGTGCGAGGGCCTTTGCGCCAGGTCGGCACGTTCGGGCCGAGCACGTTCACCCGGGTGACGGTGCCGTCGCCCAGTTCGGCGTTGAGGCGGCGAACCAAGTCGGGGGCGAGCAGCCGGACCTGGGTGGCCCAGGCGGTGGACGACGTACGCACGGTCAGCTCGGAGTCGGCGTACCCCTCGGGGGTGCAGTGCTGGGCGATCTCCGGTCCCACGATGGCGGGCCAGCGGGCCATCACCGCGTGAACCGCGACATCGACCTCCCAGCCGTGGTCCCGCATCAGGCGGCCGATCGTCGAGGTCAGCGTCTGCGGGTCCCGGTCGTCGGGCCGGGCGCCGCTGCTCATCGGGGTGGTCGCCGAACGACGCTTGCGCCGGACCGGTTTGGCCGGGATCTTCAGGCCTTTGAGCCGCCCGGCCAGCGATCGGGCCAGGTCCGTGCCGTGCTTGTCGTGGTCGATCGACTCCGCGGGGGTGTCCTCGTCGTCGGCACGCTCGGGCAGTCGTTGCTCCCCGGCCGCCCGGAGGTCGCCCGTCTCGGCTCGCGCGTCACCGCCTTGGGGGTGGTCGTCCCCAAGCGGAAGGGCGTCGGCCGGGTCAGGCACGTCGTACCGTCCCCTCCCCGACTTCGTAGCGCACACCCATCAGTTCGGTTGGTACGTCGGCACCGACGGCGGCCGTGACCAGAACCTGCCGGGCCGGAATCACCAGTTCCGCCAGGCGGTCGCGCCGCTGGGTGTCCAGCTCGGCGAACACGTCGTCCAGGATCAGCACCGGCTCACCCCCGTCGGCTCGCAGCAACTCGTACGACGCCAACCGTAGCGCGAGGGCGAAGGACCAGGACTCACCATGGCTGGCATAACCCTTGGCCGGCAGTTCGCCGAGGCCGAGTACGACGTCGTCGCGGTGCGGGCCGACCAGGGAGACCCCGCGGTCGAGTTCGTCCTGCCGCTTCTCGTGTACGGCGGCCAGCAGGATCTCGGCGAGCGCCTCGCGACCTCGTACGCCTGGCTCGAGCGGTACGGACGACTTGTACTCCAGCCGGGCATTTCCCTTGCCCCGGGCAACAGCGTCGTACGCCGTATCCACCAGCGGGCGAAGGGAATCCAGCAGTTCCAGGCGGGTGGCGAGCAGTTCGGAACCGACGCGGGCGAGGTGCGAATCCCAGACCTCGAGCGTACGGAGCTGGCCTTCGCCGCCGCCGCGGTTCTGCCGGCGGGCCAGGGAAGCGCTGCGCAGCAAGGAGTTTCGCTGCTTGAGCACGCGCTCGTAGTCGGAACGAACTCCGGCCATCCGGGGTGACCTGAGCGTCAGCAACTCGTCGAGGAACTTGCGTCGCTCCGAGGGATCACCCTTGACCAGCGCGAGGTCCTCCGGCGCGAACAGCACCGTGCGGAGCAGGCCGAGCACCTCACGCGGGCGCGGCACCGGAGCGCGATTCACCCTTGCCCGGTTGGCTTTTCCGGGATTGATCTCGATCTCGACGATGACGTCTCGATCGGTATCACTGCGGATCTCGGTCCGGATGATGGCCCGCGGCGCGCCCATCCGAACCAGCGGCGCGTCGTTCGCCACCCGGTGCGAGCCGAGCGTCGCGGTGTAGTGAATCGCCTCGGCCAGGTTGGTCTTGCCCTGGCCGTTGCGGCCGACGAACGAGGTCACGCCGGGTTCGAACGTGACCTCGGCCTGCGGGTACGAGCGGAAGTCGGCCAGGCCGAGGGCGGTGACGAACACTAGCTGTTCGGCTTACCCTTCGGCACCGAGGCGTACGACGGGTCCTCGGCGCCCTTGACCGCGTGACCGCCGAACTGGTTGCGCATCGCCGCGATCGCCTTCATCGCCGGCGAGTCCTCCTGGCGGGAGGCGAACCGCGCGAACAGCGAGGCCGCGATGGCCGGCACCGGTACGGCGAGATCGATCGCCGCCTCGACGGTCCAGCGGCCCTCGCCCGAGTCGTCGGCGTAACCGCGGATCTTGTCCAGGTGGGTGTCTTCCTTCAGCGCGTTGACCATCAGGTCGAGCAGCCAGGACCGGATCACGGTGCCCTCGCGCCAGGAGTCGAAGGCCTCCGGCACGCTGTCAACGATGTCCGCCGCCTCGAGCAGCTCGAAGCCCTCGGCGTACGCCTGCATGATCGCGTACTCGATGCCGTTGTGGACCATCTTGGTGAAGTGACCGGCGCCGACCTGGCCGGCGTGCACGAAACCGAACTCACCCTCGGGCTTGAGTGCTTCGAAGATGGGCATCAGCGTGCCGATCGTCTCGGCGTCTCCACCGCACATCAGGGCGTAGCCGTTCTCCTTGCCCCAGACACCACCGGAGACACCGCAGTCGACGAACTTGATGCCCTTCTCGGCCAGCTGCGCGGCCCGGCGGGTGTCATCGGTCCAGCGGCTGTTGCCGCCGTCGATGACGATGTCGCCCGGGCTGAGCAGCTCGGACAGCTCGGTGATCACCGGGTCGATGGCCTGCACCGGCACCATCACCCAGACCACCTTCGGCTGGTCCGTGGCGGTCAGCTGCCCCACCATGTCGGCGAGGTCCTTCGAGTCGGACAGCGCCTGGTCGCGGTCGTAGCCGATCACCGTCAGGCCGGCTTCGCGAATCCGCTCGCGCATGTTGCCGCCCATCTTGCCGAGACCGACAAGGCCGAGCTCCATCGTGAATTCCCCTCGAGTCGATTCAGTTGTTGAGGCGGACGGGCATCAGCACATAGCGGAACTCGCTGAGCGTCTCGCCCTCGTAGTCCTTCGCACCGGTCAGCTCGGCCGGCTTGGTGGCCTGGGTGAAGGCGAGATGCGCCACGGGGGTCCCGATCGCGCCCAGCCCGTCCAGCAGGTACGTCGGGTTGAACCCCACGGTCACCGGTTCCCCGGTCACCTGCGCCTCAATCGACTCCGACGCCTGGGCCTCGTCACCGCTGCCCGCGTCGAGCGTCACGCCGTCCTCGGAGAACGTCAGCCGGACCGGTGCGTTGCGCTCGGCGACCAGGGCCACGCGCTTGACCGCCTCGACCAGCACCGCGGTGTCGACCCGGACCCGGGTCGCGATCGCGGCGTCGGTCGGGATGATCTGCCGAACCTTCGGGAACTCGCCGTCGAGCAGCCGGGTCGTCGCCCGGCGGGATCCACCGGCGACCTGGCCCTCGAAACCGACCAGGCCCTCGCCCGTACCGGTACCGGCCAGCGAGATGGTGATCTCGGTGCCGGTCATCGCCTTGGCGGTCTCGGCCAGCACGCGCGCCGGGATCAGCGCGGCCGCGGAGGCGTCGGGGGACAGCGGATTCCACTGCAGTTCGCGAACGGCCAGCCGGTAGCGGTCGGTCGCGAGCAGCGAGATGGTCGAACCCTCGATCTCGACCCGCACACCGGTCAGCACCGGAAGGGTGTCCTCCCGGCCGGCCGCGGTGACCACCTGAGCGACGGCGTGCGCGAACACGTCGCTGCGCACGGTGCCGCTCGCGGCGGGCATGTCCGGCAGGGCCGGGTACTCGTCGGTAGGCAGCGTCTGCAGCGTGAACCGCGAACTGCCACAAGTCATCTGGGCCTTCGCGCCATCGACACTCAGGTCGACCGGCTGATCGGGAAGGCTCTTGGAGATATCGGCCACCAGTCGCCCGGAGATCAGGCAGCGACCGGTGTCGGCCACCTGTGCGGGCACGGTGACGCGGACGGAGGTCTCGTAGTCGAAGCCGGACAGCGTGATCTGCCCATCCTCGGCCTCGACCAGTAGTCCCGCGAGGATCGGGACACTCGGACGGCTGGGCAAGCTACGCGCGGCCCAGGCCACCGACTCGGCCAGGACGTCGCGCTCGACGCGGAACTTCACCGCTGGGTGCCTCCTGATTCGGCTGGGTGCCATGGAGATCCTGCCATGGCTGGACGCGATGTGCGCCAACCGGTGGCGATCTGGGGATTCGGGCGGGTCGCGACGGGGTAGTCCGGGCTCTTTTCGGGGGCCGTGCGACGAGGTCCGAGCAGGGCCCGAATTCCGGGTTTTCCCCAGGTTCGGGCCGCAGAAGATTTTGTGGACTTTGAACTAGGTACAGATTCCATAGTGTTCTTCACACCTGGGGATACTGTGGAGAACCGGCGACTTCGCAGGTCAGAGCCGCTTTTGCCCTGTGCACGGGGTGTGGACGAAACCGGCCCTGCCTGGGGACGGCTGTTGACGGCCGAACTCTTACACACAGGCCGTCCACAACGAGGACCGAAGTGTCCACCGGTACACCCACAGTTATCCACAGCGGTATCCCCAACCTGTGAGGTTGGGGACGAGCCGGTTTCGATGGCCATTTCGATCACTGCTGCTTGGCCTGGTGCTTGATCCGGTTGGTCAGTTCGGTGACCTGGTTGAACACGCTGCGGCGCTCCGACATCAGCTGCCGGATCTTGCGCTCCGCGTGCATCACCGTGGTGTGGTCGCGACCGCCGAACTGCTGGCCGATCTTCGGCAGCGACAGGTCGGTCAGCTCCCGGCACAGGTACATCGCGATCTGCCGGGCCGTCACCAGCACCCGGCTGCGGCTGCCGCCACACAGGTCGTCGATCGACAGCCCGAAATACGACGCGGTCTGGCCCATGATCATGCTGGCGGTCACCTCGGGCTTGCTGCCTTCGGGGATCAGGTCCTTCAGCACGATCTCGGCCAGGCCCAGATCGACCGGCTGCCGGTTCAGGCTGGCGAACGCGGTGACCCGGATCAGGGCGCCCTCGAGCTCACGGATGTTCGTCTGCACCTTGCTGGCGATGAACTCCAGCACCTCCGGCGGGGCGGTCAGCCGCTCGGTGGCGGCCTTCTTCCGCAGGATCGCGATCCGGGTCTCGAGGTCGGGCGGCTGGATATCGGTGATCAGGCCCCACTCGAACCGGTTCCGCAGCCGGTCCTCGAGCGCCTCGAGCCGCTTCGGCGCCCGGTCGGAGCTGATGACGATCTGCTTGTTCGCGTTATGGAGGGTGTTGAAGGTGTGGAAGAACTCCTCCTGGGTCTGGATCTTGCCCTCGAGGAACTGGATGTCGTCGATCAGCAGTACGTCGACATCGCGGTACCGCCGCTGGAACTGGGCGGCCTTGTCGTCACGGATCGCGTTGATGAAGTCGTTGGTGAACTCTTCGCTGGAGACATACCGAACCCGGGCGCCCGTGTAGAGACTGCGCACGTAGTGGCCGATGGCGTGCAGCAGGTGTGTCTTGCCAAGACCGGAGTCGCCGTAGATCAGCTGCGGGTTGTACGCCTTGCCCGGCGCCTCGGCGACCGCGACCGCCGCCGCGTGCGCGAAGCGGTTCGAGGAGCCGATGACAAAGGTCTCGAAGGTGTACTTCGGGTTCAGCCGGGCCTCGACCTGGTCCGGCGTCGGCGCGGGAGCGGGCTGGTTGTTCTGGTGCTGCTGCTGAACCTGGGCCGGCTGGACCTGGCTGGAGGGCTGGGTGAGCGGCTGGTTCTGCTGCTGCTCGTGCTGGTTTTGCTGTTGATAGTTCTGCTGCTGGTACATCGGCTGGTTGAGCTGGCCGATCGACGAACTGAGCGTGGGCTGCTCGGTATCGGCGCTCGGCGGCGGGCCTACCGGGATCGGCGGCTGGCTCGGCTGATGTCCCTGCTGCTGGTTCTGGCCTTGCTGGTTTTGCGGTTGGGTGGGCTGGCCGAAGTGGTTCTGCTGCTGGTAGCCCTGCTGGTTCTGGCCGCTGTTGGGGTCGCTGTAGTTGGCGATACCGGTCGCGTGGCCACCGAGCGGGCTGTGGATCGGGGCGGGCGCGGGCGTCGGCTCGCGTAGCTCCGGGTCCAGGGAGGGATCGACCGTGACGGCGATGCGGATGTCGCGCCCGAACGATTCGCTGAGAATGCGCTCCAGGTCGGGCCGAAGGCGGGTCTCCAACTGGCCCCGGGTGAAGTCGTCCGGCACGGCCACGATCGCCGTACTCTCGTGCAGCGTGACCGGGCGCGAGTTCGTCAGCCAGGCGCGTTGGTTCGACGGGAGACCGCCGAGCACTCGCGCCCACGCGTCATCCAACGTGACCGTCGGTGCCCCACCCTGCTGAGCCTGCCCCTGCGGTGCTTGGCCTTGCTGCTGGCTTTGACCCTGAGCCTGGTTCTGGCCCGGCTGGTTTTGCCCGTACGCCTGCTGGTGGCTCTGCTGCTGAGCCTGCTGGCCCTGGCCGTGCTGTTGCTGCTGGGGCTGTTGGCCTTGCTGGCCTTGTTGGTTCTGCTGGTTCTGGTCGAGCCCGAGGCCTTGCTGGACCGGCTGGCCCTGCTGCTGTCCCTGATTTTGGTACGGGTCCTGGTACTGCTGACCTTGGTGAGCGGCCTGCTCGTGCTGAGGCGCCTGGCCGTGAGTCTGCTGAATGGGCGCGCCCTGGCTCGGCTGAGCTGTCTCGCCGTACTGCTGGTGCCCGGCATCCTGCTGCAGCGGCAGGAGCGGCTCCTGAGCCTCAGCCTGTCGCTGAACGGGTTGCTGAACCGGCCGCGCCTCAGTCTGCTGCGGCGCCGGCGTCATCTCCTCCGAGTGCGAGGACGCTCGGTTGGTGCCGCGATCCCACGGCGCAGGGGCGTACTGCTGCCCAAGGCCCTCCTGCCGCGACTCCGCCCCAAATCCACGCGGCAACTCACCATGCTCCTGCCCAAAGGCGGCCTCGCCGTACTGCGCGGGCTCTCCGTACTGCGGAGTGGGTGCCGCGTCCGCGTGGTGCTGGGCGGGCGCCTCGTCCGCGCGCTGCTCGTCGGACGTCGCGTCGCCGTACTGCTGAACGGGCGCTTCCTCCCAGTCCTGCTGCGCCGGCACCGAAGCGGCGGCCTCAGCCTCCGGGCGCGGCACCACGTCGTCGACCTGCTGGCCGTCTTGTGCCATCGGCAGTTCGCCCTGTGGCTCGGACGACTCGTCGTGCTGTTGTCCTGGCTGGTTTACGTCGCTCTGCTGGGACACGTATGTCGCCTCGCTTTGCTCCAGTACCGGCTGTACCTCTTCGTACCCACCCGATTCGTTCTGAGCTCCCCGCTGAACCGGCTCCACCTGCTCCGAATCAGCTCGACCCGCCTCAAGCCCACTCGTCGGCTCGAACTCGGACAGTCGCTGAGACTCAGGCAGCTGACTCTGCGGTGCCAACGGCGGCGCGGCCACCGAGAGCTGCGACGTGGCAGGCACCACCGGCTTCGGCGTCGCGCGAGAGCCGGACCCAGCACCAGTCCGCCGCCCGGAGAACTGACCAGGCTGCGTCGGCTGCCGGTGCCATGGCTGCGAGTTCGCCTGAACGGCGGGCGCGATCGAAATCGAAACCGGGTTGGTCGTCCACGCCTGCCGCTGCGCCTGCGGTCCAGCCGCCTGAGCCGCCTGCGCATACACAGCCAGCAACGCCGGCGTCGGCGCAACGGGCCGAGCCGCCGGACTCACCGGGGTCGTGGGCGCAGGCTGTGTCACTGGCGCGGGCTGCGCAGCCGCCTGCCGCGGCGCAGCAACGCCCGCATCCGCAGCAGCCGCGGCATCCGCCACAACCGCGGCATCGGTCTCGCTCGTCTGGTCGACGTCCGCCTGCTCACCGGGGACGTGCCGGCCACTCGTCTCGTCAGCCTCCGCTTGCCTCTTACCTCCCAGCGGCTCCGCTGCCTTCGTGGCAACCTGCTCCGGCTCGGCCTGCGATCCCTGGTTGGAGGTCATGGCCTCGCTGGACTGCGGCTGACCGGTCTGCCCGAACGCGGGGACCTCCGGCGCGGGCCATCCCTGTCCATTCGATTCATCGCCCGCGGAGTCGGACCGCAGGAAAGCGGACGAGGCAGACCCTGCGGCCATTCCACCCGCAGGAACGTCGTACTCAGCGCGATCTTCGCGGACCGGCTCACGCTCTGAATCGAGCTCGATCCGGGACTCGGCGGTCGGCAGCTCCATGTCGAGCAGTTCGTCCTGCGTGTACGAGACGGGCCGGAAGTCGGCGGGGGTCACTCGTGGCGGAGGCGGGGGAACGAGGTGGTCGGCCGACAGTCCGGGAGCGGAGATCCCTGGCCGTCCGGCTCCGGCTGTGTTGTCCGCATTGCCGGACTGGTCCTCGACCACGTGGTGCTCCCCGATTCGTTGCTGCTCTGGCCGGCCCAGAATCGTGCGCTGGTCGCGACCTTCGATGGACCGCTCCCAGACCTCGGAGTGGTTTTACCGTTATCCACACGGTTGTCCACAGTTGTGAACGAAGCGTGTAGCCACTTGGTTACCAGCCGTCGAGCCTGACACGGATAGGGCCCCGGCGCTGTGAGGGGCTGACGCTAACAAGCTGACAGGGCCTGCTTCAAGCCGTCATCCACAGGCTATGCACAGCAAATTGGGGGAAACTTCCGGCGTGTCGGGTAGACGTCGGAGCGTAATCATGGTCGCTGTCACGCTCGCCAGCCTAATTCTGGCAAGATCCGGTAAAGGCTTGACGGAGCGGTCTATCCACAGCCCTGTGGAAAACCCTGGGGATGGCCGGTTTGACCTGTCCACAGACTGCCGCGTACCGTGAATCGGTCGGCGTTGAGCCGGCCGTTTCGTGCTGCGCTCCCTGAGACCGTTGGTCACCGGGCCGGGCAAGGCCGACGTTCCAGCGGCAGAGCCACACCTTGCGTGTGGATATGTCGACAAATGTGATCTCGATACCCGGAGTCATTCCAGTGAGCAAGCGGACGTTCCAGCCGAACAACCGTCGTCGGCACAAGAAGCACGGTTTCCGTCTTCGGATGCGCACCCGTGCGGGCCGCGCGATCCTCGCCTCCCGTCGCACCAAGGGCCGCGAGCGCCTGGCGGCATGACGCCGTCCGGGCTGACCTTTCTCAGTCGGTGACCACACCGTGCTGCCTGCGTCGAATCGGCTTCGCCGGTCCGACGAGTTCCGTCGCGCCGTTCGACACGGTCGGCGTGCGGGGAGGCGCTCGGTTGTGGTTCATCTGTTGTTGCAAGCCGATCCCGGCGCACCTGCCCGTATCGGATTCGTGGTGAACAAGGCGGTGGGCGGAGCCGTGCAGCGGAACCGCGTCCACCGCCGCTTGCGTGCGGTCATGGCCGCACAGTTGCCAGGCCTCCCAGCCGGCAGCCTCACCGTCGTACGGGCTTTGCCGGCCTCGGCCGGCGCGACGTACGACGAACTGGCGGTCGACGTGGCCCAGGGCCTGCGGCGAGTGCTGGAACCACGATGAAGTACGTGTTGATCGGTTTTCTCAAGCTGTACCGGCAGTTCGTCAGCCCGCTGTATGGGCAGGTCTGCCGTTTCTACCCCTCTTGCTCGGCTTACGCACTGGAAGCGGTCCAGAGCCACGGCGCGGTGCGCGGTAGTTGGCTGGCGGCGAGACGACTCGCCCGCTGCCACCCGTGGAACCCCGGCGGCTACGACCCCGTTCCATCCAAAGATGTCGACCGCGGAGAGCATGACTCCGCCAATCAGTCCGGCGCCGTCTTGGACGCCGGACCCCTGCAGCGAGGTGCTTGAGTGACTCTTTCGGCCATCCCCATGCTGTCGCTGGGGTTGTGGGACTCGATCGTTGATCTGTTCAACCTGGTGATGACACCGCTGTACCACGCGGTGGCCTTGCTGCTGAACGGGTGGCACAAGCTGCTGTCGCCGATCTTCGGCGCGGACAGCGGCTGGGCGTGGGCCCTGTCTATTGCCGGCCTGACCATCGTGATCCGGACGCTGCTGATCCCGCTGTTCGTCAAGCAGATCCGCTCCAGCCGGAATCTTCAGCTGCTGCAGCCGAAGATGAAGGAACTGCAGAAGAAGTACGGCCATGACCGGGAGAAGCTCGGTCAGGAAATGATGAAGCTGTACAAGGAAACGGGCACCAACCCGTTCTCCTCGTGCCTTCCGCTGCTGCTGCAGTCCCCGATCTTCCTGGCGCTGTTCCGCGTGCTCGACGGCGCCTCCCGCGGTAAGTCGCACAGCCAGTTCCTCGACGGCGAACTGATGCAGTCGCTGCGCGACGCCAAGATCTTCGGCGCGCAGATCTCCTCGACCTTCCTGCGGGCGCCCGCAGACGGCAACCTGAACGTCAAGATCGTCGCGATCGTGCTGATCCTGCTGATGACCGGCACGATGTTCATCACCCAGCTGCAGCTGATGCGCAAGAACATGCCGAAGGAGGCCCTCGAGGGCCAGGCGGCGCAGATGCAGAAGATCATGCTCTACGTCTTCCCGATCTTCTTCCTGATCGGTGGATTCAACTTCCCGATCGGTGTGCTCATCTACTGGTTCGTCTCGAACGTGTGGACGATGGGTCAGCAGTTCTACGTGATCCGCCGCAACCCGGCCCCCGGCACCGCCGCGTTCGACGCCCTGCAGGAGCGCAAGCGCGAGCACGCCCGTAAGACCGGCAAGCCGCTGGACGACGACCCGATCAAGATCGCCGAAGAGGCCGAGGAGCGTCGCGCCACGGTCGTTCGCCAGCAGCCGAAGCGTCAGCCGCGCAGTGCCCGTAAGAGCGTGCAGGACGGCCCTGCCACACCCGCTCAGAATGGCCAGGCCGCTTCGAGTGGTCAGAAGGCGGGCCAGCCGGCGAAGAAGGCCGCGCAGGGCAAGAAGCCGACTGGCTCGAAGAACGCCGCCCAGCGTGCCGCGGCCCAGAAGGCCGCCGCCGCGAAGAAGGCCGCGCAGAAGAAGTCGGGCGGCGCCGCCAACGCGCGGAAGTCCGACAGCTGATTCGTGTCCCCGTGGGCACTCCTGATTTTTCTTGCTGTGAACGATCTTGATCCCGGTGGGGCGGATCTCGAATGACGAAGGAGTAGCCGTGACCGACGGCAGCCAGACTGAGGATGTCCAGACCACGGACGTCCAGACTGAGGACACCCAGGGCCCGCGACCGGAGGTTGATCGTGTGAAGGCCCTTGAGGTCGAGAGCGACATCGCCGCCGACTATCTCGAGGAACTGCTCGACATCGCCGACCTGGACGGCGACATCGACATGGACATCGACGGCGACCGTGCCGCGGTGTCGATCGTCGGCGCCGACCTGAACCACCTGGTGGGCGACAAAGGCAAGGTGCTGGAGGCTCTGCAGGAGCTGACCCGGCTGGCCGTCTACCGCGAGACCGGTGAGCGTTCACGGCTGATGCTGGACGTGTCGGGCTACCGGGCGAACCGTAAGGCCGAACTGGAGAAGGTTGGCCTGGCCGCGGTCGAAGAGGCGAAATCCACCGGTGAGGCGGTTCACCTCGATCCGATGACGCCGTTCGAGCGGAAGGTCGTGCACGACGTTGTCGCTGCCGCCGGCCTCACCAGCGAGTCGGAGGGCGAGGAGCCGCGTCGTCGCGTCGTCGTCCAGCCGGCGGTCTGACCGTCCCCGTGGCGGATGAGGTTTCACGTGAAACGCCGCCGATCGTGGATGAGCTCTATCCACGGTCGGCGGAGCGGCTCGCTCAGTACGCGGAGCTGCTAGCTACTGAAGGAACTCTGCGCGGCCTGATCGGCCCGCGCGAGGTGCCCCGCTTGTGGGATCGGCACCTGCTGAACTGCGCCTTGGTCGAGCGGCTGATCCCGCAGAACGCGACAGTCGCCGACATCGGCACCGGCGCCGGTCTGCCCGGTATCGTGCTCGCCCTGGTCCGGCCGGATCTGGAAGTCGCGCTCGTTGAGCCCCTGCTCCGGCGTACGACGTTCCTCACCGAAGCCGTGGAGCAGCTCGGGCTCACCAACGCTGAGGTGGTCCGCGCCCGGGCCGAACAGGTCGGCGGGCGGAAGTTCGACGTGGTGGTATCCCGTGCCGTCGCCCCGCTGGACCGGCTGGCCGCATGGTGTCTGCCGCTGTGCGAAGAGGGCGGTTTGATGCTGGCGATGAAGGGCCAGACAGCCGAGGCTGAACTCGCCGAGAATGAGCGTGCGCTGGACGCTCTGGGGGCCGAAGATCGACATGTACATCATGTCGGTGTGGATGAACTGACGCAGCCGACGACAGTGGTGAGTATTGTTGCCGGACGTGCTGCGCGGGGTTCCCAGCACAGTAGACGCGGGAGGTGAGTGGGGTCGTGACTCGTGCCCTGGGGTGGCCAGAGAAGAGCACCGGTGAACCGCGGGCGAGCAGCCCGATCGGTTGGCCGCGAGGCAGCTCGGCGGTGGAGAGCGTGGGGCCGAAACCGACCTCAATCGATGGTGTGAGTCCGGCCGTTACCGGCGACTCCGCTGCACCGACTCACGAACCCGTCAGCCCTGTTCCAGTGGCCGCCGGCCCTGGCCTTTCTGCTGATGCGCCGTCCTCACCCTCGGCTGTTGCCACGGACGACAGCGTCAGTCAGTCTGCGTCCGCTGCTCCTGCTACCGACGAGACTTCGAACGTCGTGAATGAGCCCAGGGCTGCAGAGAACACGGACCTTCGTGCGTCGGAGCCAGTGGCGCAGATGGCTGACGACGAGGCCGGCGCCCTTGTGGATGACGAGCCCTCAAGTGGCGCGGTCCTGACCGCCACGGTTGGCGCGGCACAGCCTCAGGTGCAATTCTCCGAGCCGATGATCACTCCGGCCGAACTGCCGGTGCCTCCGCAGCAGGTCCACTCCATAGCTACAACGGAGAGCGGCTCTGCCACAGAAGACGGGACGCCCATCGCGACAAGCACGCCGACCGAAGAGCAAGTCTCGGACGGCACCGCGACGGAGGACCCCGCCCTCCCCAGCCAGGCGCAGTCGCCCCTTCAGGCGGCCGCCTCCCTAGGACTTTCCGACGTTCTGGCCGCGACTGAGACCGCTCCGGTTTCACGTGAAACCCAGACGTCGGCCTCCCCGGCGACAAAGCCGATTTCGACGCCGGTTTCACGTGAAACCGAGTCGGTCACGGCCGCCGACGAGGAGTTCCCAGAATCACCCCGGCCTGTGGATGACTACCCCCTGGAATCGGCTTCTCAGGCGGGAATTCATCCACAGGTGCCTGTGGATGAACCTGGGGGTAAAGCCACACCGACCCCCACTGACATCCTCTTCGGGCCGAGTCCCACACCTATCGGAATGGGCGCTATGACTGCCGCACAGATCGCCGCGCGCGCTACCTCGGACGAGCTGCAGCGCCGACTTCTCGAGACCCCGATCGCCGCCGCCACCGAACGGACGCTGCTCGTGAATGAAGGCCGGACCATGGGCAAGGAATTTCCGCTGCCCGAAGAGACGCGCGTATTCGTCGTCGCCAACCAGAAAGGTGGCGTCGGCAAGACGACCACCACCGTGAACGTCGCCGCCGGCCTCGCGCTGTACGGCGCGCGCATCCTGGTGATCGACCTCGACCCCCAGGGCAATGCCTCCACGGCACTGGGGATCGACCACACCGAGGGAACGCCCGGGGTCTACGAGGCGATCATCGAGAACGAGCCGCTGAGCAAGCTGACCCAGCCGTGTTCGGAGCACCCGGGCATCTTCGTCGTACCGGCCACCATCGACCTGGCCGGCGCGGAGATCGAGTTGGTCAGCATCGTCGCCCGCGAGAGCCGCCTGAAGAAGGCCCTCGACGCGCACCTGGCGGAGACCGAAGCGGCAGGCGAGCCGTACGACTACGTCTTCATCGACTGCCCGCCATCGCTTGGCCTGCTCACCGTCAACGCGCTGACCGCGGCGCGCGAGGTGCTGGTCCCGATCCAGAGTGAGTACTACGCGCTCGAGGGTCTGTCCCAGTTGCTCCGCCACATCGACATGGTGAAGTCGCACCTGAACCCCAGCCTGGACGTCTCCACGATCCTGCTCACCATGTACGACGCGCGCACCAAGCTGGCAGGGGAGGTCGCGGCCGAGGTCCGGGGTCACTTCCAGGACCGGGTACTGCGTACCGCCGTACCGCGGTCGGTCCGGATTTCCGAGGCCCCGAGCCACGGTCAGACCGTGCTGGCCTACGACCCGGCGTCGGCCGGCGCCTTGTCGTACCTGGAAGCCTCGCGAGAGATCGCGATGCGGAACAACGCGTGACGCGATCGAGCCGAACGATTTCCGCCCTCGCGGTTGCGACGAGGGCCTCCAGGCGGCCGTGTCCGGCGGGCGCGCAGCGGGCCGGTCTCAGCACCGACTGCGCACGTAGTATCTGGTCGCACGGCACGGTTGCCGCCACCGGGCTGATCCACCCCGCACCATCTTCGGCCGGTGACGCCGGCGCTCGGTTCGCCGGGGGCGGCCTTACCAGCAACGGTTCTACCAGCACCGGGCGAGTGAGCACGGGCACCGAACGACAGAGGGAGCGTCGATGAACACCCGACTCGGACGCGGCCTCGGCGCGCTGATTCCCAGCACGCCGTCGCCGGCAGGCACCCCGACCCTGGGCAGCAAGTCGAACTCGATCCCCGGCGCACCGCCCGAGCCGGAACTTGCCGCCGTGCCGGGCGCGCGCTTCGCGGTCATCCCGGTCGAGCAGATCAGCCCGAACCCGAAGCAGCCTCGCACCGTCTTCGACGAGGACGCGATGGCCGAACTGGTCCACTCGGTGAAGGAGATCGGCCTGCTGCAGCCGATCGTCGTACGCAAGCTCGACACCGACAAGTACGAACTGGTGATGGGGGAGCGTCGTTGGCGCGCCACCCAGCAGGCCGGACTGGACAGCATTCCGGCGATCGTGCGGGAGACCGCCGACGACGTCATGCTCCGCGACGCGCTGCTCGAGAACCTGCACCGGAGCCAGCTGAACCCGCTGGAAGAAGCGGCCGCCTACCAGCAGATGCTGGACGACTTCGGCTGCACGCAGGAGGTGCTGGCCACCCGCATCGGCCGTTCGCGTCCGCAGATCTCGAACACGCTCCGGCTCCTGAAGTTGCCGGCCTCGGTCCAGCGCCGAGTCGCCGCGGGCGTACTCTCGGCCGGTCACGCACGCGCACTCCTCGGTCTGCCGAGCGGCGACGCCCAGGAGCGACTGGCTCAACGCATCGTCGCCGAAGGCCTGTCCGTCCGTACGGTCGAGGAGATCGTCTCGATCGGCGAAGCCCCCGGTGCTGACGACGCAACTCCGGCGCGGAGGCGTAACCGCCCGGTCGCGCCGAAGCTCGTCGACCTGGCCGACCGTCTCTCGGACCGCTTCGAGACCCGGGTCAAGGTCGACCTCGGCAAGACGAAGGGCAAGATCACCGTCGAGTTCGCCTCCCTCGACGACCTCGAGCGCATCGTGGACCTCATGGACCCCAACAAGCGAACCTCATGACCGACCGCTTGGGCCCATCCACTGGCGGGTCTCGGCCCTAAATCGCCCCAAATCGGCCTGTCTCAGACGCCCTGTACGCCAAGAAATCGCTCGGCCGGAACAATTCCGGGCGAGCGATTTCGCTTAGGATCGCGCTGACAGAACCGTGAGGCCCAAGATCCGTCCTCCTGACACCCTTTGCGCCCTCGGCACAAGGCCACGATTCCCAGTTCCGTCACCCCAGTACGCAGACGGTGTCGGCTGAGTCCGACAATCCACGGGCCCGAGCAATTGCGGCACCGCAACTCGATCCTCGATACGGACACATCTGCGTCGCCACCTGGTTGATCTGCAGCCTGACGACTTCCGTCCCCACAGCTTCCAACTAACAGGAACCGCAGCCGGCCATCGTGAAGCCAGCTCCCGCCACGCCAGTCACCGCCCATGCTGCGCAACTCGCACCTGCGGCCGCCTGCCGTCCCGCCGGACCATCGTCCACAGGAGCCACCGGATGCGGCGCGCATCCGCAACGGCGATGCCATTTCATACCGAACGCCGGCGCCGTCTAACGACCTCACTGTCCGCGACACCGGCGTCCACAGCCGCGCTCGAGCAAATGTCTACAAATCGTCATGCCCCCGTGCAGGCCTCCGGTGATCGCAGTGACGCCCTGCTGAACAAGACGATTCGCCCAAGAAGCCGCCGGCGAATGCACCGAGCCCCCATACCTCGGTCGCCGCCACGGCTGGCTGTCCATCCTCTAAGCCGCAGGAGGCCATCCGCCCCAAGCACCCGCCGACCACGTCGGCAAGTCCGAACCGGCTCCGGCACTCGTCATCGACGACAAGGCGTGAGCGCCTTCCGCACATCGCGACGCACAGCCGGACGTCCACATGCCGTTAGCGTGCTCCCGACGCCGACGCCGACGCCGACGCCGACGCCGACGCCGACGCCGACGCCGATGCGCGCGGATGACCCCCCACCCCAGCCGCCAAGAACTCCCGGCCCTCCGTCGGGAGATCGCCAGCCGAAGCGGCGAAGCTGGCGAGCTCAAACTCGCCACCGCCGCGCGTGACGACCAGCGCCAGTCACCGAGACCGGCGCCGAATGCGGGATGGCCGAGCCAGTGGTGGACCGCATCGCCATCAGTGGGCGCACCTTGTCCGTGCAGCCTCACCCGCGGGCCCGAAACGCTCGGCCAGTACGCCGATGGCTGTTAGATCGCCTATCGGCACCGGGAAGAATCGGCACACTTGCGAAGCATGCTGACTGTGGTCGGTACGCGGTGAGCGTGCGCCGTCGAGAGCGGATCCCGCCGCCAGCCGACCACGGGAAGTCCGCGATACCGCCGACGCTGCCCACGCCGCTCGATCCGCGATACAAGGGCCGCCCCGTTTCACGTGAAACCCACGACGGCGTGCCCCGTTTCACGTGAAACGGGGCGACTGATCCAGGAAGTGGAACCATCGATCGGCTCGCGGTGCGACGCTCCGGAAACGATCAGCCGGTCGTGGAAATGGCCACGACCGAAATCCTGACGCTGACTGGAGCGCGCGCGTCGCCCGCGCTGCGAGGTGGCGGCGAGCATCGACGTGCCGTCACCGCGAACCGGGGGGCCGTCCAACCAGGCGGGCTCAACAGAAGTCTGCGGTCGGCGCAGAGGTGTCGACGGCACCCAGCCGAATCGCGATGAGCGCCGGGGCGACGCAGCTCCGGCAGCGGACAAGTCGGCCGTCGTAACAGTTCAGGAGACCGCCGAGCGTCGACCTCCGTCGGAACGGCGCGCCTGACACAACAGAATTCGCAGCGGCCAGCGCGAGTGAGATCGACGCCAAGCGTTCGTCGCCCCGGGACGACCTGGGCTCGACGCCGCGCCCTGCTGGACCAATGCGAGACCGAGCGTTCGACGCGGCCGGCCAGCGCATCGAAGCCGTCCGCGATGGACATCCGGAGAGGTGTCGCTGACCGCTGACCTCGCAGCCGCGCGATGGTTGAGCGGATGAAGCCCGGCATGATCGTGGTCGACCTGGCCGCGGAGTCCCGCCGACCGCCGACCCTGCCGACCGCCGTGCAGCCGCGCCGTGCAGCCGCGCCGCCGTGCGGTGCCCAGTCCTAGCAGCGGAGATCGGATTAGGGGGAGCGTGACGCTGGCCGATGGTTTGACACCGCCGCCGTTTAGGGAGCCCTCTACCCGCTGAACTGAAGCGGGCGACTTTGGGGAGGCCATGGTGTTGCGAGATACGCGGATGTGTTTATGAACGGCGCCTGACGGAGCCAACCGGTCAGGACTGCGGATGGTCAGTCGGGCGAGAGCCTCGAACAATCACCTCCGCAGCTTGATCGGGCGCCGCCGCCGCCGTACAGATGGCGTTAAGTCGACACTGTGAGAAGTGGCCAGCACGGACACTCGTCAGGGTTGCGCTCAACCCAGTGCCGTCAGGGCGAACCTCGAACCGGCCCGTGGGTCAGTGTGGCAATCAGAGAATCTGCCGCGAACATAGCCGCTGCCTGATCGCCAGAACTATCCGCGAGGACTCACAGCATGCGCCGGACTTTCGGAATGCGCGGGGGAGCGCTGAACTGGCAGAACTGGCATGCGCCGAGCGAGGCGCGACCACCACCTGACCCCGTGCTGGCTTACGGCAACACCCGAGCCCTAGCTCGTCGATCGCTATAGCCTCATCGTGTCGCCTGCCGAGAACTCACTGAGGGCGGCCGGCTAGAGCGACGGCAGGGGTGGGGGAAATTGATCGACGGTCGCGCTGCAGCGCCGCGCAACCGATCCGCTGCTGATACTGCAGATCGGCCTGCGTCAGCGCGCGCCTAGTCCCGGTCATCTCCTCGAGCCCGCCCAACCCGGCCTGCCCGACTGTTGCCAGAGGGCGACTGTCCACCGCGCCGGGCGCGGTACTCGGAGTTCGGGGCGCATCCACAGTGATGTGGTTGGCTTCGGCATCACCGACGACAGTGGCGCGTACGACGGACGCAGGTTGTTGAACGGCCCCCGCTAGCGGTGGCCGTGGGTGAATCTCGCGGTTGAGCGTTGCGGTGTCGACCTCAACGGCTGCCGGCTGTCCCGCAGATGGCGGACGTTGGCGTTCCGCGACTCCACATTGCCTACACCGCAGCAGTCGTAGCCACTGGCGGTAGACCGAGTAGAACGTGGCGAAACCACGCCGCGGCAGGGTGCTTCGCGACTGCAGCAGAGGTCCGAGGCGGGGGTAGGTGCTTGTCGGCGCTCGGCCGCGCTGATCCAACGCCTCGGCTCTAAGCAGTGGCCAAGTCCAACTGAATGTTCTGGCCAAGATCGTCCTGTCGTACCTGCGGTCGAACGAAGCGGAGCGGGCTCTGCCTCGGGACGGAAACCGTACAGCGCCTGGTGTGCAGTCGACCGCTTCGCAGGTTCAGCAGCGTGTAGACCACGGCGACCGCGATCTGCCGCGCGCCAAAAGACGACGCGGTCCCAGCTGCCCCGGCTCATCCCGTCCGCTCCGAGCACGACCGACCGATCTGGCGGCTACCCTCCCGCCGGCGCGATCCATACCCACCGAGGAAGGACGAACAAGCCATCGTGCCGTTCCTCCGCGCACCGATAGCCAACCACTCTGCGATCCACTCCGGCGGCTTGCGAGCTGCTGGAGTGGGGCTGCTGGCCGTAGTAGTCCGCGGTGATGTTCGCGAACATCGCCGGGTGCGCCCGACCGGTCCGGATCGCGGCGAACCCGTCCTTGGCGACCTCCACGGCCCGCGCCATCTTCTGCTCGGCTTCGCGGAGTGCTTCGTCGATCACGACAATCCTCGCTTCCTCGGGGGTTCGCCGTACCCGACCTGACGAGGGCGGCGTCGGGCCTGCGTCGTCATCGGCCGTCTGGACTAGGGGATGTGGGGACCGGCGGCATCGGATTGCTCGCTCGGTGCTGAGTCCAGCGGGCCGCTGGTGGGTTGGCAATATGCCGCAGCGGATGACTGCTCGCAGCATCTCGCGTGCCTAGGCGCAGTCCGCATATGGCGCTGGCGTTCTGGCCTGCGATAGCGCCTTATCGATCATCCGAGCGGATTCGGGCGGAGGAGAGATCCGCGCGCTGGTGTCCGCCGGGTTGAAGGTCACGGCAGCTGAAAGCACCGAGTCGGTATAGCGTGCCCGAACACCGACCGAGCTCGGACCGCCGTCATTGTCGCTCCGCCAGCGCCCACGGTCGGGATGTCAGAGCTGATCCGCTCAGAGCGGCTGGTCCGAGGACGGGGGTGCTCGCAACTTTAGCCGGGGCTCGGTGCTGACGAGAGTTCGTGCTGAGTTGGTGCGAGAAGCGTTGATGTGGGTCAAGTCCTTTGGAGTGGTGTACGACGGTTGGTCCTTCGTTGTTGTCTGTTAGGCGCTGATCGCGCCGGCGGTGGGGTTGTGCTCGGGGGTGGGGTTGTTGGTGATGAGGGTGAGTCGGCTGCGGTGGAGTACTTCGAGGCCGAGGTAGCGGCGTCCGTCGGCCCATTCGTCGTGTTGTTCTGCGAGGACGGCGCCGACGAGTCGGATGATCGAGTTGCGGTCGGGGAAGATGCCGACGACGTCGGTGCGGCGGCGGATTTCGCGGGCGACCAGGTCTTTGAAAAAGCTGTTCCAGCCGGCGCCTGATTCGGCCGTGGAAG